>JAEUKC010000017.1:0-71933 GCA_016794445.1 Myxococcales bacterium
TCGATCGGCGATCTGGACCTCGTCGAGCTCAACGAGGCGTTCGCGGCGCAGTCGCTCGCGTGCCTGCGCGGCCTCGAGCTCGATCCGAGCAAGGTGAACGTGCAGGGCGGCGCCATCGCGCTCGGTCACCCGATCGGCTCCTCGGGGGCGCGCATCCTCGGCACGCTGGCCCATGCGATGAAGCGTCGCGGCGCAAGGCGCGGCCTCGCGGCCCTCTGCATCGGCGTGGGCCAGGGCATCGCCACGCTGCTCGAAGCGCCGTGATGGTCGGGCTCGCGCGCGAACGAGAGGTCGCCGTCGCCGCCGCCGAGCGGGCGGCGCGCGCGATCATGGCGATCTACGAGAGCGGCTTCGCCGTGGACTACAAAGACGACGCCCAGGACGACCCGGTCACCCACGCCGATCGGACGGGCAACGCGATCGTCGTCGACGCCCTGCGCGCCGCGTTCCCGGACGACGTCATCGTGGCGGAGGAGAGCGCGGTGCCCCCGGGATTCGGGCGCTCCGAGCGCTGCTGGTTCGTCGATCCGCTCGACGGCACCAAGGAGTTCGTGGCGCGCAACGGCGAGTTCTGCGTCATGGTCGGGCTCGCCATCGGGGGGCGCGCGGCGCTCGGCGTGGTGGTCGCGCCGGCCCAGGACGGGGGCTACGTGCTCATTGGCGAGCCCGGCGTGGTCTCGGAGCGCAGGGACCGACGCGGGAGCTCGCGCGTCACCGTGTCGACGACTTCCACGCCCGCCGACGCGCGGCTCCTCGTCAGCCGCTCGCGGACCCCGCCGAAGATCGGCGAACTCGTCACGCGGCTCGGCGTGACGAGCGCGCGTCCCTGTGGGAGCGTCGGCGTGAAGATCGCGGAGCTGGCCCTCGATCACGCGGACGTGTACGTCCACGTCCCCGCGGGCCCGGGCAAGGGCGGCCCCAAGCTCTGGGACCTCTGCGCGCCCGAGGCCATCCTCGTGGCCGCTGGTGGACGTTTCACCGACATCCACGGAGCATCGATCCAGTATCAGTCCGGTCAAGTGGCCCACGATCTCGGGATCGTCGCGACCAATGGTCTGCTCCATCCCGCGGTGCTCGACGCGCTCGCAGACCTCTGAGAGGATGGCCGCCGTGACGACCTGGGACGGGAGGAGGCGACGCGTGCTGGTGGCGCTCCGCGCGGCCAGTCGCAACGGTGGCTCGACGACCGCGCACGCGCTCGCCGAGGAGCTCGGGATCTCCGTGAGGACGATCTACCGGGACCTCGACGTGCTGCGCACCGAGGGCGTCTCGATCGCCGGGCGCACGGGCGTCGGCCTGCGGCTCGAGGAGGCCCTCGAGGTCGAGGCGCGCGTGCGCGCGAGCGCGGCGGGCATCAAGGCCGTCGCCGAGGACCCGGCGGTGCTGCTCGACCAGGGCGGCAAGGCGCAGGTGCTCCGCGCCGCCACCAAGGAGGCGCTGCTGCAAGCCGTGCTGCGCTCCCTCGGCGAGATCGAGATCGTCTCTCCGGACAAGCTGCGCCGTGAGCTCCGCGAGCTGGCCCGCGAGATCGCCCGCAAGCACAAGGACTGACTCGACGCACGGGCGGACTCGACGACTGGGGCTCGGTGCGGCAAGCTCCGGGCTCGCCCCTTCGGGGGGCGTCGAGGGAGTCATGCGAAAGAACCAAGCGGCCGTCGCGATCCTGTGTGCGTTCGGGCTCGTCGCCGGCTGCGCGGGCGGTGGGACGGACTACGTCGATCCGGGCACCTTCGACGCGGTGGGCGAGGTGGACGACGGCAGCTTCGGCGACGGCGCGGGCGACGGCTCCGACGCGGGCGATGGTTCTGGTGACACCACCAAGGGCGACGGCACGAGTGGGGATGGCTCCGGTGACGGATCGACTGGCGACGGCGCGGCCGATGGCGCGACGGGGGACGGCTCGGCCGATGGCGCAACGGGTGACGGCGCGGGCGGTGACGGCGCGAGCGGTGACGGCGCGACGGGTGACGGCGCAACGGGCGACGGCGCGACGGGTGACGGCACGGCCGACGCCGACGGCGCGACCTGCGGCAAGCCGGGCGACGGGTGTTGCCCCGACGGCTCGTGCGCCGGCGGTGCCCTCTGCGTGAGCGGCAAGTGCGGCACGTGCGGCGGTCCCGGGCTGCTCTGCTGCGCGGGAGACAAGTGCAGCGTCGGCTCGGTCTGTTACGGCGGCGTCTGCACCACGTGCGGCACGCTCGGCCAGCCGTGCTGCGCGGGCGACACCTGCACCGGGTCGCACGTCTGCAGCCTCGCGACGGGCACCTGCGCGCACTGCGGCGGCATCGGCGAGCCGTGCTGCGGCGGCGGCGCCTGCACCAGTGGCGTGTGCGCGATCAGCGGGCTCTGCAGCTGCGGCGGCATCGGCCAGCCCTGCTGCGGCGGCTCCACCTGCGGCGGCGGCGCGCTCTGCACCGCGGGCACCTGCTCGGCGTGCGGTGGTCCGGGCCAGCCCTGCTGCGCGGGCGCGGTCTGTGGCAGCGGCTCGGTCTGCTCCGCGGGCTCCTGCGTCTCGACCTCGAGCTGCAGCAAGCAGAGCGAGTGCACGGGCACGCTGAAGTGCGGCGGCCCCTCGAGCTGCGCGGGCACCCCGTGCTTCACCTGCTTCGCGGCGGGTGGCACCGGCGCGAGCTACGCCGCGTGCACCGACTCGAGCGGCTGCGCGAGCGGCCTGTGCGACGAGCTCCGCGGGCACTGCTCCGCGGCCTGCGCGCTCGCGACGAGCGGCGACAGCGACTGCACCGCCTCGCTCGGCGTGGGCTACGCCTGCACCGAGGAGACCATCTCCATCGGCACCACGAGCGCGGCGCTCGGGTACTGCGCGCGCAAATGCAACCGCAACGCCGACTGCGCGGGCGCGGACGTGTGCCAGGGCTCGAGCAACTCCTCCTACAACCGCGTCGACATCACCTGCGGTCCGGTGAGCCCGACCGACCTCGCGTTCGGCGCCACCTGCACCACCTCCGGCGACTGCGGGAGCGGCGTGTGCCTGACCGTCAGCGGCGGCGCCAAGCGCTGTTCGCGATTCTGTCTGACGGGCACCGACTGCGGCGGTACGCTGCCAGCGTGCGGTTCGATCTCGTTCCTCCTCCCCAAGGGCGGCACCCAGGCCGCCCAGGTGTGCGTGCCGTGAGGGCCCTTCGTTCGGCGGTGCTCGGCGTCGCGCTGGCCACTGGCGTCGCCTCCACGCTGGTCGTCACACCGGCCTTCGCCGAGACCGCGGCGGAGCAAGCCAAGGCGCTCCGCGAGCACGCGAAGAAGCTCCGCGCCGACGCGGCCACCGACCGCACCACCGCCGCGCGTGGCCGCAAGACCGCCGAGTCACTGCGCAAGGAGGCCAAGGAGCAGCGCGCGAAGGCGCTCGAGCTCCGCGAGGCCGCCAAGACCGCCGCGAACGACGCCGACCGCAAGAAGTCGAACGACGCGGCCGAGGTGCTCGAGAAGAAGGCCGTCACCAGCGACGACCTCGCCGACCAGGCCGAGGCCGCCGCGGCCACGCTCGAGAAGCGCGCCAAGAAGCTCGATCTGCAGGCAAAACAGCTCGAATCCAAGGCCAAGAAGCTCGATCCCTCCGCGCCCTGATGTTGGGGATTTCGCGCTAGGACCGCTGTAAGCTCGCCGGCGCAACCATGCGCCTCCGCAACTTCACCACCCTCGCCCTCTTCGTCCTTCCCGCCTGCGCGCCCGCCGCGCCCCCGCCCGTGCCGCCGAAGCCGGTGCCGGTGGTGAAGGCTCCTCCGCCTCCGCCGCCGTCGGCCGCGCGCTGGGTGTTCCACGACACGTCGCTGCAGGCGCACGCGCAGGTGTCGCTGGCCAAGGGCGAGGTCCTCCAGGTCGGCGACCAGGGGCGTCGCTGGACGGTGCTCGACGGCAAGGCCACGCCCGCGGAGACCCTCGCGGTCGGCCACCTCGTCGACGTGCGCGTCGACGACGGCAAATACGCGTTCCTCGGGAGCGACGGCGCCTACCAGGTCGCGGACACCCCGCTCGGTGCGATCAGCAGGCGCGGAGAGGGGCCGACCGAGAAGGCCCGCAGCCTCTGCTTCGGCAAGAAGGCGCTGCTCGGCGTGACCGAGGACGGCCTGCTCCTGCGCGCGGCGGACCCGACCGCCAAGTGGTCCTCGACCCCGCTCCCGCTGAAGCCGGGCGAGAAGGCGATGCTGATCGAGAGCGACCGCAAGGGACGCGTGCTCGTGCTGCTCTCGCCGCAGCGTCTGCTCCTCTCGAGCGACGACGGCGCCACCTTCGCCCCGCTCGCGCTCTCCGGGATCGGCGCGGAGAGCCTGCTCCGCGACGGCAACGACGACCTGTTCCTGCGCGGCGGCTTCGCCCTCCTCGCCAAGCTCTCGGGCGACAAGCTCGTCAACGGAGAGAAGCCCGCGCCGCTCGCCAAGACCGAGCTCGACACCAAGGAGGACGGCTACAGCACGACCTACCTCGCCGGCGATCGCGTCGCCGTGGTGACCACGAGCTACAAGAGCGGCAAGCGCAAGACGGAGATCGCCCTCGGTGGCCTCGGAGACAAGCTCGGCGAGCGTCACCTGCTCGGCGAGGACGGCGGCTCCGAGGTGAAGGTCGACGGCTACGGCTCCAACGTGCTGATCGCGCTCGAGGACTACGACGGCGACCCCTACGTGCGCGTCTTCACCACGAGCGACGACGGCAAGACCATCACGCCGGCCGGCTCGTTCGAGGGCCGCCCCGACTGGCCGTTCCGCCTGTTCGCCGGGCCCAAGGGCTGGGCGTTCCTCTCCGGCCTCTGCGAGAGCTCGGGGCCGTGCGCCCCGCCGCAGGTGCGCATCGGCGGCGCGTGGAAGCCGCTCTCGAAGAAGGTGCGGATCGAGACGCTCGCCTTCGACGAGAAGAACGACCGCGTCTACTTCTACGACCGCGAGACGCGCAAGATCCTGTCGCTCGGACTCACGGAGACCACCCCGACCGAGCTCGGCGTGGACACCGGCGTCGAGGCACCCCACGCGATGACGGTCGACGACACCGGCACCCTGCGGATCGTGCACGGCAGGCCGCTGCGCCTCACCCGTGTCTCGTCGAGCGGCGGCGCGCAGCCCCCGCTCTACCTGCCGTTCGAGACCTACGCCGTGGCGTTCGCCGGCGTGCGCGGGCTCGCCACGGCCGTCGGCGGTGGCGGCTACGAGACGATGGACGGTGGCGAGCACTGGGCCAAGGTGGCGGTCGCCGGCTATGGCCAGATCGACTGCACCAAGGCCGGCTGCCTCGCCGGGCGTGCGATGCGCGTCGGCTGGGATCTCCCGGCGATCGGCGGCGAGATGCTCGCGGCGACCGACGAGCCGAAGGCCAAGAAGCCCGACGCTGTCCCGAACCTGCCGCCCGCCGAGGCCCAGGTCAAGATCGAGTGCACGTACGAGGACAAGTGGACCAAGGTCGGCGACGGCTACCCGAGCGCCAACGACCTGCGCGCCGGCCCGGGCGACGTGCGCTGGATCGACTTCCCCTACGGCTACGACAAGGGGCCGAGCATCTCGGTCGCGCGCGCCGGCGCTGCGCCCAAGACGATCAAGCTGCTCGACGTGGCGAAGCCCAAGGGCGACAAGCAGACGCGCCCGGGTCGCACCTGGTCGAACGCTGGCGTGGTCGCCGCGCAGTACACCTTCGGCCCGAAGAAGGACGGCGCGTACTCGCCGGTCGACGTGGAGCTCGGCTTCTACGACGGCGCGACGGGCAAGGTCGGCAAGGCGAAGATCCCGCAGGTGAAGCCGTTCCGCGTCGGCCGCAGCTCGGTGTCGGCGGTGCTCGAGGTGGTCGAGGGCGGCGTGCTGTTCCTGCCCGAGAACGACGAGGCGCCGATCTACTTCGCGAAGCTCGACGGCAAGGTCGAGTCGTTCCCGCGTCCGCCCAAGGGCCTCGGCGGCGGTCGCTGGCGCAACGCGGTCAAGGTCGGCAAGCAGGTCGCGCTCACCTCGGGGAACTGGGGCAGCACGGAGATCGCCTACACCAAGGATCTGGGCAAGACCTGGACGACGACGATCTGGACGCCGGGCGTGATCACCGGGCTCGCGGTGGAGAACGGCGTGCCCGTCCTCAAGGTCGGCCGCCCGAACGCGGTCGCGTACCCGCTCGACACGCTCGGCGCCGATCTGCCCGCGGGGCACCCGTTCGGCGGGTTGCCGGCCGCGCCGCTCGCCGCGTGCGACGCCAAGAGCTTCACGGGTCTCTCGTCCACGGACGCGCTCGGCAAGGCGCTGCTGGTGAAGGCCACGCCGAAGGCGGCGCCGAAGCTGGGTGCGACGCCCTCGACGGACCTCGTCGGGAGCTCGCGCATCTCGTTCTACCAGGGCGGCAAGGCGTGCTCGGGCGGCCTCTGGGCGGCGAGCGCGTGGTCGAAGGACGGCACGCTCGACGCGGTGATCGCGCCGCACGACCTCGCGCACGGGTACCTGCTGAAGCAGGACAAGGGCGTGTTCTCGTCGACGCCGCTGACGTGCAAGGCGCCTTGAGCGCTCCGCCGAGGCGCTGATCGCTGGACGCGCAGACGTCTGCGGCTCGACACGCAGACGTCTGCGGCTCGACACGCAGACGTCTGCGGGCCGACGCGCGAGGGAGGGGCGATGGAGTTCTCGAGTCATGATCCCTGGGCTGCGCTGGCCCTCGGCACCGACGGCTTGTCGGCCAAGTATTGCGAGCTGAATCGCTTCGGCGGATACCTCCGACAGCCCATCAACAGCCTGTCCAACGCGGCGTTCGCCCTCGCTGGCGTCGCGGTGCTGGCCGATCGCCGGGTCGGGCGCCTGTCGGTCTCGCTGCGGAGGCTCTTCGCCGCCTCGCTGTTCGCACTGGCGGCCGGGAGCGGCTTCTTCCACGCATCCATCACCCTCGTCGCCCAGCGGCTGGACATGGGGGCGACGTACGCGGTGGTCCTCGCGCTCATCGGGTTCTCTTTCGCGATCGAGCGACCCGTCGAGGAACACGCACGTTGGCTCGCTGGCATCGTCGTCGTCGACCTCGTGTTCGTCGGGCTCGATCTGTACCGGTTCGGCGCGTGGCTCCTCCCGCTGCTGCTCCTCCTCTGTCTCGGGGCGGCGCTGCGCGTGCTCTCGCGCGCGCGTCCCTCCGCGCGCCACCTCGTGCTCGCCGGACTGGGGATCCTCACGGGCGCGACTGCCTGGGGGCTCGACGAGCGCAAGGTGCTCTGTGCCCCCGAGTCCGTTCTCCAGTGGCACGCGCTGTGGCACTGCGCGACCGCGTTCGGTGCCCTCCACCTCTTCTGGTTCTTCGATCGGAGCTCGGCTCGTGGCGGCAGTGTGGCAGCGACCTCGACGCCGGAAGCGACCCCGTGATCACTGGACATTTCCTCGACGCGGATCTGCCCGCCGTGGACGGCGTCGTCCGCGTGGCGCGCCTACCGAAAGACCATGGAGCGTCGGCTCGGTCCGAGCTGGCTCGTCACCCCGCGCCACCCGGACGGAGTCCCCGACGATCCGCGGAGCGTGCGCTTCTTCTCGCTGCCGTTCCGCCCGCCCTATCGCCTGGGCGTCCCAGCGGTCGATCCGCTCCTTTCGCGCCGCCTCGCGGCCATACCCTTCGACGTCCTCCACGCGCACACGCCGTTCGCGGCCGGCGAGGTCGCGCTGGCCCACGGGCGGCGCCAGCGCCGGCCCGTCGTGTTCACTCTCCACTCCCGCTACCCGGACTGGGCGATCGCACAGTATCGTCGGCAGCCTTTCACCCTGGGCGTCCTCACCGCCGACGCCCTGTTCCGTCGGCCGCGCACCCATCGTTCTCGGCTGCGTGACCACCAGGTCGTCACCGAGGACGGCGTGCGGTTCTGCGTCGAGGCCACGCAGCGGATGGTGTTCAGCTACTGCACCCGCGTCGATTGCGTGTTCGTCCCCTCGGAGGCCTTGCGCCGAGAGCTCCACGCCTACGTCGACAGCTGTTCGCCTTGCGAGCGAGCTCGACCGGTGCCGCGCATGGAGGTCGTGCGGCAGGGGATCGACTTCCCCGAGACGGCGCGCGGTGAGTTCCGGCTGCGCGAGCGGTATGCCATCCCGCCCGCGACGCCCGTCTTGCTGTTCGTCGGTCAGCTCGCCTACGAGAAGGAGGTTCCCTTCCTCCTCGAGGCGGCCGCCCGGCTCGCCGCGTCGGGTCAGGAGTTCCACCTCGTGCTCGTCGGGGACGGCCCCTACCGCGCCGACTTCGAGGCGCTGGCCAGTCACCTCGGCGTTCGCGCTCGCTCCACGTTCGTGGGCCTGGTCGCGGACCAACGTGTCCTGGCCGACCACTATGCGCAGTCCGACGTATTTGCATTTCCGTCGCTCTACGAGACGCAAGGCCTCGCGCCGATGGAGGCGGCGAGCTTCGGACTGCCGATGATCGCCCAGCGCGACGCTCCCGGGCTCAGCGAAGTCTTCACCGACGGTGAGACGGCCGTCATGGCCGAGCGCACCGTGGAGGCGTTCGCCACCGCGCTCCGCGCCCTGTGCGTCGACGGCGAGCGGCGTCGCGCCGTGGGTCAGAGGGCTCGGCGCGTGGTGGTTCGCGCCGAGCAGGCCGTCGAGGCCGTCGTCCGGGTATACCGCGAGCTCTCGGCGAGCGGGGCTCCTGTCCCCCGCTGAGCAGCGCCTATCCTCGAGCGCTGGCGCGCATCTCGGCGAGCGCTCGCAGCGCTGCCTCCTCGCGTGCGAGGGCCGCCTTCTCTCGCTCGAGCGCCGCCTGCTCCCCTGCGCGTGCCGCCTGCGCTGCTGCCTGCGCCGCGCGGGCGAGCGCTTCGTCGCGCGTGACCCACGGTCCGAGACCCACGGAGTCGTCGCAGAGGCGTGGAACGCCCTCGACCATGACCATGAAGGCGTCCAGCACCGAGGAGCGGAACGGCCCCGGACCCGCGTGGGTGCGCACGAGCGTTCCCGCTTCGTCGCGTGCCCAGCGCTGGATGAGGAAGGGCCCGCCATGGGTGCGCGGGCCAGCGAGGGTGGGGTCGAGCACCCAGAGCTCCGTGACTCCCGTGGCGGCGTGACGCGCCGGAGCCTCTCGGTAGTCCTTGTTCGGGTGCGACGTGCTCACGACCTCGATCGAGAGCAGCGGAGGGCCGTGTTCGAAGGTGGCGATGCTCGTCAGCGCGCGACGCTCGCGAGGCGCAGGCGAGACCACACAGACGTCTGGGTCGATGCCGATGCGACGATCGGTGGGATCGATGCGCACGGCGATGTTGCGGTAGACCTCGGCGTCGTGCTGTGTGCGCTCGACCCAGTGCTCGAGGACGAGCTTGAAGCGCTCACAGAGATCGTCGTGGAGCGGAGACTCGGGCACCGTACCCTCCGGGATCTCCCAGCCCGCAGGGTCCACGCGGACGTCGTCGTAGCGAAGGCGAACGGCGCGCGGCTCCATGAGTGAGGAGTGTAGCATCGCCGTGGAGGCTGCCAGCGCCGTGCCAGGCACACTGCCAGCAGACGGCTCTACTTTCTTCGGGGATCTCGCGTGACCGACGAGGGGCATCCGCCGGTCTCGCCGGCGGCCGCCGGCGGCCGCCGAAACGGATCACCCCGCCGCAGCCCGATCGCAGCGGCGAATGGCGGCATCGAGGTCCTTGCGGTGAATGACGGCGAGCACCGTCAGCTCGCGGCCCTCGATTCGCGCCAGGATGCGATGGTGGATACCCACGCGACAGGAGAGCAGTGGCCTGGTCGCCGTCACCATGCTCTTGACCTGGTGCCACACGCCGACGTCGCCGGCTGCGAGCGACGCGGCCGCCAGGATGGCCTTGCCGGCGATGGCTGTTGGCACCTCGCGAAGCTCGTCTCGCGCGGACGATGAGAAGGTCGGGATGAGCACGCCTCGGGGAGGGGCGACGGGGCCTCCCTCGTCCTCCTCCGGTGCGTCCGAGCTGCCCGCGGCGTCAGTCGCGAGCGTCTCGTTGACCCGCGCCAGCTCGCGCCGAAGGCGGCTGCGCTCTTGGTTGCGCTCCATCAGCATGTGCTTCAGCTCGTCGACCTTGGCGCGGAGCCTACGTCGCTCGACGTCCTCGACGATCGTGACCGGTGCCGGCTCGCTGGGGCTCGGAACAGCCGGTAGCTCCCGCAACGTCGTCTCTTGCGCGCGCAGACCTCGTTCGAGCTCGGCGACACGGGCCTTGGACTCGTTCAGCTTGGCACGCAGCGCGTCGGCTTCGTCGGCGAGCTTCTGGCTGCGCTCGCTCTCCTTGCGCTTCCCGAGGTCGTCCACCCGGCGGGCGGCGTCTCGGTCGAGGAGCAGCTCGAAGGTGTCCCTCGAGGGGTCGCCGGGCGGCAGCGCGAGCCGATCGCGCGCCTCTTCGATCACGTCGAGCAACATCATCGAGTCGATGGCCCGAGGCAGGCTGAGGCTTGCTCGCGCCGTGAGGATGCCCAGCGCTGGTGATGCAGCGAGTAGACCGAAGGACAGGTCGAGGAGCCCGTCGCCGTGCGGCTCGCGGAGTCCTCGGACTGCCAGATCTTCGAGGTACGCGAGCGTCCGGTCGGACGGGCGGTGGAGCTCCAGCTTCAGCAGGTCGGACGCAGGCATCGACGTGCCATCCCGGAGCAGACCCATCTGCCGCTCTGCGCCCGCGAACTCGCCCGCCTGCAAGAGGTCGGAGATCAAGTCGAGACGGTACCCTTCCGCGTCTGCCCCATCTGGCGGGTCGGTTCGCGCCGCCAGCACGTCCATCGCGCGCTCGGCGAGATCCCAGCGATGAAACAGGCTCGCGCGTCGGACCGCCGCGATCAGCGGGCGGGTTCGCAACGCTGCGAAGTCCACCTCCGCGAGGTCCGACGGACGCAGACCGTCGACCTCGTCCGCGCTCATCGTCGCACCGGAGGTGCGCAGGTACTCCGGGCGGGTGAGGCCTGCCTGCGGGGATGGATCCGCGGCACGCGCGGCGTCCGTCGCCTCGCAACACTTCTTGTACTTCTTGCCGCTCCCGCAGTGGCAAGGGTCGTTGCGGCCAACCTTGGGCACGGCGCGCCGCACGGTGAAGCCAGACACGCCGCGCGTCGGCGCGCGCTCCTCGAGCGCGTCCAGGATCGGCGCCGAGAGCAACCGACGCAGACGCTCGCGCAGCGGCCTCGCCTCGACGACGTTCGCCATCGGCAGCCAGTTCTTCGCGACCTCGAGCACCTGGGGATCGCGGAGCTCCTTGGCGGCGAGCGCGAGGAGGATGCTCGCCTCGACCCCGAGGCGCCGACGGGCCTGCAACCTCACGAGCGTCGACAGGCGAGGCGGCGCTGGACCTTCGAGGAGCTGGACGGCGAGGAAGAGCGCGAGCGCATCGCGCTCGCTGCTCATGCGATCCGACCCGACGCAATCGAGGAGCATCTCGACGCGGTCGCCGCCGCACGCCCCGACCAGTGGCGGGAGCAGCTCGATATCGGAGAGATCAGGGACGACCCGGGCGACGAGCTGTGCTGGCGGGGGCAAGCCGGCGACGGCTGCAGCCAGCAACACCTCGCAGGCCGTGTCGGCGTCGAACTGGCGGAGCGCCTCCTCGGCGCGCTCCGCCGGGTTCAGCCGTCCCGCCGCGATTTCGTCTGCGAGGCCGCGAACGCTGGAGCGCGTCGGGTACGGCATGCGCCGATGCTAGCGCGGGAGATGCTGGCGCGCGTCGACCCCATGGGCGGCCGCACGCAGCGGGCTTGGACTGCGCTCGACCTTCACGCGCTGCGCTTCTCGAGCTTCGCGATCCTGCGTTCGTGGTCCTCGATCTTCTTTCGGTCGAGGCGGTTGTCGCGCAGGAGATCACGCACCTCCGATGCACGACACGAGGACGACGAGCCCGACAGTCGCGGAGCAGACGGGGAACGCAGCGTGTGGGCGCCAGCATACGTGGAACGGCTGAATCGGTCGGCCGCGACGATGGACTGCGCCCGGGCGCCGTGCCGAGCGCGCGTGCCAGCAGAGGCGGTGATCGCGGCAGGCGTCTGCGGCTCGACGCGCAGACGTCTGCGTGCGCAGGACGCTTGGACCAACGCTCTCACGAACCGGGTCGGCGGCGCCCCTTCGCCAGCGCCACACGGGTCCGTATCTCTTCGATCCACGCGAGCTGGTCGCGCAAGGCGAGCAGCGAGATGACGAACGCCTCGATGTCGGTCGCGACCACGAGATCCATCGCGCCGACCCCGGCGACACCACGGACCTCGATCCACGCGACCTCGTCCCAACGGACGAACTGCTGGCACCCGAGCGCGTCGCGGAAGTGAATCCCTTCGTCGGAGAGCCGTCGCGTCGCGATCGAGCGATAGAGGGCGGCGCCGAACCAGAGGCAGAGTCCCGCGACAGCGACGAAGAACCCGACGCTCGCCCGATCGCCGTTGCGGAGGGCCAGCCAGCCGACCAAGCCCACGACGGCGCTCAAAGAGCCGAGCAGGAGGGCGACGCTCGAGCGACTCGTCCAGTGGTCCACCTCAGCGATCCTTCGCGAAGCCGCGCGCCGCCGCTATCCGCCTCCTCACCTCAGCGACGAAGGCGCGCTCGTCGCAGAGCGCGAAGAGCGGGACCTGGTGGATGTCGTCGTCGGTGTGGAGGAGCAAGGCATCGCCAGTGACGCGAATGCGTCGGATCGACGTCCACGGGACGATTCTCGGGGAATCGGTCCGGTCACGAAAGGTCACGCCCTCGGCGCTCAGCTGCCGGGTCGAGATGTTCTTCCAGAACGAGTACACGCCCCACGCCAGCACGGGGAGTACGACCAACAACATGGGTCTCGAAACAGGGATGGAGGCCCACCAAGCCAGCAACGCTGGACCGACGATCATCGCCAGGACCTCGAGGTAGAGGACACGCCGGCTGGTGAACGGGTCCAGCTGCCTCGCCGCCATCGCGACCAAGTTCGCACGGTGCACGGCTCGTCGCAATCCAGGTCCGAGCGGAGCGCAGGCTGCGCAGCGCGATCCATCACCCCAGGTGCGTTCGCGCGCGTGCGCGTGACGTTGCCCAGATCGCTCCTGTACGTGGGCGCGAGTCCGTCGCCCGACTGTCCGCCGTGAGGGCTGGAAGTGGGCGGTGGGCCTTCACGGTGTCGCCGCGAGGGCCCTGTCGATCCGCTCGTACAGAATCGCGGGAGGAACGGCTCCGACCACTCGACGCCCGCCGATGAGCAGCATCGGGGTACCCGTGGCTCGGAGTTTCGTGCCGTCCTCGATGTCGCGGGCGAGGGTCGTGGCGTGCAGATCTCCATCGATGGCCGCCTTGCACTTCTTCCAGTCGAGGCCGTGTTTCGTGGCCAGCTTCTGCAGGGCCGCGTCGTCGGTCTCGGACTGCTGCAGCAAGAGGTCATCGTGGACCTTCCAGAACCCGGTCGCGCCCTTCTGGATGTACGCCTCGATCGCGAACGTGGCGAGCGTGCGGGCCCGCTTGTGCATGGCCAGCGGGAAGTGGCGCAAGACGATGCGAACCTTGTCGCCGTACTTGGCCACCACCGCCCTCAGTGCAGCGGTGCTCGGATCGTCCGCACCGTTCGAAGGAGTGCCGAACCAGAGGCGCCTGGTGAACGGGTCCTCGAAGCCGCCGAAGTACTGGACGACGACCTTGGCATTCGGGCCTCCTCGCGCGGGCGCGTCGGTGGGCACGGCGATCGGAGGTATGCCCCACGCCCCGTCCTTCACGGTGGCCTCGTAGACGCTCGCGGTAGCGAGTCCACCCTTCACACGGGCCGCCGCCTTGACGAGCTCTTCGTCGATGATCTTCGAGCAGTAGGCGGCGTCGCGAGCCCCGTCGATCGTCCGGCCGTTGATGAATGCCGTCGGGGTCCCGAACACGTCGACCTGCTCACCCGCTTCGGTGTCCGCCTCCACGGTGGGCCGATGCTTCATCGCCTGCACCGCCGCCATGGTCGCCTTCGTGTCGAGCCCCGACGCAGCAGCGATCGCCGAAAGGTCCGTGTCCTCGAGCTTGCTCGCCTCCATGAGCTTCGCGTGCACGACCGCGAAGCCCTTGAACCCCTTCTGCTTCTCCGCCTCGATCGCCAGCATCGCGGCTGGCAGCGAGCGTGGCTGGAAGAACAGTGGGTAGTGCTTGTAGACCACCCGCAGCTTCGCGCCGTACTTCGCGCGCAGCTCGGCGAGCGTGCGGTCGAACTTCTTGCTGTAGGGGTCCTCGTACCCGAAGAACACGACGAGCGTCACGAGCGCGTCGGGGCTGCCGTCGACGGGACTCTGCCCGACCGGAACCCGCCACACCTTCGTCGGCACGTCGGTGGTGTCGCTCGTCGGGGGCGTGTAGTTGCGCTTCACGAGCGCCGCGTATGTCGCCGAGGCAGCGATCCCCTGGGCTCGCAGATCCGCCGCAGCCGCGACCTGCGCGTCGACGATCGGGATCCACTTCGTGATGGGCTGCGCTCCCCAGACGTGGATGCCATTCACCAGCGACACCGGGATGCCGTTGACGCCGAGCTCTCCGCCCAACACGATCGACCGGCGGATCTTGCTGTCGGCCTCGCTCTGACTGTTCTGCAGGTCGTCGTCGGTCAACCCTTGCTGCTTCGCGAGCGCGCGCAGGAGAGCGGGCTCGACCGTCGGAGCCTTGAAGAGTGCCTCCTGCACCGTCCAGAACGCAGCTGCGCCCCGCAGTCGAAAGACGGTGCGCGCCGTGAGAGCCGCAGCGAACGCATGCTCGTCCTGCGCCAGAGGATAGTCCTTCCACACGACGCGCAACTTGTCGCCGTAACGAGCCCGCAGCGCCACCAGCGTCGAGGAGAGCGTGCGACAGAACGGCGACACGAAGTCGCCGAAGACCACGATCGTCACCGGTGCGTCGCCCGGGCCGAGCGAGGGGTCGTCGTCGACGGGAACCCTCTCGCTCGTCGCCTGGACGGGTGCGGAAGTGGGCGCGGGCACCTCTCCGCCGCTGGTGGTCGGCCGCACAGGTGTGCACGACGTCGCGACCGCGACGACGAGGCCAGCAAGGGCGGAGAGATGGACGGGCAGGGAACGCACGGTTGGGCGCAACACGGAGACGATTGTAGTTTGGGTCGCGTCCGATCGGCATCCCCGAGTCACAGCTCGCGTTGCGCTTCCCAAGTTCAACCCGCGCTCCACACGCTCGTCGCCGAGGTCGAGCTGGTGACGTCAGCCGGGGACTCCCTCGCGAGCTCGAGTTCCGGTGACGCGGTTTGAATCGCATCCAGAGCGTCGACGGCCGGCGCACGAAGCTTCGTGCATCTCGCAACCACCGGGGTAGATCCAACCCATGACGTGGATCGCGACCCTCGCTGCTCCCGATCTCACTGGCCTGTTCCTTCCAGTGATTTCGAACTACTCCCTCAACGTCACGTTCACTGGTCGTGGGGGCTCGGACGACCCCCAGGTGCGCTCTTACGTGAACAGCTTCATCCTCGCGTGCGACAAGGCGCTCCGCTCGTACAACGCGGGCCGACGCCTCCTCCTAGACTATGCGGCGTCGGAGAACCGCACCTCGTTGCTCCACGAAGGGCACGCGGAGTTCGAGACGAGCGTCACGACGGTGAAGCGCTGCCTGCGGCTCGTCGAGAGGATGCGCGCGAACCCCGAGAATCCCGACATCAATCGTGCACAGTGGAGGTTGCTGGAGTCCTTTGGCCCGGAGATTGGCGATGTTCGCAACGCCATCGAGCACATGGACGATGACATCAGAACGGGAGGTTCTGCCGGAGTTCCTGGGGTGCTCCACGTGTCCCAAGACGGGAAGCTGCTCCGGATCGGCGGACACGAACTGCTTCTCTCCAGGCTCGCGGAGTGCCTTCGGGAGTTGCACACGTTATCCATGGCACTCGCATCGCGGGACCGCGGCTAGCGCCCGATGTCGCCGTGGCCACGACGGGCCATCCACAGACGCCCCAAACACTGGGAGTCGTCCAGATACTTGGCGTGCCACGCCTGGTGGCAAAGCGTGAGTGCTCACGGGTGGTGAGGCGGCAGCAACCGCAGCTCCGACCGCGGGATCCAGGCCTCGCCCTTCTCCGTGCGGATGCGCGTCGCCGTGGCCCCGAACTCCACCACGTCCACCCGCGCGCCCTCGTCGACGTCGAACGGTGCGCCGTCCAGGGTCGTCGCCGTCGGCTTCTGCACGACCACCACGGCCTCGCGCAGGTGCACGCGCAGGTCCCAGGCCGCGAGCCCCAGCGTGCCGGTCGCCAGCGTCGACAGCGCCGCGACGATCGCCACCGTCGCGAGGATGCGCCGCCGCGCGCGCACCGCACCCGGCAACAAGAGCAGCGCGACCGACAGCACCGCGGAGCCCACCAGCGTCACCGCGGCATACGTGTCCGGCGCGGTCGCCGTCACGATCGCGCGGAACGGCGACTCGGCGCCGAGCTCCTCCGCCTTCCCGCTCGCGCGCGCGTCGCGTCGCGCGATCTCGCGCCGCGCCTGCTCGAGCAGCTCGCGCGCCGCACCGTCGTGCGGGTCGAGCCGCAGCACCTCCTCGAAGGCGTGCGCCGCCCGGCCGAGATCCCCCGACCGCGCGAACGTGGACTGCGAGCGGCGCGCGTAGGCGATCCCGCGATCGAACGCCGCCGACGTGGACAGCACTCCGCGGTCGGCGAGCGACTCGAGGGCGGCGATCGCGTCGTCGAGGCGACCCTCGCGCAGCGCGACGACGGCGGGCGAGAGCTCGCTCACGGGGTCTCCTCGGCGGGCGTGCGATCGAGGAGCCCGCCCGCGACGGCGCGGACCGTCGCCTTCGACGGCGCGGCCTCCTTCGCGAAGCGCGCGGTCGCAATCGCCTCGTGCAGCGCCACGATCTCCGCGACGTGCTCGGACTCACCTGCCTCGACCAGCGCCTTGCGCAGCTCCTTCTGGGTCAGTCCCCGCGAAGGGCGACCGAGCCGGGTCTCGAGCGCGAGATCGAGCGCCCGCGCCGCGTCGTCCACGCCGTCGCCGAGCTTCGCGAGGGCTTCGCGCGCCTTGTGCCCGGGCTTGTCCCGCGCGACCTGCCGACGGGCCGAGGCGCTGCGGCTCGCGCGTAGCAGCGAGGAGAGCGCCAGCACCGAGAGCGGGGCGCCCCCGGCCACGATCCACGGCCACGCGCGGTCGGCGAGGCGGGGCGCCGAGGGCGTGCGACCGAGCTCCTCGCGCGGCGCCGGCAGTATCCACTCCGTGCTGGTGCTCGCGCTCGGCGCGGGGGCCGCGGTGGTCACGTGCACCTTCCCGAGCTGGGCCTGCGCGACCACGTAGCCCTTGCGCAGCGGATCCCACACGGGCACGCGCACCGCGCCGAGGTCCACGTCCCCGGGCTGATCGAAGCGCGCGTCGTAGAGCAGGCGCCGCCCGCCGCGTACGGTGGTGGCGTCGACGGTCGTCTTCGACGTGTCGGTCGTCGAGGTCCACGTGACCCCGGGGACGGTCGGGGGCGTGACCGTCAGGCGCTCGATGCGGCCCATGCCGCGCAGCTTGAGCTCGACGAGCGCGTGGCCGTCCTTCACGTCGCGCGGCTGCACGTCGGCCTGGAGCTCGAGGTCCGCGGCGACGTCCCCGAGCACGTAGCCGACCGGGCGTCCCTCGAGCTTGGGCTCCGCGGCCTCGATCGTGAACGCCTTGGATTTGAGCAGGACGGGCCCGCCCATCGTGAAGGTGTCGATGCGCGTGCCCTCGACCTCGGCGGCGGGGATCTCGAGCTTGCCGGTGCGCAGCGGGAAGATCGCGCTCGCCTCCCAGAGCTTCCACTGGAAGCTCTGCCCACCGATGGTGATCGGGCGCCACTTGTCGTCGGCGACGCGCAACCGGACGTTGGCGAAGTCGGGGAACGTGAGCGGCTTGCTCGGCAGGAAGCGGGCCCCGAGCCGCGAGTACACGAACAGCTTGGCCGTGACCGCCTGCCCGATCACCGGGTGCAGGTCGTCGACCGCGACGCGCACGAACATGGGCTCGGGCACCGCGCCCGCGGGCAGCTCGTCGACGCGGGCGAGCGGGTCGGGCACGTCGTCCTTGGGCGGCGGCGGCGCGAACTCGTCCTCGTCGTCCCCCATCTTGAAGAAGAAGTCGTCGAACGGATCCTTCGCCTTCTTCGGTGGGGGAGGGGCCTTGCCCGCGGGGACCACCTCGATGCCGACCTTGGGCATCGGGTGGGCGACCTCGTCGATGGTGAGCTTGCCCGGGCCGAGCTCGTGCTTGCCCACCGTCTTCGCGCGGAGCTTGTAGTTGACCGTGATCGTGGTCTGGTACTGGACCACCCCGTTGACCCGGAAGATCGCGCTCCCCGGCGACGTGGACACCGACACGAGGTCGAACCCCGGCAGCTTGCCCGGGGCGTGCTCGTAGGAGGTGGCCTGCTTCGGGACCTTGACCACCAGCGTGTAGGTGACGACGTCGCCCACGCCGACGACGGCGCGGTCCACCTTGGCCTCGACCGTCGCCGACGGCGCAGCTTCGACGCTGCGCTGGGCAGCGACCAGCACCACGAGGGCGGTGAGCGCGTGGAGCGACCTCATTTGTCCAGGCTCTTCGGGAGCTTCTTGCGCTCCTTGATCTTCATCGGGAGGTCGGGGTCGAGCGGCGGCACGTTCTTGAAGCGATCGAGCTCGCGCAGGTTGGCGGACGTGACGCTGCTGGGCGCCGCCGAGGCCGTCGGAGGTGGCGAAGCCGCGTCGGTGCCGCCCTCGGCACCTCCATCCGCGTCGGCGCCCCCGCCGTCCGCGTCGCCACCGTCGGGCCCGCCGTCGCTGCTGTCATTGCTGCCATCGGAGCCATCCGGGCTGTCGTCGGCGTCGCTGTCCGGCGTCTCCGGCGAGGCGTCCGGCGCGTCAGGTCCCGCGTCTTGCTGCTCGAGCCTGCGCAGCGCGATCGCGCGGTTCCACGCGGCGTCACGCGCGACCGCGTCGTCGCCGTCCGGCGGGCCGATCTCGGCCGGGTCCTTGCCCCGCGCGGGGTGGGCGAGCAGCACCTGGTCGTAGTAGGCCACCGCGTCCTTGTACCTGCGCGCGAGGAACGCGAAGTTGCCGAGCAGGTAGCGAGCCTCGAGGGCCACGCTCTTCTTGGTCGTCGGGTCGGCGGCCACCTTGCCGAGGAGCAGGTGGGCGCAGTCGAGCTCGCGAGCGCGGGCGGCGAGCACCGCCTCGTCCTCCTTCGGGTCGCCCTCTTCTTCGTCGCCGAACCGCCGGCCCAGCAGCTCGGCGACCCGGAACACCACGAGGCCGAGGTCGAGCGAGGCGTAGGGGCGGGCGACGACCAGATCGGCGCCGCCGTCGGCCTCGCAGCGGAACGCGAGCACCTGCTCGAGCAGCGCGCGCGCCGTCACGAGGTCGGCGTCCGCGTCGTGGAGCGAGGCGTCGTACTCGTGCCGGGCGTGTTCGACGGCCGGGTCGTCGCGGTCGAACAGGCGGCCGAGATCGCACGCGACGAACGAGCAGGCGAGCGCGAAGAGGGGGACCAGGAGGGCGCGGCTACGCATGGGCCGACCTCCGCTTGCGCGCCTCGCCGAGCAGCGTGTCGAGCACCAGCAGCACGACGGCCGCGCCGAGCGGCCAGTGGTAGACGTGCGCGTAGAGCGTCTCGACGTGCTCGACGCCCTCGGTGGCGACCATGCCGCGGAGGGCGGTCTCGATGGTGGCGAGCCCCGTGGTGCCGTCGCTCGTGCGCACGTAGATCCCCTTGGTCTCCCTGGCGATGGCCTCGAGTTGCTGCTCCGCGGTGGGGGTGAGCTCGGTCGTGACGCTGAGCCCGAGCTCGTCCTTCACGTATTTGCCGGTGGGGAGCCCGGTCTGGGGGTCGACCTCCGGGATCGGCTGCGGCGCGCGCCCACCGATGGCGATCACGTGGACGCGCATGCCGTCCTCGAACGCGCGCCGCGCCACCGCCACCGGGTCGCCCTCGAGATCCTCGCCGTCGGTCACCAGCACGATGACCGATTTGCGCTTGGCGCTCCCCGGCTTGGCAGGATCTGGCAGCAACTTCTGGCGCGCCAGCTCGAGAGCCTTGGCGATCGCCGTGCCGCCCGGCATCGAGTGCGGCTGGTAGACGCCGAGGAACGCGGCGGCCTCGGGCGCGTCGGTGGTGGGCGCGAACCCGAGCGCCTCGCCCGCGAACACCACCGCGCCCCAGCGGATCGTGGGGAGCGCCTTGATCATGCGGGTGGCGTCGCTGCGCGCGCGGTCGAGCCGGGACGGCGGCACGTCCTCGGCGTACATCGACTTCGAGAGGTCGAGCACCAGCATCGCCTGCACGTCGGCGGCCGGCACCACCTTGGTGCCGCGCCCGTAGCGAGGGCCCGCCGCTGCCACCACCGCTAGAGCGAGCGCCAGCACCCGCAGCGCGCCCTTGAGGGTGCGACGCGCGCCGGCGTCCTCGGTGATGAGGCCGTCCACGAGCAGGTGGTCACCGAGCAGCTCGGCGGCGCGGCGGCGGCGCGCGTCGCCGAGGGCGAGCAGCACGAGCGCGACGAGCGCGAGCGGCAAGAGGAAGAGGAGGCCACGGTGCTCGAAGTTCACGGGAACCTCCGCAGCACGAAGGCCCGCAAGAACGCCTCGATCACCACCAGCGCCGCCGCGGGGAACAGGAAGAACGGGTAGCGCTCCACCGCGTCGCCGGTGGCCGCCTCGAACTTGGTCTTCTTGAGCTTGTCGAGGATGGCGTGCATCGAGGACCGCAGCTCCTCGGTCTGGTTCGCGATGTACGACTCGCCGCCCGTGTCCTTGGCGATCTTGCGCAGCAGGTCGGGGTTCACGGGGAAGCGCGCCCGCGCATACGTGGGGCGGCCGGTGATCGGGTCGCGGTCCACCTCGACGTCGACCTCGTCGCCGTTGCCCATCTGCACGGTGTAGATGCGCACGCCGAGCTGCTGGGCGAGCTCGGTCGCGTAGCTCGGGCTCATCTGGCCCGCGTTGCTGTCTCCGTCGGTGAGCAGCACGATCACCTTGGATTTCGCGGTCGACGTCTCGAGCTTGCTGAGGGCGGCGCCGAGCCCCTCGCCGATCGCGGTGCCGTCGCGCGAGATGGCCCCGATCTCCATCTTGCCGACGAGCTGCGCGACCCGGACGTGGTCGAAGGTGAGGGGTGACAGAGGGAAGGCGTCGCCGGCGAACACCACCGCGCCGATGCGGTCGTCGGGGCGGCGCTCCACGAACTCCTGCACCACCGTCTTGGCCGCGCCGAGCCGCGTCGGGCGCAGGTCGACCGCGCGCATCGACGACGACAGATCGAGCACCACCATGACGTCGATGCCGCTCCGCTCGTCGCTCTCGGCGACCCCGACCGACTGCGGGCGCGCGAGGGCGAGGATGGCGAGGACCAGCGCCGCGGTGCGCACCGCGCCGGGCACGTCGCGCAGGCGCGCGCGGATCCCCACCGGCGCCCCGCGGGCCCCGCGCACGCTGCCGACCAGGAGCCGGGGCACGCGGGCGTCTTCTCCGCGCGTCGCGCGGTGGGCCAGGAGCGGCACGAGGGCGATCGCGGCGAGGAACGCCGGCCGCTCCCAGCGCAGCGCCGGCAGCTCGGTCCAGAGCCGGACGACGGCCGGGACGAGGCCCAGGCCGACGGCCACGAGGAACGACGCGAACGCGACGAAGATGCGCCGGCCGGTCATCGATCGTCTCGCACGAAGGGGGCCAGGGTGGAGGAGGCGGCGGTGGCCCGGACCAGCTTCTCGGCGCGCTGGGCGACGATCAGGGCCTCCTCGCGATCGGGGCGCATGCCGGCGAACTTCACGAGGTCGCACGCCTCGAGCAGGGCGCGCAGGTCGTCGCGCGGCAGCGAGAACGAGGGCACGCGGGAGAGACGCGCGAGGATCTCGTCGGTGGTCATCTCGAGGCCGTCGAACGAGAACGTGGCCCCGAGGTGCTCGCGGAGCGCGTCCGAGACGCGGTCGTAATAGGCCTTGGTCTCGAGCTCGCCGCGCTCGAGGTCGGTGCGCGCGGCGGCGATGATCGCGAGCGCTTTCTTCCACGAGGGCTCGGGGGGCGGCGGGGGCGGCTCGGGCTTCGGTCGCGAGCGCAGCCACACCACGAACAGCGCCGCCGCCACGCCGACCAGGAGCGCCACGAGGGCCCAGGTGGCGAGGGTCAACATGCGCTCGTCGCGGGTGACCTGCGGGCGCGTGGGTGGGTTCTCGCGCACGTGCGGGTCCGGGGTCTCGGCGATCGGCTGATCGATCGACACCTCTTGCGGCGCCGTGCAGACCGCGAGCTCGCCGCCGCCGCGGCGCAGCACCACCACCCGCACCGCGGGCAGCGTGAAGGTCTTGCGGGGGGTCGACGTGGAGAGCACCACGAACGGCACGCTGAGCGCCGTGGTCGCGTGCGCCGGGTCTCCCGGCACCGGCGCGCTCTTGGGCGGCGCGCCCTTGCCGAACGTGCCGTCGTCGGCGACGCGCACCTCTCCCACGACGAGGCGCGGGAGATCGCCGGGCAAGGTGACCGTCTCACCCGCGCCGTGGCGCACCACGATCTCGAGCGGCACGAGGTCACCCGCGCGCGCGTGCACGGGCGCCTTGGCCGCGACGGTCGGCCGCTCGACACCGGCCGGCACCGACTCGACGCACCCGACCTCGACGCCGGTCTCCAGCGCGCCCGCGTCCACGCTCACGCCCTCCGCCTCCGCGCGCGCCGCGCGAACAGCTCGCGGATCGGGTTCACGTAGGAGCCGTCGGTGCGCACGACCACGTGGTCGATGCCGAGCTTCTGGAAGGTCTGGCGCAGGGCCTTCTGCTGCGCGTCGTTGGCCGCTCCGAGCGCGGCGCGCACCCGCGGGTCGCTCGTGTCGACCACGACGTCCTCGCCGGTCTCGAGGTCTTCCACGGTCAGCAGGCCGAGGTCGGGTAGCGCGCCGTCGCGCGGGTCGCGGAGCTCGACCGCCACGAGGTCGTGCTTCTGCGCGGTGAGCGCGAGGGCCTTCTCGAAGGCCTGCCGCCGCCGCGTGCCCTCGACGAAGAAGTCGCTGACCACGAACGCCACCGAGCGCCGCTTGCTCAGGCGCCCGAGGGTCTCGAGGCCGAGCGCGAGGTCGGTGCCGCGCCCCGTGGGCTCGCCCGCCAGCACCTCGCGCGCCACGCGGAGCACGTGCTTCTCGCCCTTGCGCGGCGGCACGAGCTTCTCGATGCGGTCGCTCACCGTGACCAGCCCCACGCGGTCGCCGCCCTTGATCGCCGAGAACGCGAGCAGCGCCGAGACCTCGGCGGCGAGGCGCGCCTTGGTGGCTCGCTTGGTGCCGAACCGGCCGCTCGCCGACGCGTCGACCAGCAGCATCACGGTCATCTCGCGCTCCTCCGTGAACAGCTTCACGAAGGGCTCGCCCATGCGGGCCGAGACGTTCCAGTCGATGGTGCGGACGTCGTCGCCGATCTGGTAGGGCCGGACCTCGCGGAACACGATGCCCTGGCCGCGGAACACGCTCTGGTAGTTGCCGGCGAGGGCGTGCGTGGCCAGACGCGAGGTGTGGATCTCGATCTGGCGCAGCGCGGCGAGCAGCTCGCGGGGGATCATCTTCGACCCGAAGTCAGGGGACCTCGACGACCTCGAACACGCGCTTGACCACCTGGTCGGCGGTCATGCGCTCGGCCTCGGCCTCGTAGGTGAGCACGATGCGGTGGCGGAGCACGTCGGGCCCGACCTCCTTGACGTCCTCGGGCGTGACGTAGCCGCGGTGGGCGAGGAACGCGCGGGCGCGCGCGGCGAGGTTGAGCGCGATCGAGGCGCGGGGGCTCGCGCCGTACTCGACCAGGCCCTCGAGCTCGCGGAGGCCGTGCTTGGCGGGGGCGCGCGTGGCGTGGACGACGTCGACGATGTAGTCCTTCACCTTGTCGTCGACGTACATCTGCTCGACGGTGCGGCGCGCCGAGGAGAGCTCCTCGGGCGTGCAGACCGGCCTGATCTCGGGCGTGATCGTGCCGGTCATGCGGTCCATGATCTGCCGCTCCTCGTCGCGCGTCGGGTAGTCGACGAGCACGCGCATCATGAAGCGGTCGACCTGCGCCTCGGGCAGGGGGTAGGTGCCCTCCTGCTCGATCGGGTTCTGGGTGGCGAGGACGATGAACGGGTTCGGCAGCGGGTGGGTGCCGTCGCCGATGGTGACCTGCCGCTCCTGCATGGCCTCGAGGAGCGCGCTCTGCACCTTGGCCGGCGCGCGGTTGATCTCGTCGGCGAGGATGAGGTTCGCGAAGATGGGGCCGAGCTTGCTGCGGAACTCGCCGGTGCGCTGGTCGTAGATGACCGTGCCGACGAGGTCGGCCGGGAGCAGGTCGGGCGTGAACTGCACGCGGGCGAACTTGGCGTCGACCGCGCGGCACAGCGTGCGGACGGTGAGGGTCTTGGCGAGGCCGGGCACGCCCTCGAGGAGCACGTGGCCACCGGTGAGCAGCCCGATGAGGATCCGCTCGACCATGTGGTCCTGCCCGACGATGACCTTGGAGACCTCGTTGGTCACGCGATCGGCGAAGGCGCTCTCCTTCGCGACCAGCTCGTTGAGGGCTCGGATGTCGAAGCTCATGGTGCGCCTGCGTGTGTAGTCCGGACCGCGGAACACCCGCAAGAGCGGGTTTGTTTCGGGAGCGGGAACAACCCGTCCCTCGGACGTGTCAGGATCCAGGCATGCAGGCCCTGTCGCGGCTCCTCCTGGCCACCTCGATCGTCGGGCTCTTCGGCTGCGTCGGCTGTGGGACCGCGGGCACCAAGGGCCCCGTCGCGGCCGGCACGGGCGCCACCTCGGGCGGGCCGGGGGCGCCGCCGCCCACCATCAAGGCCCAGATCGCCCCCACCGACGACGACCCGGGCGGTACGGCCCAGGAGGTGTTCGACCGCGGCAAGCTGCTCCTCGGGGCCGGCAAGGCCAAGGAGGCGCGGCCGCTGTTCGACCGCGTCGTCTCCGCCGAGCAGGCCGAGGGCAACGGCACCACGGCGCTCGGTCGGGCCGCCGCCTACAACGGCGCCCTCGCCAGCGAGGCGCTCGACCTGCCGCTCGACGCGCGCGACCGCTTCCGCAAGCTCGCCCTCTCGGCGCCCGAGACCCCCGACGCGATCGACGCCAACCTCCGCCGCGCCCGCCTCGACGTCGAGCTCGAGGACTACGACGACCTCGGCAAGGCCTCCTCGGCCCTCCTGGCCCGCGTCGACCTCGCCGACTGGGATCGCGCCGAGACCTTCGCCTACCAGGCCCTCGCCGCGATCCGCGCCGGCGATCTGCCGGCGGCCACCAAGGTGCTCGGCCAGGCGAACAAGATCCTCGAGCGCAAGGGGCCGAATGGCGAGGACCTCCACCCCCCGCCCCACAACGCTGCGGCGGTGTACTTCGCCCGGGGCGAGCTCGTGCGCGCGGAGAGCCTGGCCATCGTGTTCGTCCCGAAGGACGGCCCGCCGCTCGCGCCGGCGGACTTCCCCGTGAAGATGGAGGCGCGCTGCCAGAAGATCCTCGACGCCCAGGACGCCTACATCGACGCGATCAACACCAAGGAGGTGCACTGGGCGGTGCGCGGCGGCCTCCGTGTGGCCTCGATGTACATCGCCCTGCACGACGACGTGCTCGCCATCCCACCGCCCAAGAGCGCCAGCACCGACAAGAAGAAGGCCCTGTTCCGCGGCGCGATGCGCCTGCGCTACCGGATCCTGCTCGAGAAGGGCCTCTCCACGCTGGAACACACGCTGAACCTCGAGAAGGCCGTCGGCGCCAAGGGCACCTGGCTCGAGCAGGCGCGCAAGGCCAAGGCCACCCTCGACCAGCAGCTCGCCGACGAGAAGGCGGAGATCGCCAAGCTCCCCTACACCGAGGCCGAGCTCCAGAAGGCCTTCGAGGATCTCTCGGGAAAAGCGCCCAAGACGTGACCGTGCAATCCAACGCTTGACCGACCCGGACCCTGCTGCTACCTAGCGCACCCCCAACTGACCGATGCCTCGCCGCCAAGAAGTAACCCCGGCGACGGGGCAGCGGGCAGCGAAAGGGATGTCGGTGCAGGTTGCGAGGAGCCCGGTCCGCCGGTACTGTTCGCGGCCCACTTCTTCGGGAGGGTTCTCCCGGCAAGGTGCGCTGACGTAGCTCAACCCGGCAGAGCACCTGTTTTGTAAACAGGTGGTTAGGGGTTCAACTCCCCTCGTCAGCTCTGTGTCGATGGGCATCCGCGTCCTGACTGTTGTTTCTCCCTGGAGGGTTGCCCGAGCGGCCAAAGGGAGCAGACTGTAAATCTGCCGGCACTGCCTACGTTGGTTCAAATCCAACACCCTCCACTGCCTTCCCCGTTTCTCCCGAGTAGACCGAGCGTGAGGAACGAAAGGCTGGCAGACCGAGACGCGGGAGTAGCTCAGTTGGTAGAGCGTCAGCCTTCCAAGCTGAACGTCGCGGGTTCGAATCCCGTCTCCCGCTCCACCAAGACGTCGCAGTGTGTTCGGAGTGAAGTGCAGTGAAGTGACGAATCGTAGACGTAGTGTCGAGTGCCCACCTAGCTCAGCTGGCAGAGCGCGTCCTTGGTAAGGACGAGGTCACCGGTTCAATCCCGGTGGTGGGCTCGAGCAAGCGTAAGAACAATACCGGAAGCGTAACGCTCAACGGAGGACGAGTCAGATGGCCAAGGAGAAGTTCAACAGGACGAAGCCGCACGTGAACGTCGGAACCATCGGTCACATCGACCATGGCAAGACTTCGACGACGGCGGCCATCACGAAGGTGCTCGCCAAGAAGGGCAAGTCGAAGGAGATGTCGTACGCCGACATCGCCAAGGGCGGCACCGTGCGTAACGACGCCAAGATCGTGACGATCGCGGTCTCCCACGTCGAGTACGAGACCGACAACCGCCACTACGCGCACGTCGACTGTCCCGGACACGCCGACTACATCAAGAACATGATCACCGGCGCGGCCCAGATGGACGGCGCGATCCTGGTCGTGTCGGCCCTCGACTCCGTCATGCCGCAGACCCGCGAGCACGTGCTCCTGGCCCGTCAGGTCGGTCTCAAGCACATCGTCGTCTGGCTGAACAAGGTCGACGCCGTCGAGGACGCGGAGATGCTCGAGCTCGTCGAGGAGGAGATCCGCGATCTCCTCGCCAAGTACGAGTTCGACCGCAACAGCCCGATCGTCCGTGGCTCGGCGCTCCAGGCCCTCAAGGGCGAGGCCGCTGGCGAGACCTCCATCATGAACCTGATGGCCGCGCTCGACAGCTTCATCCCGGAGCCCGTCCGCGAGATCGACAAGCCCTTCCTTATGGCGATCGAGGACGTGTTCTCGATCAAGGGCCGTGGCACCGTGGTCACCGGCCGCATCGAGCGCGGCGTGATCAAGGTCAACGAAGAGGTCGAGATCGTCGGCTACACCGAGGCCAAGGAGCAGCGCAAGACCGTCGTCACCGGCGTCGAGATGTTCCGCAAGCTCCTCGACCAGGGCCAGGCGGGCGACAACATCGGCGCGCTCCTCCGCGGCATCGAGAAGGACGACATCTCGCGCGGCCAGGTCCTCGCGAAGCCGGGCTCGATCACCCCGCACAAGAAGTTCGAGGCGCAGGTCTACGTCCTCAAGAAGGAGGAGGGCGGCCGTCACACGCCGTTCCTGACCAACTACCGCCCGCAGTTCTACATCCGCACGACGGACGTGACCGGCACCGTGAACCTCCCCGAGGGCACGAAGATGGTCATGCCGGGTGACAACGTCACCATGAGCGTCGAGCTGATCACCCCGGTCGCGCTCGAGGAGCAGATGCGCTTCGCCATCCGCGAGGGCGGCAAGACGGTCGGCTCCGGCGTCGTCACGAAGATCGTGGAGTGAGGAGCGGCAGGGCGGCTTCGGGTCTTCTGACTCCGGTCAGAGAGCTCGCGGCCGCCCTTCCGTTTTCGCCATGGCTCGCCGCGTCCCGGTGACTCTGGTGTGTAGCGTGTGTGGTAGCCGAAACTACCGCACCACGCGGTTGCAGGAGGTCGGCCAGAAGCCCCTCGAGCTGAAGAAGCACTGCTCCACGTGCAAGGCGCACACGCTCCACAAGGAGTCGAAGTAGACGCGGCCGAATCGTGGGTTACAGGTGATCGCACTCCTCGAAAGAGCCGGCCTTCACCTCCCCTAGGGGAATAGCTCAGTTGGTAGAGCAGCGGATTCCAAATCCGCAGGCCGTGGGTTCGAGTCCCCCTTCCCCTGCCCGAGAACCCCATGTCTGAAAACCCCAAGGACGACGAGAACGACCGCGAGCCCTCCACCGAGGGTGGCGACGAGCCTTCGAAAGAGGGCGGCGTCGTCGACGCCACGTTCGAGGACTCCGAGGAGGGTTCGACCGACGAAGCCCCCAAGGAGGCTTCGAGCACGGACGAGTCCGCGTCGGACGACGACGAGGAGGAAGACGACGACGCCATCCCCACCCAGATGGGTCACCGGCGCTACGTCTACGCCACCTTCTTCGCCTTCGCGATCGCGCTCACCTACTTCCTCGGCAAGGCCGGCTTCGCCGTCTGGCACCGCCTGAGCCAGATGACCCCCAAGGTCGGTGAGCCACGTGAAGACTGGATGACCCCGCTCGCCGCGGTCATCTCCGCCCTCGCGATGTTCCTCGTCTACCGGCGCCCCGACGTGCGTCAGCTCAGCGACGAGGTCGCCCTCGAGCTCTCCAAGGTCGAGTGGCCCACGCGCGAGAAGGTCCGCCGCTCCACCATCATCGTGGTCTCGGCCACCCTCGGCTCGTCGCTCGTGTTCTGGCTGTACGACATCGGCGCGAACAGGGGCATCTCGTTCGTCACCGGCTCCGACCATCCACTGCTCTACGGTCTGGGTGCCGGCGTCTTCATCTATGCGATCCGCGCGCTCGGATCGCGGTATCTGGCGGGGAAGGCCTGAGCCGTGGAACACGCGGCTTTGGGCAAAGAGGCAACCAAAATGGCCAAGAAGTGGTACGCGGTCCAGACCTACTCCCAGTCCGAGAAGCGCGCGAAGGCGAACCTCCAAGAGCGCATCAAGGCCAAGGGCTTCGAGCAGCAGTTCGGCGAGATCCTCATCCCGACCGAGCAGGTCACCGAGAACCGCTCCGGGGGCAAGGCCCGCACGCGTGAGCACCCGAGCTACCCCGGGTACATCTTCGTCGAGATGGAGCTCAACGAGGAGACCTGGCACCTCGTGAAGGACACCTCCAAGGTCATGGGCTTCGTCGGCGGCGGCGCCGGTGGCAAGGACCCGATCGAGGTGCAGCAGGCCGACATCGACGCCGTGCGCCTCGGCATCAGCGAGGGCACCAGCAAGCCCAAGCCCAAGGTCTCGTTCGTCGTGGGCGACGAGGTCCGCGTGGTCGACGGTCCGTTCTCGAACTTCACGGGCACCGTCGAAGAGGTCAAGCCCGAGAAGCAGAAGGTCCGCGTGAAGGTGAGCATCTTCGGCCGCAGCACGCCCGTCGAGCTCGAGTTCAGCCAGGTCGAGAAGAAGCGCGCCTGATCCTCCTCTACTGCGGCTCTGGTTGGCTCCCGATCGTCGAGCGCATTCGCGCGCGGCTCCCGGGGGCCGACGTCGTTTTGTGGTCGCGCGAGCGGCCGCTCGTCGAGGCGGTCGCCGAGGCCGAGGTGATCCTGCCCTCGAACGCGCCGTTCGACGCGACGGTCGTGCAGGCCGCCACGCGGGCGTGCCTGATCCAGCAGCCCGCCGCGGGCTACGAGAACATCGACCTCGGCGCCGCGAAGGCGCGGGGCCTCCCCGTGTGCAACGCGCCCGCGACCAACGAGGTCTCCGTCGCCGAGGCGGCGCTCTACCTGATGCTCTCGCTGGCGCGTCGCGCGAACGAGGCGCGGGTGGCCTTCGCGTCGGCTGCGATCGGCACGCCGCTCGGCGTCGAGCTCCGGGGGCGCACGCTGGTCACGGTCGGTCGCGGGCGGAGCGCGCAGGCGCTCGCAGGGATGGCGCGCGGCCTCGGCATGGAGGTCGTGTTGCTCGGGTCCGACGCGGCCGCGGAGGCATGGCGCTACGCGCTCACGCGGGCACACTTCGTCTCGCTCCACTGCCCGCTGACGCCGCGCACGCGCGGGATGTTCGACGACGCGCGGTTCGCGCAGCTGCGCGGCGCGTACCTCGTCAACTGCGCGCGCGGTGGCATCGTCGACCGCGGCGCCCTCGAGCGCGCGCTCGATCGGGGGCACTGCCGTGGTGTCGGGCTCGACGTGCACTGGCAAGAGCCCTGGGATCCGACCGACCCGTTCTACGCGCGGCCCGAGGTGGTGGTGCTGCCGCACGTGGCGGGCTCCACCGAGGAGGCCTTCGACCGCGTCGCGGCCATCGTCGCCGAGAACGTCGCGCGCCTGACCCGCGGAGAGCCGCTGCTGCACCGAGTGGTTTGACAAGTCCCGGCGCGTGCCGCACATTCCTGCCGGCGCGGCCTTCGCCGCCGAGGAGGTGGATCATGGAACCGATTGCAACGAACGGCTTCCGCTCGGTCTTCTCCGCGCGTCGCGCCTAGCGTCTCTCCGTCCCCGCAGCGCCTTCGGGCGCTCACCTCGGGGTCGGTCGTCGCGCTCGCGTCGTCGCGGAGCGTGATGAACCCCTGTGGCCTCCAAGGAGGCCTCGGAGCCGCTGCATGCCCAGATTCGATGAAGGTGCGGGCCATCGCCACGCACGCTTGCAAGGTCTCGTTCTCGAGGAGCTCCGCGCGCTGTTTCGCGAGGACGTCTCCGATCCCCGGCTCGCCATGGTGGCGGTCCGGGCCGTCGTGTTGTCCGTCGACTACCGCAACGTGCGTGTCCACTGGGTGGCGCGCGAGGAGGTCGAGCAGAAGAAGATCGAGGTCGCTCTCGCCCACGCCACGCCGTTCCTGCGGTCGCGGCTCGGCGAGTCCATCGAATGGAAGCGCTTGCCCGAGCTGCGCTTCGTGTTCGATGGCGTGCTCGCCGAGGGAGTGGAGGACCCATGCCCCGGGTGATCGAGGCGCGGGTCCCGATCCGCGTCTGGGCCCGCGCGATCGCCCCCGAGGCGGTCGCGCAGCTCACCGCGCTCGCGGACCAGCCGTGGGTGGTCGACTTCGTGGCCGCCATGCCGGACGTCCACGTGGCGGCCGGCGTGGCGGTCGGCACCGTGTTCGCGACCGAGCACGTCGTCGTCCCGGGGGCACTCGGGGGTGACCTCGGGTGTGGGATGTCGGCGCGGCGTCTGCCGATCGAGGCCGCCGCGCTCGACCGACGCACGCTGGAGCGCGGGATCACGGCGCTGGATCGGGCGATCCCGACCGGCGACCGGACCCACCGCACACCGCAGATCGTCCCTGATCTCGGTGACCTCTCCACGCGCGCGCTCGACCACGTGCGCGACCGGTTCGCCGGCCGGCACCTGGGCACGCTCGGGGGAGGCAACCACTTCCTCGAGCTCGATCGCGACGCGGAGGGCGGTGTGTGGTTGCTGGTGCACTCGGGCTCGCGGGGCCTCGGCGCGGCGATCGCCGAGCACCACCGGAAGGCTTCCGGAGGCGCTCGGTTCTCCACGCTCGACACGCGCGCCTGCGAAGGCGCCGCGTACCTGCACGACCTCGCGTGGGCGCTCGCGTTCGCACGCGAGAACCGCGCGCGGCTCGCCGAGCAGGCCGTCCGCGTCCTGAGCGAGGAACTCGGCGTCTCGCTCGAGGCGCCTCCGCTCCTCGACCTCCACCACAACTTCGTCGCGCGCGAGGTGTGGGACGGTCGATCGCTGCTCGTGCACCGCAAGGGCGCGGTGGCGGCGCCGGTCGACGCGCGGCTCCTGATCCCCGGGTCCATGGGCACGGCGAGCTACGTGGTCCGGGGCCTCGGCAACCCCGCGTCGCTCGGCTCCTGTTCGCACGGGGCCGGGCGCGTCCTGCGGCGCAAGGAGGCGCGCGCGCTCGGTCGGGACGCGTTCGCCGCCTCCATGCGGCGCGTGGTCCACCCGCGCGATCGACCGTCGCTGATCGAGGAGGCCCCCGCGGCCTACCGCGACATCCAGGAGGTGCTCGAGGACCAGGCCGACCTCGTCGTGCGCGAGCTGCGCCTCGAGCCGCTCGCGGTGCTGAAGGGCTAGCCGTCCAGGGGCTCGGCCGGGCTCAGGTCCGGTCGAGCTCGTGGAAGAACACGTAGACGAGGATGCCGACGCCGAGGATGCCCTCGAACATCGACATCAGCGCGAGCCCGTAGCCCACCATCGCGACCGCGTAGGCGAAGCTCGCCGCCATCACCGCGGCCATGCCCACGGCGAACACCGGCAGGAGCGGCAGCCCTCGCCCGGCGCGCACGCGCGCGTGGTCGACCGCCACGAGGAAGTTCCGCGTGAGCACCACGAACACCGCCATCGCGAAGTACGAGAGGTTCTCGACGACGTGCGCCGTGAGGAAGAAGTCGTAGGCGCCGTGGATCGTGCAGAGGATGAGGAAGGTCTTGGTGAAGTCGAACGAGCGGTCCTCCTTGGCGCGGAGGAACTCGTAGAGCGCGTCGGCCGCGAGCGCGGTGAGCGCCATGTGGAAGAAGTTGGCGGTGAGGAACCGCGCCATCGCGGTGGTGAGGTCGCCGTGCGCGATGTAGCCGAGGTTCTCCTCGGCGGCGAAGCCGAGCCCCACGAGCGCGCCGCACACGAGCACGTCGAGCCGGTTGCCGCGCTTGAGCAGGATTGGCAGCAATGGCAGGAATGCGAGCAGCTTGCACGCCTCCTCCCGGAGCCCCACCCCGAGCACGAAGAACAGGGCGTCCTTGGCCACGATCCCGGTCTCGACGAAGTGCATGCGGCGCTCCTCGAGCCCGGCGACGAGCAGCGTCGGCACGACCGAGAACACCCCGAGCGCGAACGCGGCGACGACCACCGGCACGCGCAGCCGCGGCGACTCGCGGAGCAGCCCGAGCCGCAGGAGGAACGCGAGCCAGGCGAGCGCCGGTACCGTGCAGAGAGCCAGGGCCGCCCACCCCGGGAAGTGGAACGTGTAGGGCACGGCCCAGCGCAGGAGCCCACGCACATCACCCCGGTGCATGGCGAGCTCGAAGTGCGCCCAGGCCCCGGCGTGGGGGCCGATCGTGGGGTCGGCGAGCGCGCGCTCGAGCGTGGTCCAGTCCTCGAGCGAGACCAGGAGGCGCATGGCCTGGGCGACGTCGTCGCGACGCGCGGGAAAGGCGAGCCCCTCGCGCAGGTAGCGCTGGATGGCGGTGCGCGGTCGGCCCTCGGAGAGGGCGGCGCGCGCCAGGAGGTGGTTGGCCCAGGGCATCGGTGGCGTCGCGTCCGCCGCCTCCTCGACCTGGGCGCGGTAGGCGACCTCGTCCACGTCTTCGGCGTGCCAGGCCCAGCGGCCGAGCAGCGCGACCTCGCGGGGGAGATCGCGGCGGGTGAGGAAGCGCGTGACCTCTTCGTCGGTCACCCCACCCTTGCGGTCCTGCTTGGGCGCGGGGAGCCCCACGCCGGCGACCCGCCGGGGATCGAGGGCCGGCGCCGCGCTCCGGTGCACCTCGAGGAACGCGACCAGCCGCGGCACCGTGACGGGGCCCTTCTGCAGGAGGTCCCAGTAGATGCGCTCGGCGCGCGCCACGCGGCCGCTGCGCTGGAGCCACCGCGCGCGCAGCTCGAGGCCCGCGTCCGTGCGCAGGGTGATCTCGTTGCCGATGACCCCGAGCACCACGCCGAGCAGCAGCACGAGCGTCACGATCCGGCGCACGCGCGCCGGATCCCACCAGTGGACGGTGCGAACGTTCGAGCGCGGCCGCGGCATGCGCGGCGGCTAGACCTTCTCCGCGCGCGCGCTGCCGAGCAGGCCGGCCGGGCGGAACAGGAGCACGAGCACGAGCAGGATGAACACGATGGCGTCCTTCATGCCCGAGAAGCTCGTGAACTTGACGAGCTCGCCGAGGAAGCCGAGCAGCACGCCGCCGAGCATCGCGCCCGGGATGCTGCCGATCCCGCCGAACACGGCGGCCACGAACGCGAGGGTGCCGATCGACGAGCCCATGGTGGGCTCGATCGAGGCCTGCGTGGTCGAGTAGAGCACCGCGCCGATCGCGGCGAGCCCCGACCCGATGGCGAAGGTGACCGCGATCACGCGCGAGGGGCGGATGCCCATGAGGCGCGCGGCCTCGGCGTTGACCGAGACGGCGCGCATGGCCTTGCCGATCCACGTGAGGTGGACGAGGGCGTAGAGGCCGGCCATCACCACCGCGGCGATCAGGACGACGTAGCCGACGGGCGGCGCGAGGCGCGGGTCGAACTTCTGCGGGGTGGCGGTGAACGCGAGCTGGGCCACCGACTGCAGCAGCATCGACACGCCGATGGCCGTGACCAGGGGCGCGATGCGGGCGGTGGCGCCGCGGGCGCGCGCGCGCAGGGGGCGGTAGGCGAAGGCCTCTATGCCCACCCCGAGCAGCACCGCCGCGACCACGGCGACCGCGGTCGAGATCAGCACCCCGCGCGTGCCGCCGTGCTGGTAACCGCCGAGCAGGCGATCGTCGACCAGGAACGCGACGTACCCGCTCATCATGAGCACCTCGCTGTGGGCGAAGTTGATCAGGCGCAGCACGCCGTACACCATCGTGTACCCGAGCGCGATCAGGGCGATCATGCTGCCCTGCGCGAGGGCGTTCAGGAGCCAGCTCATCAGACGGCGATCTGGCTGTGGTACTTGAAGTCGCCGTCCTTGATCTGCATGACGACGACCGGCTTCTGCGCGTTGTGGTCCTTGTCGATGTCGAACGTGCCCGTCACGCCGGAGAAGCCCTTGGTCTGCTCGATGGCGTCGCGCAGCTGGTCCGAGGTGGGGTTGCCGCCCGCGCGCTTGATCGCGTCGACCACCAGCTTGAGCGAGTCGTAGCCGCCCGCGACGAGCGACGAGGGCTGCTTGCCCGTCTTGGCCTTGTACTTGTCGACGAGGGGCTTCGCGGCGGCGTTGGCCTCGGCCGCGAACAGGTCGGTGAAGTAGCTGCCCTCGATGGACTCGATGACGCCCTTGGCGCGCGTGGCCGGGCCGTCCCAGCCGTCGGTGCCCATGAGCGGCGCGGTGAGGCCGATCTTGAGCTTGGTGGGCCCGATCTTGGCGACGTCGCTCGGGTAGACGGGGGCGAAGATCACGTCGGGCCCGGCGTCCTTGATCTTGGTGAGGAAGGTCTGGACGTTGGTCTCCTCGACCTGGAACGTGACCTTCTCGACGATCTTGCCGCCCGACTTCTCGAACTCGGCGCTGAAGATCGCCTGCAGCCCCTCGCTGTACTTGTTGCCGGTCACGTAGATGACCGCGGCCTTCTGCGCCTTGAGCGTGTCGCGCGCGAACTTGGCCGCGGCGACGCCCTGCTTGTCGTCGGTGAAGCAGACGCGGAACACGTAGCGCTTGTTGCGGGTGACCTCGACGTTGGTCGCGCTCCCCGAGACCAGCGGCACCTTGGCCTTCTCGGCGTAGGCGCCGGCCGCGAGGGTCGGGGTGGAGGCCGCGTCGCCGAGCACCGCGAGCACGCGGTCGCGGTCGATGAGCTTCTGGATCTTCTCGCTCGCGAGGTTGGCGTCGAGCCGCGTGTCCTCGTAGAGCACCTTGATCTTGCGGCCGTTGACGCCACCGGCGGCGTTGATCTCCTCGAGGGCGATCTCCATGCCCTCCTTGGTCTCCGTTCCGAGCGAGCTGTTCTCGCCCGACAGGCCTAGGATGCAGCCGAGGACGATGTCCCCGGACGCCTTCTTGCAGCCGATCCACGAAGGAACCACGACCATGGTCGAGGCTGCTCCGACCCCACCCAGGAACCGACGACGGGAAATCATGCGGTCGGGCCGTAGTCCAGCCCTCCCGGCGCGGGAAGGCGCTCCCCCAAGGTCGAGACGGGACCGCGGTTCGGACGGTCGGATGCGCCTCCGCGGGTCGTTCTTGCTCCTCGCGTCCCTCGCGGGGTGCGGTCGGAAGGCCGGGCCGATCGAGCCCCCCGCGGCGTCGACCTCGGTCGCGAGCGTCGCGCCGAGCCCGCGGACTCCTGCGGTGCCCAGCGCCTCCGTCGCCGCGTCCGCGTCCGCCAAGCCGGCCGTGCGAGAGACCGGACCTTTCGAGATCGGGTTCCAGAGCGGCGCGACCAAGCAGCGCAAGGTGTACTTCGTGGCCGCGCGCCGCGCCGACAAGCCGCAGCGCCTGGTCGCCATGCTGCACGGCGTCTGCAACCCGCCCGCGTACGCCTGCGGCCTCTGGGCCGACACCGCCAAGGAGCTCGGCTTCCTCGTGTGCCCGCAGGGCGCGGGCACCTGCGGCCCGGCCATGTACGACGCGCCCACCTGGACGGGCGGCACGACCGACATGGACGCCGACATCGAGGCGTCCGTCGCCGCGGTATCCGCCCTCTACCCGGACCAGATCGACCGCGAGGGCGCCGTGCTCGTCGGCTTCTCGCGCGGTGGCTACGCAGCGATCTCGATCGCGGCGGCGCACCCCGGCCGCTGGCCCTTCCTCGTGATCAACGAGGCCAACGTCTCGCTGTCCGTGCCCCAGCTCGCGGCCGCCAAGGTGCGGGCCGTCGCGTTCCTCGCGGGGGAGAAGGGCAGCCAGGTGCAGGGTGAGCGAGCCACCGCCCAGGCCCTCGCGAAGGCCGGCTTCCCGGCGCGCCTCTGGGTGATGCCCAACGCCGGGCACCACTACTCGGACGACATCGCGGCCCTCATGAAGGAGGCGATCGACTGGGCCGTCGCCCACTAGCGGGTGAACGCGGCGAACACCCAGGCGAGCAGCGCGAGGCAGACCGAGACGGCGAGCGCGACCACCCACCGCGGCGTGCCCTTCCGGCGCTCGGTCTTGTGGGCGAGCAGCTCCTGCGTGGCGAGGAAGGCGATCGCCTCGAGGCGCTTCTGCGCGACAGGGGCGCGCTCGGGGTCGTCCTTGAGCGGGCGGTAGCGCGCGGCCGCGTCGAGCAGCGAGCCCTCGAGGCGCGCGTGCTCGAGGAACCGGTGGTGACGGTCGTCGTTGTCCCAGTCGTTGATCACGCCCGACCAGAGGGCGTCGAACACGATCGGGTCGCGAGGGCTCGTGGTCTCACCCACGCGACGAGGATAGCGCAACCTCAGGGCCGGAAGGCCACCTGCAGCTCCCCCGCCGCGACCGATCCACCCGCGGGATCGTCGACCGCCGCGTCGCGCGGCTCGAGCGAGGCGGGCGAGAGATCGACCACGGTGAGGTCGGCGCATCCAGCGCCGCCGCTGCCGAACCAGGCCCCGCCGCGGCGCACCTTGACCGACGCGGGCTCCCCCGGGAAGCCCGCCGGCACCCGCACCCGGAGCTGCCGCGGCGCGCGCACGAGCGCGTCGCTCGCGAGCGTGGTGCCCGGGGTCGGCTTGCCGGGGTTGCTCGCGCAGGAGAGGAGCACGTCGAGGGGCCGCGCGAGATCGGTCTCGTACGTCACGTGCACGACGGCGTCTTCGCCGACCGCCTCGACGCTGGCCTCGAGGCACCCGAGGCGCTTGCACGAGGGCAGGAACGACCACCGCGCGAGCCGCTCGGCCGCGGTGCTCCCGAGGTCGCGGCGGGGGCGCAGCCAGAGCCGCACGCCCGGCTCCACGCGCACGTGGAAGCGCGAGAGCACGTCGAGCCCGAGCAGCCCGAACGGCGCGCGGCGGCCCACGCTCGACATCGACGCGAGCTCGAGCGGATGGATCCCGAGCGCGCCGAGGCGCAGCTCGCCGAGGAACACCTTGCGCACGAGGATCTGCCCCGCGGCCGAGTGGAGCACCATGGGGTAGGCGAGCGCGCGACCGTCGAGGCCCGCGCGGTTCCCCACCGACTCCGGGATCGTCGAGGCCAGCGCGCCGGTGTCGAGCACCATGTCGATCGGCACGCCGCCGATCTCCACCGTGGCGACGTCGGAGTCGCCCTCGCGGCGCAGCGGCAACGCGATCGCCTCCGCGTCCTTGGGCCACGCCGCCGCACCGAGCGTGAGCTTGCCACGATCCCAGTCGATCTCCCACGGCGCGTGGGTGAGGATCGACTGCCCGAGCACGTGCTGGTTGCCGCCGATCGCGGTGACCACGTCGTTCAGCACGAGGGGCCCGAGGATCATGTCCGGCACGAGGCCCGCGTCGCGCGTGAGCACGTTGCCGCGCGCGTCCTCGGTGCGAATCCGCACGCCGCTCAGGAGGTCGAGCCCGAGCGAGTAGTAGGTGGTGTCCGGCAGGGTCACGCCGGTCGCGCCGCTGTCGACGGTCATCCACACCGCGGTGCCGCGCTTCGGGGACCGCCGCAGCGTCGCCATCACCGTGAGATCCGGGCGGACCAGCGGGTCGCGGATCGCGAGGGTGACCGTGGGCGCGTGCTCGGGGAACACGACGCGGGTCTCGTATCGACCTCGACGCGTGACGCGGAGGACGACGAGCGAGAGGACGCTCAGGGCGAGGAAGCCCAGGATCCGGGTGCGGTGGGTTCGGAGGAAGGGGAGGAGCTCCACTGCTTCCTCGGACAGTGGGGTCCCGGACGAGTTCCGTCTCGTACGGCGAAAGAACCGCAGCTTCGCTGGAGTTTTCCAGCGCCGCCCCTATCCCCTTGGGCGCGGCGCCCACGCGGTCTACGAACGCCCGGTGCGGATCGCGCTCCTCCAGCTCAACCCGACCGTCGGCGCCCTCGCCGAGAACGCCGCCAGCATCCTCGCCGCCGCCCAGCGCGCGGTCGAGGCCGGCGCCGATCTCGCGATCACCCCGGAGCTCTCGCTCCCCGGGTATCCGCCGCTCGATCTCCTGCTCGTCTCCTCGTTCGTGCCCGACGTGGAGCGTGCCCTCGAGGACCTCGCGCGCCGGTTGCCCCCGGAGCTCCCCGTCCTCGTCGGGACGGTCGCTCGCGCCCCGGATTCCCCCCACCTGTGGAACGCCGCGGCCCTCCTGCGCGGCGGTCGCGTGGAGGCGGTCTTCCCGAAGACCCTGCTCCCCACCTACGACGTGTTCGACGAGCAGCGCTACTTCGCGGCGGGCACGCACCCCGAGCGCTCCGTGTTCACCCTCGCCAGCGGCGCGCGGGTCGGCGTCACCATCTGCGAGGACGCCTGGAACGACGCGGAGCTGCTCGACGGGCGACCACGCTACCCGCTCGATCCGGTCGCGGCGCTCGCGGGCGCGGGGATCGACGTCCTCGTGAACCTCTCGGCCTCCCCGTTCGCAAAGGGGAAGATCGCGCGGCGCCGGGCGATCTTCGGGCACGCCGCGCGCCGCCACGGCGTGCCGACGGCGCTCTGCAACGCGGTCGGCGGCAACGACGGTCTGATCTTCGACGGCGCCTCCTGCGTGTTCGACCGCGAGGGTCGCCTCGTCGGAGAGGCGGCGGCTTTCGACACCGAGGTCGTCGTGTTCGCCACCGACGGAGCGCCGCGCGCACCCGCGCCCCGGGACGATCTCGACGACGTGCGCGCCGCGCTGGTGCTCGGCGTCCGCGACTACTTCCGCAAGGTGGGGGTCGCCGACGCGGTGCTCGGCCTCTCGGGCGGCATCGATTCGGCGCTCGTGGCCGCGCTCGCCGTGGAGGCGCTCGGCAAGGAGCACGTGGCCGGCCTCGCCATGCCGTCGCCCTACTCGAGCGATCATTCGGTGCGCGACGCCGAGGAGCTCGCGCGCCGCCTCGGCATCCCTTGCCACCTCGTGCCGATCTCGCCGATGTTCGCCTCCTACCAGAGCGGCCTCGCCCCCATGCTCGGGGTCGCGCCGATGCCACCCGGCTGGAAGGACCTCACCGAGGAGAACCTGCAGTCCCGCATCCGCGGCGCGACGGTCATGGCGTGGTCCAACCGGACCGGTGCGCTGGTGCTCACCACCGGCAACAAGAGCGAGTGCGCGGTCGGCTACTGCACCCTCTACGGCGACACGTGCGGCGGCCTCGCGGTGATCGCCGATCTCTTCAAGGTGGAGGTGTACGCGCTCGCCCGGCACCTGAACGCGCGCGCGGTCGCCGCCGGCGGGGTCGCGCCGATCCCCGACAGCACGCTCGAGAAGCCCCCTTCGGCCGAGCTGCGGCCCGATCAGACCGACCAGGACGACCTGCCGCCGTACGACGTCCTCGACAGGCTGCTCGAGGCGCTCGTCGTCCGGGAGCTCGGCATCGACGCCGCCGCCGAGGCCACGGGTGAGCCGCGGGCGCTGGTGGCCTCGATCGCGCGGCGCGTGCGCACCAACGAGTACAAGCGCCAGCAGTACGCCAAGGCCCTCCGCGTCAGCGAGCGCGCCTGGGTCGGTCGCGTGTACCCGATCGCGCAGCGGTACGTCGGCTAGTCACCACGTCAGCGGAGGCACTCGAAGAGCTGGGAGCCGATCTCGCTGCCGCCACTCGAGTCGACCAGCGTGCGGATCGGGTAGGCCGAGAAGCCCGTGGGGCAGCTGCAACCCCCGGTGCGCGTGTTCGCCATGCGACAGCCGAGGCCGCCGCCGACCGGATCGTCGACTTGATAGGCGCCGCCGAAGTTGTCGAGGGCGACGCTCGGGTGCACGCACAGGCCGATGCGTGAGCCGATCTTGCTGCCACAGGTGTTGGTGATGAGCACCCGCGCGTACTGCGCGATGTAGCCGGAGGGGCAGTTGCACGCGCCGGTCTTCGGGTTGGCCACGCGACACGAGAGCCCGCAGCTGACCGCGTCGTCGGTCTGGAACGCGCCACCCCACACCCCCGCGGCGCCACCGCCGGTCTCGCAGAACTGCACGGTGGAGTTGGTGATGCCGCACGCGTCGGTGCGCGCGAGGAACGCGGCGCCCGCCGCAAAGCCGGCCGGACAGCTGCAGCTGCTGGACACATAGGGGTTGCCGTTGCCGCAGCCGGTGCACCCCGCCTGCTTGGCGAACGCGCCACCCATGTTGGTGCAGTGGCCGGAGACGCTGACGTAGCCGCTCTTGCACACCGTGCCACACGTGCTGCCGCCGCACACCGGGTCGGTGGTGGGCCCGCTCGGACACGCCTTTCCGCAGCCGCCACAGTGGCTCGGGTTGATGGTGGTGTCGGTCTCGCAGCCGGCGGTGCCGTCGCAGTTGCCGTAGCCGGTCTTGCAGGTGTAGCCGCAGGCGCCCTTGGTGCAGGTGGGGTCGGCGTTGGTCACGGCGGGACACGCCTTGCCGCAGAGGCCGCAGTTGTCCGTCGACGTGTCGAGCGACGTCTCGCAGCCATCGAGCTTGTCGCCGTTGCAGTCGTCGAAGCCGATGTTGCAGGCGAACCCGCACAACGAGGCGACGCAGGTGCGGATGGCGTTCTTGCGGTCCGGGCAGGGGTTGTCGCACTTGCCGCAGTGGTCGAGGTCGTTGGTCGTCTCGACGCACTTGCCACTGCATGACGTCTTGCCCGGGCAAGGGTCGACCTCGGCCTCCTTGGCGTCGGCGGTGTCGCCCAGGGTGGAGTCGATCACCGAGGAGTCGGCCGTCGCGTCGGCGTCCGTCGCGTCCCTGGGCGCATCCCCCGTTGCGTCGCCCGCTTCCTTTGCTCCGTCTTCACCGCCGTCGGTGAAGACGACCTCGTCGGACCCGGTCGCACACCCGGTCGCGAGGAGGAGGACGAGGAGGGGGAGCGCGGTTCGCACCCCCTCAGCCTAGCAAGGGATGGCCGACGTCCACTCCCTCCCGTCGACAAGGGAGACATGCGCCCACTGTGAGGGTGTGGGTGTGCTCGGCCTGGATCTCGCTGCATCCCCTTGCGTTGCGCTGACAAACCCCGGATACGGACCAGCTAGACTCGGGCCGTGGCGCAAGCGGCATGGCGGGTCTTGGTGGTCGAGGACGAGTGGATCGCCGCGCAGGACGCGCGAGCCTTGCTCGAGCGAAACGGCTTCGAGGTGATCGGCGTGGCGCAGGATGGCGATGGCGCTCGAGCTCTGCTCGAGGAGAAGCAGCCGGACATCGCCCTCCTCGACATCGGTCTCCCGAAGGGCACGGGCGTCGAGCTCGGCCGGGAGCTCGGTGCGCGACACATCCCGATCGTCTACGTGAGCGGATGCACCAATCCCGAGGTCCTCGAGCAGGCCGGAGCGACCCGCCCGCGCGGGTTCCTCGGCAAGCCGTACACCGAAGGCCAGCTGGTTTCTGCCCTCCGCGTGGCGCTGGCGGAGCGCGCGGTGGCGCCCGACACGCGCGACTACCGCGCCGCGATCGAGCGCATCACCAACGTGCTGGTCGAGTTCGGCGTGGTCGCCGCGGGCTCCAAGGCCGCCGAGCCCCGCACCGACGTGCCGGAGCTCTCCCAGCTCTCCACCCGAGAGTGGGAGGTCGTTCGCGCGCTCCTCTCGCACGAGCGCGTCCCGCAGATCGCCAAGCGTCTGCACATCAGCCCTTCGACCGTGCGCAACCACCTCAAGTCGATCTACGGGAAGCTCGGCGTGCACTCGCAGCAGGAACTCATCGGGCGGCTGCTCTAGTTCACGTCGCGCGGACGGCCGCCAGGAACGCGCGCACCTCGGCGCGCAAGGCCTCGGACTGCCGCGACAGATCGCTCGCCGCCGTGAGCAGCTCACCCGCCGCGTGACCGGTGTGCACCGCGTGCTCGGCGATCCGCGCCGCGTGATCCGTCACCGCTTCGGCGTCGTGCACGGCCTCGCTCACGCTGCTGGCGATCTGCGTGGCGATGTCCGTCTGGCCATCGATGACCGCGGCGACCATCTGGGACATCCGGTCGACCTCGCCGATGATCTTGGAGACCTCGCCCATCGAGGCGACGCTGCGCTGGGTCGCGCGCTGGATCTCGCCGACGCGGCCCTCGATGTCGGTCGTCGCGTTCGAGGTGGCGCGGGCGAGGCTCTTGACCTCGGAGGCGACGACGCCGAAGCCCTTGCCGGCCGCCCCGGCCCGGGCCGCCTCGATGGCCGCGTTGAGCGCGAGCAGGTTGGTCTGGGTCGCGACCTCGTGGATCACCTTGGTGACGCGACCGATCGAGCGCGCCGCCTCGGCGAGCCCATCGAACTCCTGGCTGCTCTCGGCCGCGCGCTCCGAGGCCCGCTTCGTGGTGCGCGTGGCGCCGGCGACGTGATGGGTGACCTCGCGGATCGACGCGTGGAGGGTCTCGCTGGCGCGGGCCACGGTCTCGAAGCGCTCGCGCACGGCGATGGAGGCCGTGGCGCTCTCCTGCGCCATGTTGCTCGTGCCCTGCGCGGTTTCGGTGAGCGAGCTCGCAGATGCCTGCATCTCGGTCGCCGCGGCGGCGACCGTCTCGGTCACCCCCATGACACAGCTCTCGAAGCGGTCGGCGAGCTCGAGGTTGCGCGCGCGGATCGCGGCGAGCTCCGCCGACCGCTTGCCCATGCGCTCGGTCGCCGCGTTGATCACCTGCGCCGCGCGACGGAACGCGCCGGGCATGCCGCGGGTGATCACGCGCCGGAAGAAGACGTCGTGGCTGACGTGGTCGAGGGAGGCGGTGGCCTCTCGCACGAAGGCGTCCGTGCGATCGAGGACGAAGTTCACGGCGTTGGCCACCTCCGCGAGCTCGGGCTCCAGAGGGCTCGGCACGACGCGCGCCTCGAGGTCTCCGTTGGCGACCCGACGGCACACCTCGGCGACGGACTTCAGGAACGCCCGCACCTCGGGCGAGAGCGTGGTTTCTTCGCGCGGCACGGGCACGAGGGACAAGGTCATCGCACGTTCCTTTCGATCAGAGGCTGAAGACGAAGGCGTCATAGGTGACCTTGGCGCGCCGCAGCTTCTCCTGCAGCGCGTCCGAGGCGGCGGCGATGCCACCCTCCTTGGTCTCGGACCGCCGCTCGACGTCGAGGAGCTCGCGGTAGAGCGGCGTGATCGCGTCGATGGCGCGACGGTCGGGGACCCGGCGGTTCGAGTGGTAGCCGAGGATGGTGCCGGCCTCGTCGAAGCTCGGCGTGACGTGGGCGAGCACCCAGTAGTGGTCGCCGTTGCGCGCCAGGTTCACGACGTAGGCGAACACCTCGTGCCCGGCCTGGATCCGGCTCCAGAGGAGCGCGAACACCGAGCGGGGCATGTCGGGGTGGCGCAGGACGCTGTGCGGAGCGCCGAGCAGCTCGCGCTCGGTGTACCCGGAGACGCGCTGGAACACGTCGTTGGCGTAGGTGATCCGACCCTGGAGGTCGGTCTTGCTGACGATGATCTCGTCCTCCGCGAAGGTGATCTCGCGGCCAGAGGGGGTCGGTCGGGCCATGAGGCCAGCCCAGCAGCCGTCGTGCCACTCGCCTAGGGGAACGAAGTTGCTGTTCCGTCGCGCAACGGAGCGTGCGCGCGTCAACGTGGTGACGCGCCGTCATCTCCTCGGCTGCGACGGCTTGCCCCTACTTCTGTTGCCCCTACTTCTGCTTGCCCCTACTTCTGCTTACGCAGCGTGGCCTTGACCGTCCCCGTGGCGGGGTTCGGCTTGCACGAGGCGATCTTGGTGGCGTCGCCGCCGTCGAGCACGACGCTGACGGTCGCCGTGGCGAGCTGGACCTCGATCTGCTCGTCGGTCTTGAGGGTGGCCTCGAGTGTCTTGCCGGAGACGGTGGTCGACTCGAGGATGCAGCTCGCGAGCGCGCCTGTCGTGTAGGTCTTGCCGGTGCCCGGGGCGGGACGGTAGCGATCGACGACCTCGAAGGTTTTTTCGTCGGCGCCTTTCTTCAGCTTGAAGCGCACCTCGTCCTTCACGAACGCGCCGTCCCACTCCTTGGGGTCGACGACCTTGAACTCGACCTCGTCGCCCGACAGCTCGGCCTTGAGGAGCCGGTTGGTCGTGTCTGTCTTCCATTCGCCCACGAGGGCCGCGAGCGGGTTCTTCTTGGCGGGCTTCTTGGTGTCGTCTTTGCCCGGCTTCTTGTCGTCGTCGTCGCCCTTCTTGTCGGGCTTCTTGTCGCCCTTGTCGTCCTTCTTGTCGGTCTTGTCGGGCTTGTCGGTCTTGTCGCCGCTGTTGCCGCCGGCCTTGGCCGTCTTGCCGTCGTCCTGGCCGAACGCGAAATACGCACCGACGCCCCCACCCGCGAGCAGGAGGACCACGACACCGATGATCAAGCCCGTGTTGCCGCCCTTCTTGGGCGGCGCCGACTCGTAGTGGCCCGCGGGGATCATCGGACCGGGGTTGCTCGTGCCGGGGTTGCTCGCGCCGGGTGGCGGGAACCCGGGCGGTCCAGGGAACCCGCCCGGGCCCGGACCTGGATTGGAGGGCATCGCGGACATCGCGGCCGTGCCACCCCGCGCCGGACCTCCTGGATCGATCGCGCTCGACTCGTACGCCGTCATCGACCGAGGCACCGCGATGCCGCCGTCGAAGGCGTCGACCGCCTTGCGCATCTCCTCGCACGACTGGTAGCGCGCGTTGCGCTCCTTCTGCGTGGCCTTGGCGATGACCTCGTCGATCCACGCCGGCGCGTCGGGACGCTTCGCCAGCACCGACGGCACGGGCGCCGACATGTGCTGGGTCATGATGTCGTACTCGGTCTCGCCGTCGAACGGCACGACACCGGTGACGAGCTCGTAGAGCACGATGCCCATCGCGTAGACGTCGAGGCGCTTGTCGAGATCGCGCGCGCCCTTGATCTGCTCCGGCGCCATGTAGAACAGCGAGCCGACGATGCCGCCGGCCTGGGTCGGTCCCTTGGTGGCGCCCTCGGCCTTGGCGATGCCGAAGTCCATCACCTTGGCCACGCCGTCCTTCTGGCGGACGATGATGTTGGCGGGCTTGAGGTCGCGGTGCATCAGGCCCTCGACGTGGGCCGCGTGCACGCCGTCGAGCGCCATCTTGAAGATGCGCACCACCTCGGGGATGGGGAGCTTCTGACCGGTCGCGTTCGCCCGCTCGAGCGTGTGATCGAGGGACTCGCCCTCGATGAACTGCATGACGATGTAGAGCTCGCTCGTCTCGGCGTGGTTGATGATCGAGTAGAAGCGAACGACGTTCTGGTGATCGATCTTGGCGAGCGCCTTGCCCTCGGAGAGCGTGCGCTCGCGGAAGTCGCCGCGGTTCGCGAACTCGGGGAGGATGGCCTTGATGACCACCTTCTGGTCGGCGTTCACGTCGTGGCCGAGGTAGACGACGCCCATGCCGCCCTGCCCGAGGACCTTCTCGATGCGGTACTTGCGGTCGATGAGCTGACCGATCTGCGGCTGCCCTGCGGTCGCGCCCCCACCTACGCCGGCACCCCCACCCGTGACACCCCCGGCAAAGCCCGGCGCATTGGTCTGCGCGAACGCCTGCGCCGCCTGCGGCGCGGGGGTGAGCGGCGTCGCGCAGTAGGCGCACTGGGTTGCCGTCGCGTAGTTCTGCTGGCCGCACCGGGGACAGGGGACGTACATGGGTGCGGGGGAGTCTAGCCCAGTTTATTGGTTTGCCCTACGTGCCCTCTGTTGCTGGTTTGCCCTACGTGCCGCCGCTCCGCCCCCCTCCGGGGCGCTGTGCGACGTCACTTCCGGGCTGCACGGGTCGCAGTTGCTGGTTTGCGCGACGTCACTTCCGGGCTGCACGCGCTCCCCGCACCGCCGCCCCTCCCCCCCCTTCGGGGCGCTCCGGGGCGGTCGCGCGTCGCTTTGCTCCGCGAGAGGCGGAGGACGATCGTACGTACAACCCACTCCGCACACTGTACGGGCCCGAAGGCCCGGAAATGGGGACAAGGCCGCGCGCGGGGAGGGAGGTTCCTTCACCGCGGTGCAGGGGAGATGAACCCGATAGCGAGGACGTCGAGGGGGGTCTCTCCCGGACCGCAAAGACACTCCGCTCCAAGCAACGCGCAGCGCCCCAGCCGGAAGGCAAGACAGCGGTCGGGCTCGTGTGAGGGTCCCCCGGTCCGGGAGAGACCCCCCTCGACGCCCGCAGCGATCGTGGGGTTCAGCTCCAGTGCTTGGCGCGCGCGGCAGCGGGATCGAACGCCTTGATCTTCGGCGCGAACTGCTCCCGGAACGCCCCGTCGTCCGCCTCGTCGAAGACCGCTTCACCGAAGCCGGAAGCGAGCTCCATTCCGAGGGCGAGGATGTGGATGAAGCTGGCGAAGGAAGACGCCGCGAGGGTGGTCTTCCACGTGCCTTTCTCGGTCTTCTGGCCCGCGTAGACCGGGCAGTCGCCCTCCGCGTCGAGCTTGGAGACGTCGAGGAAGTAGGGGTCGCCGAAGTGGGAGCTCATCGCCACCACCACCCACGACTTCTTCCAGTCGCCCTCCTTGCCCGTCACGAGCGAGGTGCCGTCCTCGGCGACGCCGAAGCCGACCTGTCCCTCCCGCAGCTTCTCGCTGGAGAGGAGGCGCACCTTCTCGACCGGTGTGACCGTCTCGACCTCGATCGGATTGACCTCGGCCAAGAAGGCGCGATACCGCGGTGGAACGCGATATTCCTTCTTGAAAGCCTCGATCAGCTCGGCGGGGGTCGTACCCCACTTGGACCCTAGCTTCCGGCGCTCGAAAACGGCGCGAAGAGCGCCGACCGCATCCCGCAAATCACTGTCCATCCGAACGAGCACCTCGCGCGCCGTCAGTCCGCGCAGTTTCAGGGACCGCCAACCCCCCCTCGGAAAAGGTGCGCAACGGTAGCCCTCGCCCCCTCATCCGTCCACTCCAACTGTGATCTTTTCGAAAACAGCCGAATCCTGCACGAGAACGAAGGGCTGGACGACAACGGCCGTCCAGGTACGGCCTGGGTCGCTGGCCCAGTCCTGCCGCTCCTGCCGCGACGGCTTGCGCAGCTCGCCGCGGGCGATGAAGCCCTGCACCTGGTCGACGTCGTCGAGGGCGATGGCCACGCCGCACTCGATCAGCGGGACCGTCGTGGCGACCACGAACACCGCGTCGCGCTGCAGGTGGGCCGCGAGATCGGAGTAGGGCACGGGGCCGGCGGTCTGGGTCAGCTTCTCGCGGATGGCCTCTTCGGGAGACAGCGCGCTCATGGTTCGCAGGTTAGGCGGCGCGACCCGGCCTGGCGAGCCGCGCGCGCCGCTCCTCCCCCACCACCCACAGGAAGTCGCCGAGCTCGTGCCCGAGGAGACCGAGCGCGTCGGCGCGGTCGAGGGCGCGGTCGAGTACGGCCTCGGAGACGAACGCCCGCAGGAGCTCTGCGTGGGTCGTGCCCTTCTCGTGGACGCCGGTGAGCACCGCGTCGACGACCCGACGTCGCGTCGTCGCGGAGAGCCGCAGTGTGGCCGTCGCGCTGCCGGAGGCGACCCGTCCATGTCGCGTCGCGGAGTCCTCGAGCGCCCGCACCACGCTCGTGCCGATGGCGATCACCCGCCGCGCCCCCTCGAGGGCGCGGACGGTCTCGACCGGGATCTCGTACCGCTCGGCGAGCGGCAGGCGTGCGTCGAGCGTCGGGTCTCCCGTGGCGGACAGGCCCGCGGCGTGGGTCAGCCGTGCGACCGTCGCGCCGCGCGAGCGCAGGGCGGCGAGCACCGCGGCCGAGAGCGCTCGTCCGGCCGAGGGCATCTCGAGCGCCCACGGTCGGGAGGCGTATGGCGTCTGCACCGCCCACAGCGGCAGGGGCTCGGGGACGTGGGCGTACTGGACCGGCCGGCCGTGCAGGTAGACGGCCGAGACGAGCGCGTCGCCGGACCGACTGGCCTCGAGCTCCACGAGGCGCCCCTCGCGATGGACGACGCGCGCGACGACCTCGCCGAACCGCAGCCAAGAGACGTGCTCGGGCGGCGGTGGGCGATCCTCGGTGCGGGTGCGGTGGTCGCCATCTCCGAACAGGACGCCGCGCAGTCGCCCCGTGACCAAGTCGACGGTCAGCAGCCGCACCTCGAAGGCGCGCCCCTCGGATTCGACGCGCAGCGAGGCGGGCAAGGTTGCCGCGTCGTTGACCACCACGACGTCCCCTTCGCCGACCCAGCGGGGCAGGTCGCGGATGCGGGCGACCTGCAACGCGTCGCCTTCCACGACGAGCAGGCGGCTCTCGCCGTCGTCGTCGCGCAGCGAGGCAGCGGGCGCGATCACGTGGCCCTCGCGCGGGTGCCCGACGCCGGGGAACCGTCGAGCCAGCGGAGGAGGTTCGCGGCGACCGCGTGGGGTCGGGCGAGGGTGCTCGGATCGGCGTCCGGCATCGCGGCCCGGTGCATGTCGGTGTCCATCTCGCCTGGGTCGAACGAGAGGAACCGCACGCCCGCGTGCTCGGCGGCGAAGGTGCGCATCAGGTGGTCCGTCGCCGCCTTCGTCGCGCCGTACGCGCCCCAGCCGGGGTAGGCCTCCGTGGCGGCGTCGGAGCTCACGGCGACGACGGTCCCCCGACCGCGCAACGCCATGCCGCCGACCACCGCCTTGGTCAGGCGGAACGGTCCGAGCACGTTCACCGCGAGCACCCGCTCGAGGTCCTCGCACGCGAGGTCGAGCAGCGGGCGGAGCGGCGTCGGCCCCAGCGTGCTGGCTGCGTGCACCAGCAGCGAGACGTCACCCACGAGAGCGGCTGCCGCCCCGCTGATCCGGTGAATGGCCTCCTTGTCGCTGACGTCGGCGGCGAGGCCATGGGCTTCGCCGTGCCTCTGACGGATGCGCCGGACCGTCTCGTCGAGACGTCCCGCGTCGCGGGCGACGAGCACCACCCGCGCGCCTCTCTCGGCCAACGCCGCGCCCAGCGCCGCCCCGAGCCCACGGCTCCCGCCCGTGACGATCACTCCCTGGTCCTTCAGCTCCATGTCCGTTCTCCTTGGTCTCGAAGGAAGAGATGCGGCGGGGAGCCGGGTATCGCTCATGCTCGGTCGACGGACGGGCATCGTTCCAATACGTCGACATAGGCGCTAGTTTGCCGACATGACGGCTCCGCACGATCTCGCCGAGAACCTCCGCCACCTGCGCGCCGCGCGCGGCATCACCCAGGCCCGCGCGGCGGCCACGGCTGGAGTCCCTCGCGCCACCTGGGCGCATCTCGAGTCGGGCGCCGGCAACCCCACGCTGGCGGTGCTCACGCGGGTCGCGGCGGCGCTCTCCGTCACGCTCGAAGAGCTGGTCTCGGCGCCGCGTGCCGACGTGCACCACTACCGCGCGGCCTCGCTCAAGGCCCGCACGCGCCAGGGCGTCGTCGTGCGCAACCTGCTGCCGGACGCGCTCCCCGGGGTCCAGCTGGAGCGCCTCGAGCTGCCTCCGCACAGCCGCATGGCGGGCACGCCACACCGCGGGGGTACGCGAGAGTACCTCACCTGCGAGTCCGGTTCGCTCGCCCTGACCGCGAGCGGTCGCCGCTTCGACCTCGCCCGCGGTGACGTCGTGGTGTTCCGCGGCGACCAGCCGCACGCCTATCACAACGAAGGAGGACGCCCCGCGATCGGCTACAGCGCGCTGGTCATCGACGCAGCGCCCGTGCACCGTCGCGAACCCGGTTAGCCGCGGGCGTGGTCGAGGCCGAGCTGATCGAGCCAGCCCCGGAGCTCGCCCGAGAGGACGCGCGGGGCGTGACGCAGGCTCGCGAGGTCGCCCGCGCCGACCAGCAGCATCACCGCGCGCAGCTCCGCCTCCACCTCGTCGAAGAACTCGTGGACGGCCGCGACGCCGCCGCGGTGCAGGGCCTTGAGCGCCGGTCGCGCGAAGCCGGCCGCGTGCGCGCCGAGCGCTAGGGCGCGGGCGACGTCGAGCCCGGTCGCGATGCCACCGGTGGCGATCACCGTGGCGAACCCGGCCTTCGCGCAGGCCACCGTGGTGACCGCCGTCGGCACGCCCCAGTCCCAGAGCGCCTCGCCGAGCGCGCGCTTGCGCACGTCGCCCGCGTCGGCGGCACGCTTGGTCTCGACGCCGACCCACGAGGTGCCCCCCGCGCCCGAGACGTCCACGTGACGCACGCCTGCGCTCACGAGCTTGCGCGCCGCGCGCGGCGAGAGGCCGCAGCCGGTCTCCTTGGCCACCACCGGCACCTCGAGCTCGTGCACGAGGCGCGCGATGGCGGCGAGCACGCCGCGGAAGTCGCGGTCGCCCTCGGGCTGCACGATCTCCATCGCCGGGTTGAGGTGCACGCACAGCGCGTCGGCGCCCACCGCCTCGATCAGCGCGCGCACCTCGCTCGTGCTGGAAGTGGCCACCTGCACGCCGCCGAGGTTGCCGAGCACCAGCGTGGTGGGCGCGGCCTCGCGCACCCGGAACGTGCCGGCGCTCTCGGGTCGCTTCATCATCGCGCGCTGACTGCCGAGCCCGAACCCGTAGCCGCGCGCCTCGGCGACCGCGGCGAGCGCCTGGTTGACCTTCGCGGCCTCGTCGGTGCCGCCCGTCATCGCGGCGATGACGATCGGCGCGCGCAGGCGCTTGCCCAGGAGACGGGTGGTCGAGTCGATGGAGCCGGCGTCGAGCTCGGGGACGGCGTCGTGCACGAACCGCACGCCGTCGAGCAACGTACCCTGCGCGCGGAAGCCGACGTCCTCGGTCGCACACAGCGTCAGGTGGTCCTGCTTGCGCCCCTCGATCCCGGCGGCCATCCGAACTCCATCTTTCTTCAAACAAAATTGAAAGTGCGCGAACTTGCAGGCGAACTCCAAGGCTCGGCTGGTTGACTGGAGGAAGGCCTGGGCCTAGCGTCCGCCTGCCGGCTCTAGCACGTCGGCGGGAACCCCGATGTCGATCGAGCCGCACCCCGATCTTTCCGTGCGCGGGTCGTTCCTCGCCGACGTGCGCGCGCGGATCGACGCGCGCCTCGAGGAGGTCCTGCAGGCTGCGCAGGTCGACGCCGAGCGCGCCGGTCCCGAGCCCGCGGCCGTCGTGGCCGCGCTGGCCGCGCTGGTCCGTCGCGGAGGCAAGCGGCTCCGCCCCGCGCTCCTCACGGCCGCTTATCTCGCGGGCGGCGGGACCCTGAAGCAGGGGGCCTGGCCCCGCGCGGTGACGGACGCCGGCGTGGCCTTCGAGCTCCTGCAGGCCTACTTCCTCGTCCACGACGACTGGATGGACGGCGACCGCGAGCGGCGTGGGGGCCCCGCGGTGCACGCGGCCCTCGAGGCGCGCCACGCGAGCCCGCACCTCGGCGCCTCGCTCGCGGTGCTCGCCGGCGACTACGCGAGCGGCCTCGCCCACGCGGTGCTCGCCGAGATGGACGCGCCGCCCGCCGTGGTCGTCGAGGCGACGCGCCTCTTCTGTCGCATGGAGCAGGAGGTCGTGCTCGGCCAGACGCTCGACCTCACGCTCGGTGACCTGCGTGGCCCCGACGCCGCGACGGGCGCCGACGCCGCCGCGGTCGACCGCATGCACGCGCTCAAGACCGGCAGCTACACCGTGCACGGCCCCCTCGCCATCGGCGCGGCCCTCGCGCTCGCTCCCCTCTCCGTGCGCGCGGCGCTCGGCGCGTTCGGCGCCCCGCTCGGCGTGGCCTTCCAGCTGCGCGACGACCTCCTCGGTACCTTCGGGGACCCGAGCGACACCGGCAAGCCCGTCGGGTCCGACCTGCGCACGGGCAAGCGCACCGCCCTCGTCGCCTCCGCGTTCGCGCGCGCCTCGGCCCAAGACCGTGCGCGCCTCGCCCAGGTGCTCGGTCAGGGGGACGCGCTCGACCCGCGCGATCTCGCGTTCGCGGTGGAGCTGCTCGAGCGCTGCGGCGCGCGCGCCGATCTCGAGGCCCGCATCGCGGCGCTCCACGACGAAGCGGTCGCGGCTCTCGCCCCGCTCGGCGCCGACGCCGCGTTGCTCGTCGAGCTCGCGGGCGCCATCGCGCGGAGGTCGAAGTGAGCCGCGCGTTCGCCAAGGTGATCCTGCTCGGGGAGCACGCGGTCGTGCACGGTCGCCTGGCCCTCGCGGCCGCGCTCGATCGCGGCGCGGTGGCCACCGCCGTGCGGTGCGAGGGGCTCGGCAGCCTGCGCATCGAGCCGTGGGGGCGCGTCGCGCGCCCCGGCGAGGAGGACGAGGTCGCGCGCGCGTTCACCGCCGTCGTCGAGACCGTCCTCGGCCCTCACGCTTCGGTCGACGCGCAGGTGTCGGTCGACGTGCCCGGGGGCGCCGGCCTCGGTTGCTCGGCCGCGATCGCCGTCGCTCTCGCCCGCGCGATCGCCGAGGCCCACGGGCGCACGCTCGACGACGAGACCGCGGCCGCCTCGGGCAACGCCTGGGAGCGCGTGTTCCACGGCAACCCGAGCGGCGTGGACGCAGCGGTGGCGGCGCGGGGCGGCGTGCTCGCCTTCCGCCGTGGAGAGCCCCCTCGCGCGGTCGTCCCGCGCGAGTCGCTCTCGCTCGTCGTCGCCTACACCGGCGAGGCCGCGTCGACGCGCCAGATGGTGACCCAGGTCGCCCGGCAGCTCGAGCGGCGGCCGCAGGTCGTCGAGCGCACGTTCGACGGGATCGACACGCTCGCCAAGAAGGCCGTCGACGCGATCGAGGACGGTCGGCTCTACGAGCTCGGCCAGCTCATGGATCTCAACCACGCGCTGCTCGCCTCGCTGCTCGTCTCGACCGAGCGGCTCGAGCAGGCGTGCAACGCCGCGCGCAAGGCGGGCGCCCTCGGCGCGAAGCTCACCGGCGGTGGGGGCGGGGGCTGCGCGATCGCTCTCGCGCCCGGCAAGGTGGAGCAGGTGCTCGAGGCCTGGAAGTCGATCGGGATCGAGGGCTTCGCCGCGCACATCGCCGAGAGGGCCACGCCTTGAAGGCGACGGCCGTCGCTCGCTCGAACATCGCGCTCGCCAAGTACTGGGGCAAGCGCGCGGTGCCGGGCAACGTGCCCGCGACGCCGAGCCTCTCGATCACGCTGGCGGGGCTCGAGACGCGTACCACGGTGGCGTTCGACGCCGCGCTCGATCGCGACGCGTTCACGCTCGGGGGCGCGCTCGTCGACGGCGAGCCGCTCGCCCGCGTGACGCGGGTGCTCGACGAGGTCCGCGCCCTCGCCGGCTTCGCGCACCGCGCGCGCGTCGAGTCCGCCAACGACTTCCCCACGGCGTCCGGGCTCGCCTCGAGCGCCAGCGGGTTCGCCGCGCTCGTGCGCGCCGCGCTCGCGGCCGCGAAGGTGGAGCTCCCAACCGGGGGTGGGGCGCTGGCCGCGGCGAGTAGGATGGCGCGGCGGGCCTCCGCGAGCGCGGCCAGGAGCCTGTTCGGCGGCTTCGTCGCGCTCGGCACGGGCGAGGGCGAGGGCGACGATCCCGCGGCCGTCGTCGTGGCGCCGAAGGAGCACTGGGAGCTCGCCGTCGTGGTCGGCGCGGTCACCCTCGCGCCGAAGAGCGTCGGCTCGACCTCGGGCATGCAGCACTGCCGCGACACCTCGCCGTACTTCTCCGCGTGGGTCGAGGACGCGCCGAAGCTGTTCGCCGAGGTGCGCCGCGCGGTCCTCGCGCGCGACCTCCCCGCGCTCGGCGTGGCCGCCGAGGCGAGCGCGCTCCGCATGCACGCGTGCATGATGGCGAGCAACCCGGCGCTGCTCTATTTCCAGCCCGCGACGATGGCGCTGCTCGCCGAGGTCCGCGCGCTCCGGGCGCAGGGCATCGGCGCGTGGGCCACCATCGACGCTGGTCCACACGTGAAGGTGATCACGGCCCTCGCCGACGCCCCCCGCGTCGCGGACGCGCTGCGGCCGCACTGCGCGCGGACGCTGATCGCGGTGCCAGGCGACGGCGCGGAGGTCGCGTGAAGATCGCGGCACCCGGGAAGCTCTTCACGACGGGCGCGTTCGCGGTGCTGCGCGGCGCGCCGGCCGTCGTCCTCGCGGTCGATCGCTTCGTGGTCGCGTCGCATGGAGCACCGTCCACGCGGCCCGAGGTGGTGGCCGTCGCGCGGCGTCTCGGCGCGGTCGCACCCGCGGTCGACGTGGGCGGGCTCGAGATCGACGGTCGCAAGCTGGGCCTCGGCGGCTCGGCGGCGGCGGCGGTCGCGGCAGCGGGGCTGTTGCTGTCGGACAAGGGCCTGATGGACCCGGCGCAGGTGCTCGAGGTGGCCTTCGCCGCGCACCGCGAGGTGCAGCCGCGCGGCTCCGGGGCCGACGTCGCCGCGGCCACGTTCGGCGGCGTGGTCGTCGTGCAGCGGCACGGAGATCGCCTCGACGCCCGGCCCGCCGAGCTGCCGCCGGGGCTCGTGTGGCGCGCGTACGCCCTGCCACGCTCGGCACGCACCTCGGACGCGCTCGATCGGCTGGCCGAGCGCGCCACCCACCCCGCCGTACGTCGTGCGCTGCTCCGCCTGGTCGGGGCGGCCCACGGCGGCGCCGAGGCGGTGGATTCTGGTGATCTGCCGCAGTTCCTGGCCGCGGCCGCCGAGCACGTGGCCGGCCTCGGGAGCCTCGGCGAGGCCCTCGATCTGCCGCTGGTTCCACCCGAGATCGCGCGGGCATGTGACGTGCTGCACGATCCCGGCATCGACTCCGTGCTGCTGCCATCCGGGGCGGGTGGTGGCGACATCGCTCTGCTCCTCTCCTCCCGCCCACCGACCGGACATGAAGAAGCTACCCTCGAAGCCCTCGGCCTCCAGCCCGTCTCCCTCGGCGTCGCCCCGCGCGGTGTCCACCTCGTCGAGCAAGGTGCCCTCTGACATGAGCTCCCGCATCCCCGGCTTCTTCAAGCTCTCCGTCGACGAGCGTCGCGCGGTCGTCGAGGAGCGCACGGGCCTGCCGGAGGGCGCGCTCGCGGCAGCGGGCGAGCGGGGGCTCGACGTCGTGACCAGCGACAAGACGGTCGAGAACGTGCTCGGCACCTACGCGTTGCCGTTCGCCGCCACGCTCAACGTCCAGGTCAACGGTCGCGAGGTGATCGTGCCGATGGTCATCGAGGAGCCGTCGGTGGTGGCCGCGGCCTCCAACGCGGCCCGCATGGTGCGCGACGGCGGCGGCTTCGTCGCCGAGGCCGACCCGCCGATCGTGGTCGCGCAGATCCAGCTCGTCGACGTGGAGGACGCCGAGTCCGCGAGCGAGCGGATCCTCGCGCGTCGCGAGGACATCCTCGCCATGGCCGACGCCGCCGTGCCCGGCCTCGTGGCCCGCGGCGGCGGGGCGCGCGACCTCGTCGTGCGCGTCCTCGGCGCGCCGAGCGATCGCATGATGGTGGTCGACGTGCTCGTCGACTGCCGCGACGCCATGGGCGCCAACCTCGTCAACTCGATCGCGGAGGGCGTGGGCGACGAGCTCGCCCTCCTCGCGCGCGGCCGCTGCAACTTCCGCATCCTGTCGAACCTCGCCGATCGGCGCTGCGTGCGCGTCACGTGTCGCGTGCCCTTCGAGGCGCTCGCGACCGAGGAGCTGTCCGGCGCCGACGTGGCGCGGGGCATGGAGGAGGGCTCGCGGTTCGCCGAGCTCGACCCCTACCGCGCGTGCACCCACAACAAGGGCATCATGAACGGCATCGACGCCGTGGTGATCGCCACCGGCAACGACTGGCGCGCGGTCGAGGCCGGCGCCCACGCCTACGCGGCTCGCTCGGGGCGCTACTCGCCGCTCGCCACCTGGCGGCGCGACGGCGACCACCTGGTCGGCAAGATCGAGCTGCCCATGGCGCTCGGCATCGTCGGGGGCACCCTGCGCGTGCACCCCACCGCGCGGCTCTCGCTCGCGATGACCGGCGTCACCAACGCCGCGGAGCTCGGGATGATCGCGGCCTCGGTGGGCCTCGCCGCCAACCTCGCCGCCCTCCGGGCCCTCGCGAGCGACGGCATCCAGCGCGGTCACATGGGCCTGCACGCGCGCTCGGTCGCCATCGCCGCCGGCGCCACGGGCGACCTGGTGGAGAAGGTCGCCGCGCGCATCTGCGAGCTCGGCGACGTCACGGTCGACTCGGCGCGCGCCGTCCTCGCCGAGGAGCAGGCCCGCTCCGACAAGGACACGATCGCCGTGGCCGAGTGAGTCACCCGATCCGGGCCAGCGTGCGCGCGAGCATCGTGCGCTCCTGGGAGACCGCCCCGAGGAGCTGCCGCAGCTTGTCGGCCGAAGCCGCCGCGGCGTGGGCCAGGTCCGCATAGTCGGACGCCGCGTTCTCCCAGAACTTCGCGTCGGTGCCGCGCGCGCTGGCGTCGGCCTCGTGCTCGATCGCCGCCGCCCCGAAGGTGGCCTGCGCGAGCGGTCGTGCGAGGCCCGTCGTCGTCGAGCCGAGGGTCTCGACGACCTTCTGCCGGCGCTCGAGGGACTGCACGAAGTCGCCGTAACGACCGGAGGCCGAGACCCACCGCGCGTCCGCGCCCACAACCCGCGCGTCGGCGCGCAGCCACTCGTCGTTGTTCTTGGCCGATGCGCTCGGGCCCGCGGCGACCGAAGCGATGGTGAGCGCGCCGCCGGCGATCTGGACGGCGCCCTGCACGAGCCCCTCCTTGCGGGTGTCGGCGGCGCGGGCGCGCTGGGCCTCGGCCTGGGCGCGCAGCGCGGAGAGCTGGCTCTCGCGGGCGTCGCGCTCGCACGCCTTCATGGTCTTCTGCTGCTCCTGCGCGCTCTCGACGGCGAGCAGCGCGGTCAGCGCCTCGAGGCCCAGCGACTCGTAGCCGGCGCCGATCTCTCCGAGGCGGGGAGGTGCGTTCGTGGTGGGGCCAGTGATGGAGGGGGTGGAGCCGCGCTCGAAGGTGGCGGCGCGAGCGCCGTGGATCGCCTGGATGGTCATGCAAATGCCCTCGGTTGGACGAGCGCGCGACGGTCGTGTTCGCGCTCCTTGACGATGTTGTGGACGGTGCCGATGGCGCGCCGCGCGGAGGCCTCGACCTCGCGCAACAGCTCGATCACCTCGGCGAGCTCGTTCTCGGTGCGCTTCAGCGCGGCGCGCGCGAGCGAGCTCTCGGCCCCGTGGTCGAGGCTCTCGGCGTGGGCGCGCTTCTCCGCGATGGTCGCCGCGCCCTCGGTCGCGCGGGCCCCGCCCTCGACGAGGCGGGCCGTGGCCTGGGTGCCGACCGCGAGCGCCGTGTGCTTCACGCCGGTCGTGGCGAGCGCGGACCACCCGCCGCCGACCAGGGAGGCCGCGATCCCCGTCCACGCGGCGACGTCGCCCGCGGTCTTGCCGCAGGCCTTGCCGATGTACGGCGAGCTCATGGAGAGCGCGAGCCCACAGAGGGCGACCGCGGCGGGCGCGGCGGTGCCGGCCGAGAACACCGTGGCCGCCGCGCCGCCGACGACGGCGGCCACCGTGGCGACGACCTTGGCGACGCCGCCGAACTTGCTCCAGAAGCCAGCGCGCGACTCCGCGGCCTTGCTGGCCTCCTCGGCCTTCTTCGCGTCGGCGATGGCCTGATCGCGGTCCGCCTTCGCCGAGGCGCTGCGGTCCTCGGCGATCGAGGAAGCATTCTTGCGGGCGTCGTGCTGGAGGGCCACGAGCGCCGCCTCGAGATCGGCCGGCGGGAGCATCGGCGTACCCAGCGCGAGGGGCCGCGCGGCCGGTGGTGCTGCCGTGGCGGGGCCGAAACGTGCGGCTTCGACGCGCATCACCGCAGCCCTCCGGCGGCGCGCGGATGGGGTGCTCGACGCACCTCCTCGAGGATGGCCCCGAGGTCGGGGTCGTCGGCGAGCTCGGCGTGCTCGTCGGCGCTGAGCGGCTCGAGCACCGCCTCGGCCTCCCCCGGGCTGCCCTGGTTGGCGAGCAACCGCGCCAGGTAGAGGCGGGCGCGGGCGTGACCCCCGTCGTCCTCGGGCGCAGCGAGCGCAAGGCGGTACAGCGAGGCCGCGCGGGTGGTGTCGTCGACCGCCTCGTGGCAGCTCGCGAGCGAGAACCACGCGCGGCTCGACTGCGGGCGATCGAGCGCGGCGAGGCGGAACAGGTCGGCGGCCTCGCCGAAGCGGTCCTCCTCGTAGTGGCGGGTGCCGAGCGCGAGGACGAGCGCGTGCTGGGTCGGGGTGAGCGACGACTCGCCCGCGAGGAACGCGTCGAGCCAGGGGACGGGCGCGCTCATGCCGACCCCACCTTGTTGACGATGCCCTTCGCGGTCTCGTTGGTGGAGGCGAGGATGTTCGAGACGAGCGAGAGCAGCTGGCCGCGCGCGCTCATGGCGCTCTGCAGGCGGATCATGCCGATCTCGCTCTCGCCGGAGAGCGCCTGCTGCGCGTCGCCGAGCGCCTTGACGCCCTCGTCGAGGGCGGTGGTGGTGATGCGCGGCGGATCCTCCACGGTCCTCAGGTACCCCTTGATGTCGCCCTTGGCGTCGAGGACTGGATAGGCGCCAGGCGCGTCTTCGGTGGTCGGCTCCTCGTGGGTGGGGTGCTCGATGCTCCCGAGCAGGCCATCGATGGTCTTCTGCGCGTCGGGGCCCATCGTGTCGCGCATGTCTTTCAGCGCCTGGATGGACTCCTCGGTCAGCGTGGCCTTCCCGTCCGAGCCCGCGCCGAGCTTGAGGTTGCGCAGCTGGCTCGTGAGGTGCGAGATGGCGGACTGACGGTCCTTGAGCGACGAGATGCCCGCCATGTCGTTGCGGATCGCGGTGTCCGTCGATCGGATGTGGGCCGACAGCCAGCTCACGAGGTCGGTCATCGACAGCGAAGGGGGCAGGCCGGTCTCGAGGCCGACCTTGCTCAGGCTGGCAGGGGCGAGCTCCTTGGTGAACGGGAGGGAGGGGGCGGCGCCGAGGGCGCTCTTCGCGAGGATGGTCATGGGATTCTCCGGGGGGCAGGGGTTCGTGGGATCAGACGCGGACGGCGAAGCGGGGGGCGACGGGGGCCGGGCGCGCGCGCAGGGCGCGCAGCCGGTCCTCGAGCCAGGCGTCGAGCGCAGGCTCGATGGCCACCTCGGTGTCCACGTGTTCGGGGGCGCGCGCCTCGAGCTCCTCGAGCACGGCTTCCTGGCGGGCGAGTTCGCTCCGCAGCTCTTCGATGTTCATCGTGACCTCCTTCGACGAGGTGTCGGCGGGAGGTCGGGGGCAGTTGCGAGAAAAGAGACGCCTCGGAGGAGACGCTACGGGACGGCCTTGGTGACGGCGGGGTAGAGGGCCTTGCCGTTCGCGTCCTTGTCGGTGCGGAACGCGCGCGGGGCCATGCCGACGGCCAGCGCGTAGAGCGTGGTCTGCGGGTAGTTGCTCATCGGGGCCTCGGGCGTGCCCGCGCGGGCCACGAAGCCGTCGGCCTGGCCACGGGCGAGGATCGCGCGCACGCACCCCGCGTCGATCAGCGCCTGGGCGAGCGCGTCGTCGCCGCCGAGCTTGGCGCGGGCCACCACCACGCGGCCCTCCTTGGTGACGCCGACCGCGAGGCGCAGCCAGACGCCGCCGAGGCTCGCGTGGTCGACGGCCTTGCCGTCGTTCACGAGCAGGGTGCCCTGGACGAGATCGGTGCCCACCGGGGTCTCGCTCGCGAGGAACACGGCGAGCTGGCCGTCCGGCTTCACGGCGAGCGTGGCCTCGCCTGCCACCATCGGCGTCACGACCTTGCCGTCGATCGCGAGGCCGAGGTGGTGCTTGGCCTCCGGGCTGCCGAACCCGATCGCCGCGATCGCGCGCTTGGCGTCGTCGCCCGCGAGCTCGTGCGGCGCGGTGAGCTTCTCGCTCGTGCCGGCCCGGACCACCCAGCGCACGCGGCCCGGATCGAACACGCTGATGTTGACCGGCTCGCTCTTGCCGGTGAGCTGGCCCTTGAAGATCCCCGGCAGCCACTTGGGCGGGGGCTGCACGCCCTCGTCGGCGACCAGCGCGACCGGTCCGCTCGCCGTGGTGAGCACCGGTGGCGCGGGATCCCTCAGCAGCGCGAAGAAGAAGTCCTTCGGGTTGTAGTCGATGTAGCGGCGCGGCCCGATGGCCATCAGCGGCGTCAGGGTCTCGCTGTGGCCGGTCTTGAGCTGCGCGTCCTCGAAGGTCATGAACACGAAGCCCGTGTGGTACGGGTTCATGTCGAGGTGCATGCCGTAGTCGCAGCCCGCGAGCTGCATGGCCTTGCCGAGCGCCTCGGGGCCCACGTCGTCGCCCCAGACGTAGAGCGTGTGCTTGGCCTTCGTGATGCACAGGCCCGAGCGCTCGGTCTGCTGGCCGGTGAGCTTGGGCTGACCGACGAGCACCGCGCCCCACGACACGCGCTTGCGTGGGTTGAAGACGCCGTCCTCGACCAGCGGGTCCATGTTCTGGCGGTAGGAGAAGATGTCGGGCGCGATGTCCTTGGTGGGGGCCCACGAGCCCATGCCGAAGCGCCCGTCGTCCATCACCATCGCGGTCGCGCCGGTGGGCACGGGCGGCAGGAGCACGCGCTTCTTGAGCATCATGCCGTAGTGGCCGTGCTCGGTCTTGAATCCGCCGTTCCAGGCGGCCACCACGCGCCGCGCGATCGCGGGCTCGCGCGGGATGCGCCCCGTGCCGTGGAACGAGCCGACGGTCGGCTTGGGATCCTCGACGCCCGCCTCCATGTCGAAGTCGAGCTGCCGCGTGTCCATCGCGAGGAGGAGGATCTTCGAGTACGGCCGCTGCACGTCGGGCCGCACGAACGTGCGGTAGAACGGCGAGGGCGCGCCCGGGATGCGGCGCATCCAGTCTTGCTGGATGGCGACCCACTGCCCCTCACCCTCTTCCGGGGTCTGGTAGATGGTGGGCACGGGGCTCGGGGGCCAGTAGCCGCCGTCCTCGCCCGCGGCGGTGGGATCGAGCGGTCGTGCGGCGATCTTCTCGGCGTCGGCCTTGAGCACGTCCTTCGGCGCCGTCGAGCCGATGCCGTGCTTGACCCGCTTGAGCTTGTCCTTCCACTCCCACACCTTGGCCTCGAGCCAGGCGATCGGCTCGGGCCCGATCCAGGGGATCGCGCGCACGGTGTCGACGAGCCAGTGGATGGGCCGCTTCGGGATGCGGATCAGGAGCTCGGCCTTCACGCCGTCGACCGGCGTGACGAGCTCCGCCTTGTCGATGTCGACGCGGGCGGTGCGCACGCCGCCCTGGGCCATCGCGAGCTGCGCGACGAGCACGCCGCCCTCGAAGCGCAGCACCGCGCTCGAGGCCTCCTTCTCGAGGGCCACCTGCACACGCAGGATGCCGCGGCCGTCGCCGGTCTCCTGGATGTTGCTGACGTACAGCATGGCGCGGTCGACGAAGCCGTTGGTCTTGGCGGCGCGCCCCTCGCCGCGGAGATCGAGCGCGGTGAGCCCCTGCAGCTGACCGTAGGCGTAGGTGGCGAAGGCCACGCGCTCGCCGGTGGCGTCACGCACGAGGCCCTGCTCGTCGCCGTAGGGCGTCGACGTCAGGTTCACGACGTCGCGGATCTCGAGCGGTCGCCCCTCGGGGGAGAGCCGCACGCGCGCGCGGTAGAGGTCGCGGGGCGTGCCGGCCTTCTCGGACCCGAGGAACAGGATGCGCCGCCCATCGCCGTAGTCGGCGAAGAGGCCATCGCTCGCCTCCCACACGAAATCGTGGGGTCGGACGACCACGTGGGCCGCCTTGCCGAGGGCGCTGGTGAGCCCGTCGAGGGTCTTGGGAGGGGGGCCTCCCGCCGAGCAAGCCTTGATCACCCCGACCAGGGCGACGACGCCGAGGGCGCGCCCGTGGGCGGACAGCAGGGCCTTGGGCCGCGTGAGATCGAAGCCGGGGCGGGGCGAGGGCCGCTCGGACACCGGCTCGGACTCGGGGGCGGCGACAGCCATGGGAAGCGTCCGGCTAGCGGAGGCAGCCGGTGGGGGCAAACAAACCCTACGGTTTCTGCCCGGATCCAGAAAGTAAGTGACAGCTCACATTTGTTTGCTAGAACGGCGGGATGGAGATGCGCCTCCCCATCCAGAGCCGCGCGCTCGCCACGCGGGTGCGGATCGTCGAGGCCTCGGCCCAGCGTCTGGTCGAGGCGGGGCTGGCCGGCGCAGGCACCCCGGCCGTCGCGCAAGGTGCGGGGATGTCGCAAGGGGCGGTCTTCAAGCACTTCCCGACCAAGACCCACCTGCTGGCCGAGACGGTGGCCCACCTGCTGCGTGGGCTGGTGAGCGCGTTCAAGGCCGGCCTGCCCGGCGACGCCTCCCACGCCCCGCTCGAGGCCCGGGTCGAGGTGGGCGTGGCGTCGCTCTGGCGCGTGTTCCGCAGCGACGAGCTCCGCGCGGTGTTCGAGGTCTACGTCGTCGCGCGCACCGACCCCGCGCTCGAGGCGCTGCTCGAGCCCGTGCTCGCGGCCCACCGGGCGCGCATCCACGAGGAGGCGCAAGCGCTGTTCCCCGAGCTCGCCGCCCACGCCGACTCCTCGCTCGTGATCGACGCCGTCGTCTACGCGATGCAGGGCGCCGCCGTCGGGCTGTTCGGTCCTGCCCTGCGCGACGACGCGCAGAACCTCGCCTTCTTCCGCCGCCTCGCCCTGCGCGAGCTCGCCCACCTCCTCTCGCAGTGAGCCCCCGATGTCCACGCTGATCTACTTCTCGATCCCCGTCTTCTTGATCACGATGCTGGTCGAGGCCCTGTGGGCGCGGCGCGCGCTGCGCGAGGGCGCGGACATCCGCGGCTACGAGCGGCGCGACTCGGCGGCGAGCCTCGCGATGGGGCTCGGCAACGTCGGCATCTCCGCGATCACCAAGCTCGGGAGCCTCGCGGTGATGACGTGGATCTACCAGCACCGCCTGTTCACGCTGCCGACCAAGGTGTGGTGGAGCTGGGTGCTGCTCTTCTTCGCCGAGGACTTCTGTTACTACTGGTTCCACCGCGCGAGCCACGAGGTGCGCCTGTTCTGGGCGGCGCACGTCAACCATCACTCGAGCAAGCACTACAACCTCTCGACCGCGCTGCGGCAGTCGTGGACCACGCCGTTCACCGCGCCGATCTTCTGGTGGATCCTCCCGTTCCTCGGGTTCCACCCGCTGGCCGTGCTCACCCAGCAGGCGGTGAGCCTGCTCTACCAGTACTGGATCCACACCGAGTCGATCCGCACCCTCGGCCCGCTCGAGTGGGTGTTCAACACGCCGTCGCACCACCGCGTGCACCACGGCAAGAACCCCGAGTACCTCGACAAGAACCACGCGGGGATCCTCATCGTGTGGGACCGCCTGTTCGGCACGTTCGAGCCCGAGCGCGCGCGCGTCGAATACGGGCTGACCAAGGACCTCGAGACCTTCCACCCGTTCCACATCGCGTTCCACGAGTGGGCCGCCATGGCGCGCGACGTGCGACGCTCGAAGAGCCTGCGCGAGGCGCTGGGCCAGGTGTTCGGGCCACCGGGGGGCGCACGCCGGGTGGAGCCGGTCGGAGAAGAGCCGGCCTCTCTACGCGCCTAGGCCCTCACTTCTCGATGTAGAGCGCGAGCCCGGACACGAGGAAGTCGTCAATCGACGGTGACCGAGATGCCGGCCACGTAGAAGTCGTCGAACACGGCGTCGGAGCGGTTGCTCGTGATCAGCAAGTCGAAGAAGGTCTCGTCGGCGTCGAGCGTGGACGTTGCCTCCATCCACACCCACGTGGGCTGCAGGTCCGCGTCGACGCCGATCTCCTTGCCGGCGACGTCGCCTCCATCGGCGGTGTGACCGAACCGCGCGGTCACCGCGGGCGGCGCGGCACCGATCACCCCGTTGGCGTGAAACCATGCGCGGACGCGCACGACGCTACCCTTCGGCCAGGCACCCACGAAGTGACGGCGCACGTTCGCGTACTTGGCTGTGCCGCGCAGGTGCAGCCCCTTGCCACACGGGCCTTCGATCACCGCGGGCGTGAAGCCCGTGACACCCCAGCCCGACAGGCTCTCGAGGCTCGGCACGAGGTTCTTGCCCGTCGGAACGCAGCCGCCGTCGAACGCGGCGTCGTAGGCGCCGAGATCCAGCGGGCCGTCGGCCGCGGCCTCGAAGGCGTCGGCACCCGTGTCGTCGGCACCCGTGTCGACGGCACCCGTGTCGACGCCACTGTCGCCGAGGCTCGTGTCGATGCTCGCGCTGTCGTTCGCGCTGTCCACGCTCCCGACGTCGTCGGCGGGTGGCGCGCCGACCGTGTCTCCGCGGCACGCCGCCGTCGAGAGCGCAGCGAAGAGCGCGAACAGCAGGATCGGCCGCACGGTCGCAGTCTAGCGGCGTCGGCGGCAGGCAACGAGGTACATGGCGAGGACGACGAGCCCCTCCGCCTTCCCCCGCGCCCCTACCGCGTGGCAACCACAATGGGTGAGCGCTTGCGGGTGCGGTGCCCGCGACAGTGGGGGCTCGACGCGCGTGCTGGAGGACGACGCGAGCGGGGCGAGCGATGCCGGCGCGAGCATCGCCGTCGGCAGCGGGCAGTGGCGAGGGTGCGCGAGCAACCAGTCGAGGATCGTCGCGGGTGCGGCGGTCGCGTGCACCGCGCTCCACTCCCCCGCGTGATCGGCCTTGGCGTGGAGGTCCCAGCGCACGTCGGCGCCGCAGGCGAGGTAGCGATCGCGGAGGCCGACGGCGAGGTGGTGGAGGGGGTTCGCGTCGCCCACCACGAACAGCGCCGGCAGGTTGCACCGCGGGCACGCCTTGTCGCGGGGAGGGATGCCGCCGCCGAGGTGCGCCACCGCGGCGTAGCGGCCGCCGAGCGCCCCGGCCCACCAGCCGAGGTACGAGGCGCCTCCGGACCAGCCGGCGAGGAAGATGCGGTCGGGATCGATGGCGTAGGTGGCCTCGATCGCCTTGACCTGGGACTCGAGCCACTGGGTCGGGTCGCCGCCCTCCCACTGCCACCACGAGCCCGCCGAGCAGCCCTTGTCGGTGGGGCAGCGCGGCGCGAAGACCGCGATGCCGCGCTTGCCGGCCTCCTTGGCGAAGAGGTCGGCGGCGCCGTGCACGTCGGGGCTCCCGCCCGCGGCGTCGCCGTGCAGCACCACCACGAGGGGCGCCGCGACGTCGGCCGACGGCGGATCGAGGACGCACCCCGTACACGGGAACCCGACGCGGCGCTTGGCCGACGCCGCGGTCGTGGTCGCGAGGCCCACGGCGAGCACGCCCGTGAAGAGGGCCCCGAGACGCATCGAGAGAGAGACCCCGGACCCTGGCCGTCCTTGGCCGAGGTCCCCCTGGTCACTCGGCGGCTTCTTCCTTCGGGCCGTCGTCGGTCTTCGGAGCGTCCTCGAGCGCGCAGGCCTTGAGCAGGAGCTCGGCCACGTCGAGCTGCTGGATCGACTCCTCCTTGTTCTCGGCCTTGAGGCCGTCGGTGATCATCGTCATGCAGAACGGGCACGCGGTGGCGATGGACTTCGCTCCGGTATCGAGGAGCTGCAGCGTGCGCTTCTTGTTGACGCGATCGGTGCCCTTCTCCTCCATCCACATCTGCGCGCCGCCGGCGCCGCAGCAGAGGCCCTTCTCACGCGACCACTCGGCCTCGACGAGCTTGCTGCCGATGGCGGCGAGGATCTCGCGGGGGGCGTCGTAGATCTCGTTGTAGCGACCGAGGTAGCAGCTGTCGTGGTAGACGAGCTTCTCCGCGAGCTGCTTCTTGACCTTCAGCTTGCCCTCCTTGAGCAGGCCGAGGAGGTAGTCGGTGTGGTGCACGACCTCGAGCTTCGCGCCGAAGTCGGCGTACTCGTTGAGCAGCGAGTTGAAGCAGTGCGGGCAGGTCGTGATGACCTTCTTCTTGGCGACGCCGTACTGCTCGAACACGGCCACGTTCTGCTCCGCCAGCGTGGCGAAGAGGAACTCGTTGCCCGCGCGGCGGGCCGGGTCGCCCGTGCAGCACTCCTCCTGGCCGAGGATGGCGAAGTCGACCTTGGCCGCCGCGAGCAGCTTGGCGGTGGCGCGCGCGATCTTCTTGGCGCGGTCGTCGTAGCTCGCCGCGCAGCCGACCCAGTAGAGCACCTCGGCTTCGCCGTGCTCGGCGAGGGTCTTGACGTCGAGGCCCTCGCTCCACGCCGCGCGGTCGAGGCGGGAGAGGTTCCACGGGTTGCCGTTGGTCTCGAGGCCCTGGAACGGGCGCTGCAGCTCGTGCGGGAACTCGCCGCGGACCATGACGACGTTGCGGCGCATGTCGACGATCTTGTCGACGTAGCTGATGAGGACCGGACACTGCTGCTCGCACGCGCGGCAGGTGGTGCACGCCCAGATGACGTCGGGGTGGATGAGGCCGGTCGCCGGCTCGCTCGGGACCACGAGGTCCTTGGAGACGTAAGCCTTCGGGGCGGCGTCGGCCGCGGGCTTCTTCTCTTCGCCCTCGGTGGCCCCCTCGTTCGCGGCCGCCGGCCCATGCATCATGGCGCTGCGCGGCCCCTTCTCGAGATCGAGGATCGGGCCCTCGTTCTCGTAGAGGTAGTTGCGCAGATCGAGGGTGAGCTGCTTCGGCGACAGGAGCTTGCCGGTGAGGTTGGCGGGGCAGTTGTCGCTGCAGCGACCGCACTCGGTGCAGGTATAGAAGTCGAGGACCGCCTTCCAGGAGTAGTGCTCGATGCGACCGGCGCCGAAGCCCTCGCCGCCGATGGTGTCCTCGGCGGAGGTCACCGTGTCGAGGCGCTCCATGATGACCTCGGTCATCGGCTTGTCTTCACCGGTCTCGGCGTTCTTGGACCGCTCGGCGATCGGGCGCAGGCGGCCGGGCGGGGTGAGGTCGGAGAAGAGGACGTTCGGGAACGACGTGAGGATGTGGAAGTGCTTCGAGTACGGCAGGATGTTGAGGAAGATCAGGACGAGCGACGAGTGCGTCCAGAACCCGATCTGCGCGACGAGCACGAGCGCCTTGGGGGAGACGCCCGCGAGGAGCATCGCCGCGGCGCTGCCACCCGGCTCGAGCGCCTCGAAGTGGATCTGGCCGGTGCGCGCCTCGCGGGCGCGGTGCAGGACGAGCTTGTCGATCGAGCCACGGAGCTCGTTGTCCAGCGCGCCATAGGTGAAGTACTTCTGGTGCAGCACCATGGCCGCGCCGTTGTAGAAGATGTCGGCGAACATCATCGTCCAGATGATGCCGAGGATGAGGAACGCCTCGTTGCTCTGGGTGATGCGCGCGGGCTTCACCACGAGGCGCACGTAGAAGAAGTAGGCGACGCCCGCGATGACGGCGAGCGCGAACACGTCCTTGAGCAGGTTGTAGACCGTGCCGAGCGGCTGACCGACGCCGAGCACGAAGAGCCCGAAGCTCGCGTCGAAGCCGCGACCCCAGAGGATGAGCGTGTTCAGGAGCAGGACGAGGAACCCGAGGAACACCAGGTTGTGTGCGAGCCCCGCCGCCGGGTACTGGTGCATCTTGTTCTGGCCGAGCCAGACCGCGAGCGTGCGCTTCAAGCGGTCGCCCATCGAGTCGAAGCGCTCGACCGGCCCTCCGACCTGGAGGAGGCGGAAACGGCGGCTCGCCGACCACGCGAACGCAGCCAGGAGACCAACGATGATGGAGAGCATCGCGATGGGGTTCACGCGGTGCGTTGTAGGGTTCGGCGTGTGGGGGAGTCAACGCGCTGCGGCGCCCGGAAAGCCGGGCTCACGTGCCTGCGCGACGGCCGGGCTCGCTCGGCGGGCGCCAGGTCGGCATTGCGTCGACGGGCGGGTAGGCGGTGGTGATGGGCGGGGGGGCGGTCACGGCCACGGCCGGCATTTTGTGGCCACTGATCCGCAAGGTCGGGCCTCCGCGCTGGAACTGCATCCAGGTGCGCTCGAGGGGGGTCACCGCGGCGACGGGGAGGGCGTCGAAGGCGAGACCGACGTGGAAGCCACGGACGGCCGGCCGGGTCCACGCGACGTGCGCGTGCAGGTCGTAGAACGCCTCCTCGAGCTGGATGGTCACGCAGAGGCGCGTGTTGGGCGCGAGCGCGTTGGCGCGCAGGATGCGGCACCCACCCGGCGAGAGGTCGACGAGGCCCGCCTGTTCGGTCGGCCCGAGGGTCTGCCCGCTGCCGTCGATCGGCCGGATCTCGATCATGGAGCCAGACGGAGCGCTGGCGCGGAAGCACTCGCGCTGCTCGTCACCGCCGCGTCGGATGCGGCGCGGGACGGGGATCAGGCTCTCGCGGGCCTGCTTGCCACCGTTGAGCTGCTGCGAGAGGCGCAGGCTCGCGGGGCCGCGCAGGCGCACGGTGACCGGTCCCTCGGCGAGCTCGAGCGCCAGCGCGTCGCCGCGCACGCGCAGGCCGCCGCGGTCGGCGTTGAGGACGAGACCGGCCGGCGAACCCTCGGCGGTGATGCCGTCGACGACCACCCGGGCGTTCGAGACCGAGACCCGCACCGGCCGCAGCTCGCCCTTGGCCAGCTCGGCGACGACGGTCTCGATGATCTCGGTCCCGGTGGGGAGGGGTGCTCGCTTGCGCTCCTCGGCCCCGCCTTCGGTGACCACGGACAGGCGCTCGGTGAGCAGCTCGCGCAGCGCCGGAGTCACGCCGTCCACGAGGAGCTCGCGGTCGCGCGTGACGATCGTGACCTGATCGGGGCGCGGCGTGCGCAGCGCGGACAGCTCGGCGAACAGGATGTCGAGCAGCTCGTCGCGGTCGGGCAGGGTCAGCAGGATCCGCAGCCGGCGTGCGGTGCAGAGCAGGGTCGAGGGGGTCAGGACGGTGGCGCTGCGACCGACCCGCACCGGGAACAGGTTCACGGCGCGTGGGTCGGGGGGGCCGTCGAGCCGGAGCGAGAGGGCGTGGAGCAGCGGTCGCGCGCCGATGCCGTCGAAGCAGAGCTCCTCTTGTTCGGTGGCGATGCACACGACGGAGCGCTCCGCGTCCCAGGAGACCCTGCGGATCCGGTCGACGGGGACCTCGACGCGAGGGGCGTGGCCGCGCAGCCGATCCTCTTCGGGCTCGAACACGAGCTCGTCGTGCACGAGCTTGATCTCGCCGCGCGCCGCCACGAGGTCGCGGCGGACGATGCGTCGGGCCGGTGCCTCGACGAGCGGGGCGTCGCTGCCCTGGGCGATCTGCTGCGCCACGGTCTGCGCATGGGCGGCCAGCGCCGCGACGCCGCGCAGGCTGCGGTGTCCGCGGCTGGTCTCCGCCCGGAACGCACCGTCGGGCGCGAAACGGTGGTGGGTCACCGTGTCGGCGATGCCGGGGAAGTCGCGGGAAGAGGCGGCCATCTTCTGTTCGGTGGAACGGCCCTCGGCGAGGGGGCTTGAGGGCTCTGGCACCGACATGGAAGGAGGGCTCTCACCCCGCGCAGGCGCGCAGGGTGTTCTCGTGGATCTGGAGGACCGGCTCGATCCCGCCCTTCGCGTCGCGCTGGTAGCCGCCAGCGAGGTTCCAGGCGACCGGGATGCCGACCGCCCGCGCCTCCCCGAAGACGATCGCGTCGCGGCGCGCGAGCTCGTCGGTGGTGAGGAAGCCGCCGAGCGGATCGTCGACGTGGGGGTCGGCGCCGGCCTGGTAGAGGAGCACGTCGCACCCACGGAAGGCGCGCACCAGCTCGGGCAGGGCCGACAGGAACGGGGCCGCGTCCTCGCGTGCGCCGAAGCGCGCCCCGATGGTCACGTGCTGCACGAACCCGCGGAGGCCGAGGCGATCCAGGATCTCGTCGGTGCCGTCGCCGTAGTGCATGTCGCAGTCGAGGATCCCGACGCGCACCCCGGGGCGCTCGGCGTGGAGCGCCGCGGCGGTGACGACGAGTCCGTTGAACGTGCAGAAGCCGGCGCCGTGGTCCCACGCGGCGTGGTGGAAGCCGGAGCACGGCGCGCAGGTGACTCGCTGGCAAGCGAGGGCCGCCCTCGCCGCGGAGAGCATGGCCCCCGAGGTGAACGGTAGCGAGCGGGCGACGTCGGCGCGCCGGTTGCCGAAGCCGTTGTCGCGCCGTCCCGCGAGGACCTCGCGTACGTACGAGGGCGCGTGGACGCGGGCGAGGTCTCCCTCGGTGACGGGGTCCGGCCGCGCCACGACGATGGGGAGCCCGCGGTCGAGGAACCGCGCGACCACCGCCGCGGGCTTGGCCGCGCTCGGGGAGTAGGAGGCCGCGTCGGCGACCATCTCGGGGCAGAAGTAGACGGGGACGGGGTCGGCCATGTCCTCGAGAGTGCGTCTCTAGACTTGCCTCGACCATGCAGGAGGCTGCACACTTCATGACTCGATGCTCAAGTCCTCCGTGGCCGCTGCGCCGCTCTTCTCGCGCCGGGGGCTCTCGATCGATCGGCTGCGGGCGCTGGTCGCGGTGGCCGAGGCCGGCGGGATCGCCGCCGCCGCGCCGCGGGCTCCGACCCGCCAGAGCCAGCTGTCGCGGCAGGTCTCCGAGCTCGAGGCGTTCTTCGGCCTGCCGCTCACCGAGCGGGTGTCCGGCCGGCTGTCGCTCACGCCGGCCGGACACAGCGTCGTCGAGCACACGCGCTGGTTCCTCCAAGGGCTCGTTGGCGTCGCCGAGCGTGGGCTCGAGCTCGAGCCAGTCCAGATCGGCGCAGGCGACGCCACGCTGCACTTCGTGGTCGTACCAGCCCTCGGGCGGGGCAAGGCGCCGAAGGTCACGCTGGTGGCGCTGCCGAACGACGAGCTCCTGTCGCGCGTCCGCGAGGGCCGCCTCGACGCAGCCCTCGTCCGGGCCCACAAGATCCCGCGCGCGCTGCACGCGGTACGGGTCGGCACGTTCGACTGCGCGCTCTACGTCCCGCGCCGCCTCCTGCCGAAGGCCGGGGCCTCGCTGGTCGAAGTGCTGCGAAGCGTGCCGCTCGCCCTCCAGTCGAGCGAGGCGGCGTTCGTGGCCGAGGTCACGCGAGCGCTTGCCGTTGCCGACGTGCGTCCGCGCATCGACCTCGCGTGCGAGACGTTTCCCCAGGCGCTGCAGGCCGTACGGTCGGGCAGCTTCGCGGCGATCTTGCCGACGTGGGCCGGACGAGAGCTCGATCGTTCGGTGCTGGTGCTGCGAGGGACGGTCCTCGGGGACCACGCCCGCCCACTGTGGCTCGTGTCCGATCGACGACTCGCGCGGGTCCGCCCCGACAGCGCGCGGTTCGTCGCGGCGCTGGCGCCCGGGTTCGAGCGCCTCGCCACGGACGGTCACTTCAAGCGTCGGATGGCCTTGTTGCCGGAGTCGGCGACGTAGATGGTGCCGTCCGGAGCGATGGCCACGCCGCGCGGCGTGTCGAAGCGCGCCACGTCTCCTCCGCCGTCGACCAGCCCCGCCGTCGCGCCGTCGGCGAGCGTCGAGACGAGCTTGGTGCTCCCGAGGACGATCTTCCGGATGCGATGGTTCGAGGTGTCGGCCACGACGACGTTTCCGGTCGCGTCGAGCGCGAGCCCGTAGGGGGCGTTGAACTTGGCGACGTCGGTCGTGCCGTCGAGGAAGCCCGAGCTCGTGATTGCGGTGAGCGCGGTGCTGCTGGCAGGCGACAGGACGTTGAGCTTGATGCGGTTGTTGGACGGGTCGCTGGTGTAGATGCCGTCTCCGCCGACCGCGAGACCCTTGAGGTAGTAGGGGGTGGGCGCGGCGAGGCAGTCGCCACCGAGCGCCGTGGTGACGGTGCCCGCGAGGGTCACCTTGCGGAGGGCGCAGTTGAGGTTGTCGGCGACCAGGAGGTTGCCGTCCGCGTCGAACGCGATGCCGGTCGGCTGCTTGAAGCGCGCGGCGCTGCCGCTCGCGTTCGTGTAGCCCGACGCGCCGGTCGCGGAGCCGGCGAGGGTGGACACGGTGTAGCTCGTGGAGGTCGGCGTCAGCACCCGGATGACGTGGTTGCT
>JAEUKC010000170.1:0-20566 GCA_016794445.1 Myxococcales bacterium
TGGAGGACCCGATCATGGCCGAGGCGAAGCAAGCCCTGGAGACCCTCTCCGCAGACCCGGACGCCCAGGCCCTCGCCGAGGCGCGGCGCGACGCCAAGGTCGTCCGGTCCGAGTACCTGAAGCAGGTCCGCAAGGAGGGCCGCGCGGAGGGCCGCGTCGAGGGCCGCGTCGAGGGCCTCGCGTCCGCGCTCGATCAGTTCGCGGCCGCCGTCGGCCTCCCGGTCCCACCCGAGCGACGCGCGCATTGGCTCACGCTGACGGCGGCCGAGCTCGAGCGGCTGGCCAAGCATGTCTTCGAACACAAGGCCTGGCCGAGCGCCGACTGAGTGAGCGCTACGCGTCGCTCCTCAAGGAGCCGTGGCGTATGCTCTCGCCTCCCGGAGGGTGGACACGTCGTGAAGCGAACGGTTGCGGACTGGGCACGCCTGGCCGACGAGGCGGCCGACGAACGGACGCTCACCCAGGCCCTGGATCGCGCCGGAGAGCTCGCGCAGACGTGTCACGATCTCCGGGTCGTCCTCCGGTCCGCGAGCGCACGCGAGGAGGTCCCGCCCGCGAAGCTCGCGGCGATCGCCGACCGGACGCTGGAGGCCGCCGCACGCGACCGCGACGTCTGGGGGTTCCGCGACGCGGCCGTCGTACGCGCAGGGCGCCTCGCCGATCACGCCGGGGCTCGCGCGGCCCTCGAGCTCGGCGAGACGACCTTGCGCGCGCCACGCACGGACGCCCTCGGCCTCGCCGCCCTCTCGCTCGGCCTGCCGAACGCGGCGCGCGCCTACGAGTGGATTCTGCTGGGGGAAGGGCACCGGCAGATCCTGGGAGACGAGCCCGCCCAGCGGAGGTGCCTCGCCCAGGCGCGGGCCGACGCCACGGAGCACGGGCTCGGGGGCGAGCTCTGCGACGTCGCATCGGCGTACGTCGTGCTCGGCGACGCCGAGGTCGGCCGGGAGCTCCTCGCGCAGGCCGAGGCCTGCACCGAACCTGCCGAGGCCTGGTCGCTGGCGAACGCGTGGCGCGCGGCCGCTCGGCCCGACGAGGCGACCCGCGTGCTCGAGATGGCCCTCCGTCGCGCGGAGACGGTCGAGGATGCGGTGCGCGTGATCCGCGCGTACGCGTCTCACCAGCTGCGCGAAGCGGCGCGCGCCGCGCTCGGTCGAGCGCAGGAGCTGGCCCGGTCGGCCTCCGACTGGCTGGCCCTCGGCGACTGCGCGCTCGACGCCGGGCTCGGTACGGATCTCGTGCGAGAGGCCGTCGAGCGCGCCGAGGCGGTTGCGACCACACCCGAAGAGAAGCAGGACGTCGCGAAGGCCTACGCCCACTGGCTCGGGGACGCGGACGCCGCCGCTCGCGTCGGCCCGCGAGGCGCGCGGCCGGTCGCCTCCACCGCGGGCTCGGCGACCGCCCTCTTCGACTGGCTCCGCGCGCGCGTCGGACGGGAGCGGCTCGCGCAGATCGCGGCGGCGGACTACGGCGCCGACCGCGACAAGCACCTCGCGGCGCTCGAGGACATCGTGGCGACGGGCGAGCTGCCGCGGACGCTCGGCTGGGAGCCCCACGAGGTGCTCGCGCTCACGCGCTGGCAGGAGGGCGAGCACACTGACCACCTGGCGCGCGCGTTCGCGTGCGTCGTGCTGTGTCTGGTCCCCTCCGGCCTGGACGAGCTCGCGACCAATGGCGTCATCCTCGCCGACAGCGCGATCGCGCTCGGTGGCGACGTCACCGAGCACGCGGAGGAGCTCGCGGTCTTCCTGTCCACGCCACGGCAAGGACCGGGCGAATGGGATTCGGGCCAGGAGACGACGGTGGCGCGGCTCCTCGCCCTCGTGCTCCGTGCCGCGCGAGCCCCGGAGGATGATGTGATCGACGCGCGCGCGGGCCACCTCGTGGAAGCCGCGGCAGACCTCGCCGAACTCGACGCCGAGCTCGCGGGGGGCCTGCGGGCGCGGGTGTGGGCGGAGCTGATCGAGGCCTACCTCGCGCCGCTGTCTGGACGCCCGAACGTGCGCGTCGTGCTGGACGCGCTGCCGCTCACCAGGGCACACGCCTGAGCGCGCCTGGTGCGGGATGAACGCCGCCGCCAATGGATCACAGCCTCTCAGCGCGCGCCCAGACGGGCCCCGCCTTCGGCGGATCCCCGATCGAGGCGGAGGCGACAGAGGATGTCTTCGTCCGCCTGCTCGCCGACCATGAACTGGTACGGCCCCCTCTCGACGAACCCGTGCTTCGCGTAGAAGCGCCGTGCGCGATGGTTCTCGGTGAAGACCGAGAGCCACAGTTCGTCGGCGCCACGCGCGACGGCGCGCTCGATCGCCCACCCCGTCAGCGCAGCGCCGATGCCGCTGCCGAACCACGGCCGGAAGACGTACAGCTGCCGAAGCTCGAGGGCACGCAAGCTCGCGCCACTCGCAGGGAGCCGCAGGGGGCCCAGCTTGCAGAAGCCGACCGCGATGCCCTTCGCCGTCGCGAAGCGCACGTCGATCGCCGGATCGCCGAGCTCGGCGGCGTACGCCTCGTCGGAGCTCGCTGCGAGGAAGGACTCGAGATCGTCGAGCCGGTAGAGCTGGCCGAAGGTCTCGATGAAGGTCGCGCGCGCCATGCCCCCGAGGAGGGCGGCGTCGGCGGCGGTCGCGTCACGGTAGTCGATCGTGCTCATGGGGGCGTCCGGGGTCGCACACGGTATCAGAGTGCTCCAAGACCGCGCAGGCGGCGCGTCTCCTACCCGCCGCCGCGGCTACGTCAGTGTGCTCGCGTCCATCCCGCGGCACCGCAGGGCCTCGTCGATCTCGAGGCGGTAGACGGAGCGGCCCTCGAGCGTCAGGTTGGGCAAGAGGTCACCGAAGGCGTTGGCCTCGATCACCCGGTGGTGGTCGAAGTCCTCCTCGAACAACACGTCGAGGCCGACGTGCAGCGAGCGATAGAGCGCGGCGACCCCGCGGCAGGTCGAGAGCATGGCCTCCCACGCACCCGGCGCGAGGGCCGCGCGCAGCGCCTCCACGCTGCCGCGGAACCCGCCCAGGTGGAGGTTCGTGATGGGGTGCTGGTTCTGCCGGACGACGACGAAGCGCGGCTCGCCGGCGATGCACAGCACGCGACAGTCGAAGTAGGCCCCGTCGAGGCGGGCCTTCGGGATCGCGCGCTCCACCTGCGCGCCCTGCGCCAGGACGAACTCGAGCGCGCGCGAGACGTCGGCGGCCGTCTGGTAGCTCGAGAGGCGCAGGTTGTTGTACCAGCGCGGCGGGTCCCACTCGAGCGAGGTGCGGATCACGGCGCCCTTGCGACCGATGCTGACGAGCAGCACGCCACTCGCGGACGAACCCATGGTCGGCTTGACGAACACCTGCTTCCACCCGCGCGCCCGGCACGCCTCGAGGAGGTCGGCGGCCGCCCGCGGGACCTCTTCGAGGAACTCGGGCACCGGAAGCCCGTGCGCGCGGTACCTCCGCGAGGTGCGCGCCTTGTCGAAGAGCTCGGCGATCTCGTGCGGAGGATTGAGCACGCGCCACGCCGGGCGCTCGGCGAAGACCGCCGCGAGCTCCCCGAGCACCTGCAGGAAGCCACGGTGCGCGACGGCGGGGGCGATGACCTCCCCGCGCCGCTCCTCGATCGTGAAGGCCTCGGCGAAGCCGCCGCGCGCGAGGAGCTCGCGTTCGACCGCGAAGTCCTCCCCGCAGGCGTCGATGCGCACGAGCGCCGGCCCTCCGTCGACGGCGCGCATCCGCGCCGGGTCGCGCACCACCTCGAGCCAGGGCACCACCTCGGGCGGAGGCAAGCCCGCCTCCCGCAGCGCCTCGCCGAAGAGCGTGACGCGACGGTTCTCGGGGTTGCCGACGACGACGAAGCGCACGCCTCGGCTATTCGCCGACGGTCGTGTACCGGTACTCCGGGTCGTCATCGTCCTTCTGCTCGCCGAAGCGCGCGTTGGGGAGCGCCCGCTTCAGCTTCGCCTGATCCTCTTCGCTGAAGTAGTTGTCGTCGAGGACGAGCTCGCGGAGGTGCCGGAAGCTCTCGGCGTGCGCGAGGAGCGCCGAGGTCGCCTTGCCGTCCAGCACGCCCATCGAGAGATCGAGCACCTGCAGGCGCGGGAGGATCTTCGACTTGGCGACGGCGTTGATCAGCGTCTCTTCCCACTCGGAGTTCATCAGGCCGAGCCGCTCGAGCGAGGGCAGCCCCGCGCCGTCGAGGATCCCGGCGAGCGAGGCGACGGTCGACGAGCACCCGTAGTCCTCCTGGCCGAACATCAGCTCGAGGTGCTTCAGCTTCGGCAGCTTGGCCGCGCCGAGCTGCGTGGGCGCCTTCTTGTCGAGCCCTCCGGACTTGAACGTGAGCTTCTCGAGCCAGGGCGCCTCGATGGCCCCGAAGTCGATCTTCTTGCCGTCGTCGCTGCCCGCGGCTCCCTGCAGGTGGAGCTCGCGCAGTCGCGGCGCCGCCTTCCAGAGGTCGCTCGCGTCGCCCACGCGCCGCCACGAGGGCTGGTCCATGTGCTCGGCGTCCGGGCTCATGTCGAGCACGGCGAGCAACGGCAGCGGGCCCGCCGCGGCGATCGCGTCGAGCAGGCCCTGCATGTGCCACTCGGTGTCCTCGTTCGGCGGGAGGCCGAGCGTCAGCTTCCGCACGAAGTGACCCGCCGGGTGCTTGAGGATCTTCTCCAGCGTCTCGGCCATCGAGGCGCCCTCGTCGGGGTCGTCCGGCTGCATGTCGAGGTGGGCGATCACGCCGTGGGCCCACTCGATCGACGAGCCCCCGAGCTCCCCGAGGAGTTCCTTGGCGGTCGCGTCCTGCCTGGCCTTGTCCGGCTTGCCCTGGTGCGCCGCGGCCATCACCTCGCCCCACGACTCGCCCTGGGAGATCAGCCAGTCGGCGAACACCCCCCAGTTGGGCTCGTCGTCGGGGTTTCCGGCGATCGCCGTCTCGAGCTCCGGGTTGCTCGGCGCCGGGGGCTTCACGCCGACCTCGACGTAGCCCTTGCCGGTCTTCTCGGCGATGAGCTTCTTCATCTCGGCCCTCGCCTCGCCCGGGCCGTCGCAGTCCTTCTCCTTGGTCTGGCCGGCGGTGCCGATCTTCCCGTAGCGGACGATCAGCTGCTCCTCCTCGACCTTCACCTCCCAGAACTTGCTGGACGAGCCCTCGACGAACTCGAAGCGGCGATAGCCCGGCTCGACGACCACGTCCGCGCGGGGTGGCGCGGCGGGCTTCGCGGCGCGCTTCGCCTCGGCCGGCGCCGCGGGTGCCGCTGCCGGTGCGGGCGCGGCGGGTGCGGGTGCGGGCGCGGCGGGCGCGGCGGGAGCGGGGGCGGCGCCGGCGTTCGATCGCTCGACGTAGCCCTTGCCGGTCTTCTCGCGCACCAGCTTGTCGTGGAGCTTCTGCGCGCCCGCCGCGGAGCCCTCGTCCTTCACGGTGGTCTGACCGTTCGCGCCGATCTTCCCGTAGCGCGTCAGCACCTGCGTGCCGTCGATCCACACCTCCCAGAACTTGCTCGACGACCCCTCGACGAACTCGAAGTAGCGCTTGCTCATGGATGCCTCCGCACGCGCACCGAAGGTCGCGGAACTCGCGGATCCTGTCCAGTCTCATCCGTCGACCCCGCGGGGCCGCCTCGCCTCGCCCCGATCGGCGCGCATGATATCGTCGCCCGGTGCCGCGCGACATGAACGACCTCGTGGGGACGCACGACCTCGTGCTCGTCACGCTCGACACGCTGCGCTTCGACGTCGCCGACGCACTCGCCCGTGACGGAAGGACGCCGAACCTCGCGCGACACCTCCCCCAAGGGCGCTGGGAGCGGCGTCACACCCCTGGGAGCTTCACCTACGCCGCGCACCAGGCGTTCTTCGCCGGCTTCCTCCCCACGCCGGCCGAGCCGGGGCGTCACCCGCGCCCGTTCGCGCTCCGCTTCGAGGGCAGCGTGACCACCGCGTCGGAGACGTGCGTGCTCGACGCCGCGGACCTCGTGAGCGGGCTCCGCGGCCGCGGCTACCACACCATCTGCGTCGGCGGGGTCGGGTTCTTCAACCAGCAGAACCCGCTCGGCCGCGTGCTCCCCGGCCTGTTCGACGAGAGCCACTGGAGCCCCGCGCTCGGGGTCACCGATCCGCGCTCCACCGAGCACCAGGTACGGACCGCGGTGTCCGCGCTCGACGGGGTGGCGCGCGACCGCCGGGTGTTCCTCTTCCTCAACGTCTCGGCGATCCACCAGCCGAACCGCTTCTACCTGCCCGGCGCGGTCGACGACGATCTGCGCACGCACGCCGCGGCGCTCGAGTACGTCGACGGGCAGCTCCCGCCGCTGTTCGCTGCGCTCCGTGCGCGCGGACCGAGCCACTGGATCGTGTGCTCCGATCACGGGACGGCCTACGGGGACGACGGCTGGCACGGACACCGGCTCGCCCACCCGGTCGTCTGGGAAGTGCCCTACGCGGAGTGGATCCTCTCGTGAACCTCGCCGAACAACGCCATCCCTCCGTGCCGGGGCCGCGCGCGGGCTCCCCCTACCGATCGTACGTGTACGCCTACCCGCACAAGACGGCGTATCGCCCGCTCGAGCCCGCGGTGCCGCTCGCCGAGGCGTGGCGCGACGAGCGGAAGGACGCGCTGTTCCTGTACGTGCACGTCCCGTTCTGCGAGATGCGCTGCGGGTTCTGCAACCTGTTCACCACCCCGACGCCGAAGACCGATCTCGTCGCCGCGTGGACCGAGGCGCTGCTCCGCCAGGCGCGCGCGGTGCGTCACGCGCTCGGCGACGCGCGGTTCGCCCGCTTCGCCATGGGCGGGGGCACGCCCACCCTGCTCTCGGCCGCCGGGCTCGCCACGCTGCTCGACGCGCTCGCGACCCTCACCGGCGTCGACCTCGCGCGCGTGCCCGCGTCCGTCGAGGTCTCCCCGGAAACGCTCGATCGCGAGAAGCTCACGGTGCTACGCGCCCGCGGGGTCGATCGGATCAGCATGGGCGTCCAGAGCTTCGTCGAGGCGGAGTCGCGCGCCGCGGGCCGCCCGCAGTCGACCGCCGAGGTCGAGGCCGGCCTCGACGCCGTCCGATCCCTCGGGTTCCCCACGCTCAACGTCGATCTGATCTACGGGCTCCCGGGCCAGACGGTCGAGTCGTTCCTGCGCTCCCTCCGCGCCGCGCTCTCGTTCCGCCCCGAAGAGCTGTACCTCTATCCGCTCTACGTCCGGCCGCTCACCGGGCTCGGTCGAGCGTCGCGGAGCTGGGACGACGAGCGACTCGCGCTCTACCGCGCGGGCCGCGACTTCCTCCGCGACGCCGGCTACCTCCAGTCCTCGATGCGGATGTTCCGCGCGGCGCACGCGCCATCGGCGGACGGGCCGGTCTACTGCGTGCAGGACGACGGCATGGTCGGCCTCGGCGTCGGCGCGCGCTCCTACACCCGCGCGCTCCACTACGGCACCGACTACGCCGTCGGCGCGGCGGCGGTCCGCGACATCGTCGCCGCCTGGGTCGACAGGGCGCCCTTCACCCACGCAGAGCGCGGCTTCGTCCTCGACCTCGACGAGCAGCGCCGGCGCTGGGTCGAGCTCACGTTGCTCGCTGAGGGAGTCGACCGCGCGGCGTACCGCGCGCGCTTCGGGACCGACGTCCTCGCCGACCTGCCGGAGCTCGCCACCCTCGTCGACGACGGGCTGGCCCAGGTCGACGACGCCCACCTCGTCCTCACCGACGCGGGCCTCGAGCGCTCGGACGCCATCGGTCCGTGGCTCTTCTCCGACGCGGTCCGCGCCCGCATGGACGAGTGGCAGGCGCGATGAAGCCGCTCGTCCGCGTCCTCTATCGCGGCCCGCTCGACGCCTGCAACTACGGGTGCACGTACTGTCCGTTCGCCAAGAAGGCGGCCTCGCCGAGCCTCCTCACGAGGGACCGGCGGGCGCTCGAGCGCTTCGTCGCGCGCGTCCTCCTCGAACGGGACCGACCGTTCGGGGTGTTCTTCACGCCGTGGGGCGAGGCGCTCGTAGAGAAGGCCTACCGCGACGCGATCGTCGCCCTCTCCCACGGTGCGAACGTCGAGCGCGTCGCCATCCAGACCAACCTGTCGGCGCCCCTCGGCTTCCTCGACGGAGCGAACCCCTCGCGGGTCGCGCTCTGGGCGACCTACCACCCCGAGTGGACGACGCGCGCGCGGTTCGTGCGGCAGGTCGAGCGCGCGCTCGCCGCCGGCGCGACGGTCTCGTGCGGGGTCGTCGGGTTCCGCCGGTTCCTCGACGAGATCGAGGCGCTCCGACGCGCGCTCCCGGGCGAGGTCTACCTCTGGATCAACGCCGTCAAGAGCACACCCGCACCGGAGCCGTACGACGAGCGCGACCTCGCGCGCCTCGTCGCCGTCGATCCGCACGTGTCGACCAACCTCGTGCGCCACGCGAGCGAGGGGCGGAGCTGCCGGACCGGCGCGAGCGTGATCACCGTCGACGGCGACGGCGTCATCCGCCGCTGCCACTTCGTCCCCACGCCACTCGGCAACTTCTTCGACGATTCCCTCGAGCGAGTGCTCGGCGAGCGCCCGTGCCCGAACGCCACGTGCGGCTGTCACATCGGGTACGTGCACCTCGACGACCTCGGCCTCGCCTCGGTCTACGGGGACGGGATCCTCGAGCGCGTCCCCCGTCGCCTGCCGGTCGTGCGCGCGGACGGCCTCGCCGACGCATAGGTCCGCAGCAGGCCGTGCCGCAGTGGGGGGGACAGGACTCCTGTTCCATCGATGTGACAGTGGCGCGTCTCGGACCTCGTCGATCGCGCGGTCCTTTGCCCGGTCGGCACAGGCACCTGGCTTGCTACACGAGCCGTATGCCGCGGAGCACTGAACGGGCGCCGATCTCGACGAACACCCCGTTCGTCGTGAGCGCCGACCGCGCGCCCGCCCGGAGCTCCGCGCGGCTCGGCTTCGTGGTGCCGGGTCTCGGGCTCGGGCTCGTGCTCTTCGCGCTCGCGCGCGGCGCCGACGGGCTCGCCGTGCCCCACGCGCTCGCGACGTCCGCGCTCACGCCTCCCCTCGAGACGGTGAAGCTCGACCCGCCGCAGCTCGAGGAGATCGTCGCCTGCACGAGTGACATGGCGCTCGTGCAGCGCGACGACCTCCGCGTCTGCGTCGACCGCTACGAGGCCTCGCTGGTCGAGGTGAAGCCGAGCGGCGAGGAGAAGCCCTGGTCCCCGTACCTGTCGCCGCCGTCGACCGGTGCCTTCAAGGCCGTCTCGAAGGCCGGGGTCGTGCCGCAGGGGTACGTCTCGCGCAACCAGGCGGAGGCTGCGTGCTTCGCAGCAGGCAAGCGGCTCTGCAGCGCGAGCGAGTGGCGCGTGGCGTGCGAGGGCCCAGAGGGCACGACGTTCCCCTACGGTGACCGGGAGGAGCCGCGAGCCTGCAACACGCACGGGGTCAACCCGCTGCTCCGGCTGTTCGGCGGCGCGTCGACGAAGGGCTTCTGGCGACGGATCGAGATGAACCACCCCGCGCTCAACCAGGTGCCCGGGACCGTCGCCGCGACGGGGGCCTTCGGCAAGTGCACGAACGGCTTCGGTGTCCACGACATGGTCGGCAATCTCCACGAGTGGACCAGCGAGAAGAAGGGCGCCTTCCGGGGCGGCTACTACCGCGACACGCACGAGAACGGCCCCGGCTGCCGGTACGTGACCAAGGCGCACGCGGCGAGCTACCACGACTACTCGACGGGCTTTCGTTGCTGCCGCGACCCCGAGTAGGGGGTGGCCGCGTCACCGTCCGGGGGCCTCACGCCCTCGTCACGACGCTGCCGGCTCAGCGGAGGGCGTCGCGGTGCCGGCGCACGAACAGGGCGAACGAGGTCGGGTGTCCGCCCGAGGAGCTCGGCGAGGCGCGAGACGCGGAGGACGCGGGCTCGACCCACAGCAGCTCGAGCAACCCCTCGGACAGCTCGACATCCCAGCCGTAGCCGCTGCATGAACCGTAACCGCTGCTTGAGGAGGCGTACTTCCGCAGGTCGAGCATCGAGCGCATCGTCGGGTTCATGGCGAGTGCAGCGACCGAGCTTCTTTGGTCTGAGCGAGTGCGGGCGTGGCGGGAGGTCGGTGGCAGCGCGGAGGCGTACGCCAAGGGCCGAGGCTTCTCCGGGTCGGCGCTGCGCATGTGGGCGGGCCGTCTGGCGGCGCGTTCCAAAGCAGCTGGCCCGCGGATCGTCGCCCTGGTGCCGCGGAGCTCCACGGCGGCTGTGGTCACGGCAGGCGAGTTGGTGATCGAGGTCGGCGGCGCGCGTGTCCGCGTGTCCCCGGGAGTAGACCGGGCGCTGCTGACCGAGGTCCTCGGCGCGCTTGGGGTGGCCCGATGATCCCGGCCGGCATGCAGGTGTTCGTGGCGCTGGAGCCCGTAGACATGCGCTTCGGATTCGAGCGTCTGTCGGGTCTGGTTCGTGAGCGCATCGGCTACGAGCCGCGGAGCGGCGCTCTCTTCGTCTTCGTGGGCAAGCGACGCGAGACTGTGAAGATTCTGTTCAGCGACGGCAGCGGGATGTGCCTGTTCTACAAGCGTCTCGACCGCTCGACGTTCTCGTTGCCTGCGGCGCCCGAGGGCACGACGCATATCGAGATCGACGACGTCGTTCTCGAGGCGCTGCTCGACGGCATCGACCTGACGTCCACGCCGCCGCCGTCGTCGTCGCCGCCGAAGAAGAAGGGCCGGCGCACGCACTGAGGTCGCATCGATCGTTGACACGCGAATCGTCTCGACAAGGTCGCTCGCGATGCGTACAGACGCACGCGTGGCCGAGCCCCACGTCGAAGAGCAGCCGTCCGAGCAACGGCGCATCGCCGAGCTCGAGGCCTCTGTTGCGTCGATGGCGCGTGCGCTCGCGACCGCCAACGAGACCATCGCGCGCCTGCGCGAGAGGTATCAGCGCGCGCTCGAGAAGCTGGCGCTGGCCGAGCGGCGCATCATCGCGGGTAAGGCCGAGCGCAAGGTCGACACCAACGACGCACAGCTCGCGTTCGATGGAGCGTTCGCGGAGCTGAAGGCGCTCGAGAAGGAGTTGGCGGCGGTGACCGGCGCCGCGGGTGACCCGCCTCCACCGTCGCCGCCGCCGCCGCCCTCGGACGACGCACCCGCCAAGAAGCCCGATGGTCGGACGACTCCGTCGACAACGCCGACGGGCCGACGAGACCTGTCGAAGTCGTCGTTGCCTGTCGAGGAGTACGAGGTGCTCGACCCCGCGCTCGAGGGCAAGGCCAAGCGCATCGGCTTCGAGGAAGTCCAGCGGCTCGGTTTTCGGCGCGGCGGCAAAGTGCGCGTGTGTCTGCGCATCGCCGTCTACAAGCTGTTCGTCGACGACGCGTCGATTCCATCGACCACCGTCGGGGCGTGCGCCTTCGGCATGGCCACGGTCTGCGCGGCCGAGCGTGACGCCTTCGGCGCGGAGTGCGACGTAGGCACGGCCGTCGTCATCGCGCTCACCACGATGGGCTGCGAGGCGAGCCGCACGGCGCGCGCCGGTACGAGCGGGCACACCGCCTTCCGCATGGTGACGGCGGCCAAGCCCAAGGAGATGCTCAAGCGCGGCCTGCTCGCGCCTTCGATGATCGCGCATCTGCTCGTGCAGAAGTACGTCATGGGCGTGCCGTTCCATCGGCTCGAGCAGAAGCTCGCGTTCGAGGAGTTCCCGGTGGACCGCGGCACCATGTGCCGTTACGCCGAGCACATCGGGGCGACGCTCGGCGCGATCGTCGAGGCCGCACGCGTGCACTTCATCGCCACGGCGTTCTGCCTCTCGACCGACGCGACCGGCGCATCCATCCAGCCCACGCCGCTCGCCGATGGCAGCCGACAGCCATGCCGCAAAGGGCACTTCTTCGTGACCCTCGCCGACCGCGACCACGTGTTCTTCGACTATCAGCCGAAGCACAACAGCCTCGCGGTGTGGACGATGTTCAAAGGGTACTCCGGCTACATCCAAGCCGACGCCCACGTCATCTACGATGCCCTGTTCCGAGGGACCCCGCCCGAGGGCGCCGAAGAGACCGAGGACGAAGCGAAGAAGCGCGGTCCTCCCCCCAAAGAGTGTGCCTGTTGGTCCCACTCGCGAAGGAAGTTCTGGGAGGCCGCGGTCTGCCGGCATCGAGTCGGTATCGAGGGGCTCAGACGCATCAACGACATCTTCGCCGCCGACGCTCTGCTCGCCGACCTCGCACCTGCCCAGCGAAAGGCACGACGCGACGCTGACGTGCGCCCGCTCATCGACGAATTCTTCGCCTGGGCCAGGCCAGAGAAGCTCAAGCTCACGGGCCGCGGCCTCGTCGCGACCGCGATCGGCTACGCGCTCAACCACGAGGAGGCCTTCCGCCGCTTCCTCGAGGACGGGCGCCTCCGCCTGGAGAACAACCGTGCTGAAAATGCGCTGAGATCCATCGCCACCGCGAGGAAGGCCTGGTTGTTCTTCGGCAGCGACGACCACGCCAGCGCCGCCGCGAACCTCTTCTCGCTCGTCGCCTCCTGCAAGCTCCACGGACTCGATGCCGAGGCCTACCTCGCCGACGTCATCCGAGTGATGCCCTACTGGCCGCCCCAGCGGTACGTCGAGCTCGCCCCCAAGTTCTGGACCTCCACCCGTGCCCGGCTCGACCCCGAGGAGCTCAAGAGGCCCCTCGGACACGTCACCCCGCCGCCTCCGCTGACCGCGGAAGAGCAGACTACGACGGGCTGAGCGAACCTCGGACACGCACGGGAGGATGGCGACCCGACGTCTTCACGTCGAGGACGCCTCCTCAAGCAGCGGTTACGAAGATTACGCGATCTCACGCTCCGGCAGGCTGGAGCCACAGAACCGTCTCTGGTGAGAACCGCATGTTTCGTGGCGAATCCTGTTGGTGACGCTCCGCCTGGGCCGCACCAGCGCCGACGAGTACCGCGTCAGGCGCCGGCCCTCAGCGTGCCGAGGCCGTCCCCATCCACGGCCGCCCGCCCGGACGTGCGCCGAGTCGCCAAGCTCGGCGAAGCTCGGTCGGGGAGAGCGTCATCCGGCCCTCACCGGCCGGGTCTGCGACCTCGACGCCCTGGGCGGTGTTGTCCAGCACGAGGATGTACCGCTTCTCGAACACCGACCCGAGCTGCCCGACCAGTAGCAGCGTCATGATGCGGTCGTTGATCGGTTCGAGTGGGTCGAAGTCGACGATGTTGGGCCGGCCGACGAAGACACCTGCGGCGTCGCCCAGGACGCGCATGTCGGCCTCCGTCATGCCGTCGCCCTGGAGGCGTGCCTCGATCCGCTCTCGCGCTCGGCCCTCGACGCCCGCAAGGATCGCCGCTGCTGCCGACGACGCGGGAACGGCACCAAGATGGACAGCAGCGACGTGGACCACGTAGAGCCCCGACGCGGCAGCCGGGACCCCGCTCGGTACGTCGAGCGGTGCCGTCATCCGTGCTAGCTCGATGTTCACCAGCGCAAGCACGTGGTGCGTGATCGCGCTGATGTTGAATCCGCCGTCGAGCTGACGCGGCCACATGCGCGACGCGCGGTGGCCCGAGCCCTGGACCGTGATCACGTCCGGCTCGCCCGACCCCTCGCCGCCAGGAAGGCGTACCTTGCAGCCTCGGAGCGGCCTGCCCCCAAGTGCGAGATGAAGGACGGGCAAACCGACCTCGATGCGGAGGTCACGCTTCTGGAGAGGCACACCCTGGGCGTGGGCTTCCGCGAGCACCAGGTCGCAGAGGAGGCGGGTCTCGCGCGAGAAGGGCATCGTCGCCTCGGGCTACGCCTGGAAGCGCTCTCGGGCGACGAACGCGGCCGGGGTCACGATCCTGCGCACCAGCTCCAGCTCGCCGTCGTCGAGGGATCGGGGCGCTCCCTCCTCGTCTACGCCCATCGCGAAGCACACGCCCACCACCACGTCGCCGAGCCCGTCGACAAAGGCGCAAGTCGCCTTCCCGTGGAGCCGGCCCTCATCGTCGAAGTGGATGTAGATGGAAGGCGCGATCTTGATCCCGCCGAGGTTCCCGCCCACCATCTCGCGCATGGCCTCCAGCGTCGTGCTGATCGTCGTGACCTCGGGCGCGGCACCGGGGCGGAAGACGACGACACGAGCTTGCGACGACATGAGCGACATCTAGCACGGCCGACGACGTGACCGCGATCCGCGGCCGGGCCGCGTTTCTGCGGCTGTCCCAGTTGAAGCCCGCGCCGCTGGCACGTCGGACACCTCGTGAGCATCACGTTCTATGGCCAGCGAGCGGACGGATCGATGATCAGGATCCCACTCGATCACCCTGCACACGTGAACGTCGCCAACGGCAACGCCGTCTCCCTCCTCGGTCTCCTCGGTCTCCTCGGCCAAGGGCACGAGCTACAGGGCGAGGTGTCGCTCCCCGAGGCTCGTCGGGCGGTCATCCGCGCGAGAGCGCTCTTCGACCGTCAAGCCGGCGGGTTCACGCGCCAGCCGGTCGAGGTCGAGCGGTCCGGACACGCAAAGGTCATCGTCGCCGGCATCGACGACAACTATCTCTGGCGGAGATTCGGCGATTTCGACCGGTTCGTCACGTTCGTCGGCGAGATGGGCGCGGTGTCGATCTACTGGGCGTGATGCTCGCGGGGCCACTTGTGCGTCGCCACCACGGCCGGTTCGCTCCGAACTGGGATCACTCCCGGCGGACAACGACGACGGCCACGTCGTCTTGAAGGGCGCCGTTCGGCAGCCTCGCAGCCCGCACGAGGGCTTCGGCGGCCTCGTCGAGGCCCTCGTCATCGACCGCGATGCGGGCGATCACCCCGGGCGTCGCGAAGGAGAGCAGGCCGTCGGTCGCGACGACGAGTTTCCCGCCCAACGCAGCCCTCTCGAAGGCCACCGGAAGCGCTCGCCCCGAGCCCAGGCGCCGCCTCTTGTGCTGCTTCGCCGTCAGGTCATCGAGGCGTCCGTCGGCCCCGACGATCACCGCGCCCGAGTCACCGCAGCTCGCGCCCACGACGCGAACATCCTCGGCGACGGCCACCACGGCGATCGTCGTCGCGCCGGCATCGCGGTCGGACGCGATGATCGCGTCCGCGTGGATCAGCAGCTCGACCCACGGATTGGCCGAGAACCGGTTGAAGGTCCCGTGGTCGATGGCCTCGCCGATGATCTTCACGGCGAGGTCCGCGGCCCGTCCGCCACCGGAGACGCCGCCGACGCCATCGGCAACGACGACCACGCACCCGCCGTCGAGATGGTGAATCGCCAGCCGGTCCTCGGTGGCCTCGCGGTACGAAGCAGCAGCGGTGGCGACGTGGAAGGGCATCTCGGAAGGTACGACGAGCGGAGGACCGGTTCTTCAACCACGCGGGCCTCGATCGTGTTCCTCACGCGACCAAGCGCAGGTGCGGTCGTCTTGGCCACGCCAGCCGGTTCCTCGGCGACGCCATCACCCAGTCCGCCGTCGCCTCGATGAGCGCGGAAGGCAGATCGACATCCAGCTCGTTCGGGTCGAGCTGCTTGACGACGGCCCACATGCGCTCGGCGGGGAATCCTTGGTCGATGGTTTCCCACGCGCACGCTGGGAGCCTCGGGACCATCAGGAGCGAGCAGAGGGCTCGGACGCGATCGACGGTCGTGTGGAGCCGGCGGGCGACCCGCTTCATCAGGGGCGGCACGTTCCGCCCGCGGACTCGCCGATGAACGTCAATCGCCTCGCCACCTTCCTCGATGCTCAGGTGCCGGAAAGCGACCGCCACCAGCGCAGTACGACGGCTCGGCATGAGGAGGCGGATGTACTCGGGGAGAGGCTCTCGCCCGTTCCTCTGAGCCTGGCGGAGCCCGCTGATCATGCTCATCACCTCGGGCGCGAGGTCCGCCCGGAACGGGTTGAACGGGTCGATGTTGGGCGTCTTGGAGCGGCACATCGTCCGAGCCCTTGTACAAGACAACCACCGAGGGTCAGTGGCCCTCTTCGTCCTTCATGTCGTCGGCGTCGCGGCCGAGCCGCGCCCGGGGATCGTCGAGCAGGGTCGTCGTCGGCGAAACCACGGACCGGCTTGCGCGTACATGAGCATGTACTAATATACTGAAGTCGCCCCGCGGCTCGGAGGTCATGTTCATGTCGGCCCTCAAGGAGTCCACGACCAAGAAGCTCAGCATCGGCGGTGCCGTCGTCGCCGCGATCCTGGCCTCGTCCTGCTGCATCGGTCCGCTCGTCCTCGCCGGCCTGGGCGTGGGGGCGGCCGGGGCGTTTGGCGGCATCGGAGCTTACCGTCCCTACATCCTCGCCGTGGCCGCGATGCTCCTGGGGGGCGGCTTCTACTTTACCTACCGGAGGAAGGAGGGGGCTCACGGTGACGCCTGCGGTTGCGAGCGGCCGAAAGCCGCTCGGGCGGGGAAGCTGGGCCTGTGGGTCGCCACCGTCATGGTTGGCCTCTTCGCCGTGGCTCCGTCCCTGATCGCCAAGGCGTACAACGCCGGGGCGACTCGGCCGACCGCGGCTGAGGCCACGAGCACCGCGTCCGCCATCATCCTCGTCCGAGGTGCGGACTGTGAAGCGTGCGCGGGGCACTTGAAGGACGCGCTCCGAAAAGCCGGAGGCTTCCATGACCTCTCGCTCGACACCAAGACCCAACGGATCCGCGTGACCTACGAGCCCGCTCCGGCCAGGCTCGAAGCATACGTGCGAGCCATCGACGATCTCGGGTACGAGGCCGAGATCGTGCGGTGAGACGCGAGCCAGGCGTGCCCAGAAGCCCAGGAGAGGAGACAGCACCGTGCCCGTTCGATGCACCCCGCCCGGAACCGACCGCGAGTTGATCAAGCGGTGGACGAAGACGATGCAGTTCACGCCCGATCTCGACGAGCGGGCGGCGCTGCTTGGAGTCGTCGCCCAGGCGACTCGGCTTCGGCTCTTCTACGTGCTCGACCACCTCGGCGAGGTCTGCGTCTGCGACCTTGGGGAGATCCTCGGGATCTCGCAGTCGGCCGTCTCTCAGCACCTTGCGAAGTTCAAGGCATACGGGCTCGTCACCGTCCGTCGCGACAACCAGACGCTCTTCTACCGGCTCGCGGACAAGCCGGAGGTGAAGACCCTGCGAAAGGTCGGCCTCGCCGGGATCGAAACGACCTGACGCAGAGGAAATCCCCATGGACTGCTGTACATCGACCAAGCCCTTCGATCTCGCCATCATCGGGGGCGGCTCGGCCGCGTTTGCTGCCGCCATCCGAGCCGCTGACCTCGGCGCACGCCCCGTGATCATCGAACGCGGTACGTTGGGCGGCACCTGCGTCAACGTCGGGTGCGTCCCCTCGAAGGCACTCCTACGGGCGGCCGAGGCCTTCCATCGAGCGGGCCACCATCCGTTCCGCGGGATCCACGCCACGGTCTCTCCGCCAGACCTCGCAAGCGTCGTCGCCCAGAAGGACGAGCTGGTCGAGGAGCTGAGGCGCGAGAAGTACCAGAACGTCCTCGAAGCCTACCCGCAGATCACGCTGCTCAAAGGCGAGGCCGCTTTCGAGCGGAACGCGCTGCACGTGAACGGCGCTCCCGTTTCGGCGGCGAAGCTCATCCTCGCGACGGGGGCGCGTCCGTGGTTCCCACCCATCTCCGGTCTGGATAGCGTGACGGCTCTGACGAGCACCGAAGCTCTGGCACTCCGGGAGCTTCCCGCCAGCATGATCGTCCTTGGAGGAGGCGCCGTCGGCGTCGAGCTTGCCCAGCTCTTTGCGCGGCTCGGCACGAAGGTCACGATCGTCGAGGCCCTGCCGCACATCGTCCCGGCCGAAGACCCTGAGGTCGGCGACGCTCTCGCTTCCTACCTGCGTGCGGAGGGCATCGACGTTCGAGTGGTGACCCGCGTGGTTGGCGTTGCCCCTGACGCCGAGGGGGTCCGTGTCGACGTGCAGGTGGCGGACCCGACGGAGAGCCTGACGGCACGACATCTCCTCGTCGCGACGGGAAGGCGCCCCAACACGGGCGGCCTGGGGCTTGAGCGGACGGACATCGCGCTTGGCAGGAGGGGAGAGATCCTCGTGAACGAGCATCTTGAGACGACCCACCCTGGCATCTACGCGGCCGGCGACGTGATCGGCGATCCGATGTTCGTGTACGTCGCGGCCTACGCAGGAAGCCTCGCCGCCGAGAATGCGCTAGCTGGGAACACCCGCAAGTACGACGTGAGCGTCGTTCCCCGAGTGACTTTCACGGATCCTGCCGTCGCGTCGGTGGGCCTCGACGAGCACGAGGCTCGGGCCCGGGGGATGCGCGTCTTGGTCTCGAAGCTGCCGCTGTCCCACGTCCCACGATCGATCGCAGCGCGGGACACGAGGGGCTTCATCAAGCTCGTGGCCGACGAGGCGACGAACCTCTTGGTGGGTGCTCATGTGCTTGCGCCCGAGGCCGGCGAGATCATCCAACAGGCCGTGATGGCGATCCGGTTCGGCATCCGCGTGGACGAGATCGCCGCGACCATGCACCCCTACTTGACCCTCGCGGAGGGGTTCAAGCTCGCCGCCCAGACCTTCAAGAAGGACGTGGCGAAGCTGTCATGTTGTGCGGCGTGAGTCGGGGTCAGTCCCGGGCGGCGACACTGGGATCGCCGTTCGGGATCCTAGGCCGCGAAGGTCATCCTCCAGGTGAGCGAACCCCTCGCTCGTAGAAGTCGGCCTTCGTCTCCAGCTCGCGAGCCTTCCGTTCTTCGCCTTGGATGCGAAGGCACTCGGCAAGAACCCGAAGCGCAAGGGACTGCCTCGGATGCTCGTCCACGACGGCACGCGCGAGCTTCTCCGCGCCGGTCATGTCGCCGGTCCTCAGGAGGGCGACGGCTCGGAGGGCCCGAAGCATCGGTGATGAAGCCCTTTCGGTCGTGAGCGCGAGCATCTCGGCGTAGTCCCCGCGCTCCGCATGGACCAGGAGGAGCCACTCGCGGCCCTCCTCGTTCGCGGGGTTCAGCTCGACGGACCGTCGGAGGTGCAGGACCGCTTCGTCGACCTTGCCGAAGTGGCGCAGGTGTTGCCCGAGTGCTCGGTGCGCGTAGGCGGACCAGTCGCAGACGCGGACGGCTTCGCGGTAGCGCTTCTCCTGCTCGTCAGGAGGCAGCCCCAACCACGGTGCGATGGCCTCCATGCAGAGCGCGTCGGCCTTCAACTCGGCGAGTAGCTCGGCACGGTGCCCACGGAGCTGGTGCTGACCGTCGGTCGCGACCGCCAGCGAGATGTCGCTGGCGTTCTGGAAGAACTCCGCGAGTCGCTTCTCGGGTCCGTCTGCTCCCGGACGCGAGTCGATGCCCCTGAGGTAGGCGGCTTGCTGTAGGTCGCCCTCGGCTTGGTCTCGGCACACCTTCGTCGGGTTCTTCTTCGCCTCAGCCAGGTTGCGGTCTGCGTCCGCCTTCATCTGGACCATCATCGCGAGCACATGCGCCGTGACCGTGGCCTTGAACCTCTCCTCGACGACGGGCCACCATCGGGCCTGGGTCCCGTGCCGCAGCAGGTCCGTGGTCACCGCATCGGGCGCCGACTTCAAGACGTGCCGAAGAACGCCGAGCTGCATCATGAGGCCGTCCTCCGCGCGTGGGGAGAGGAGGCGTTCGACGACATGCCGCTGGTCGGCCACGGCGACCGCGACACGCAGCTCGAACTCCACCTCCGCCTGTTCGGCATCACGCTCCCTTGACCGGTCTTCGATCTCGTGAGCCGCAAGACGACGCGCAAGCACGGGAAGCGTGCCCTCCTTCGGCAAGGTCTTCCCGTCGCGGAACTCGCGGATCGTGTGGGACTCTAGCTCGCCGTTTTCGTAGAGCTGGCTGACCTTGATCGGCCGTCGTGCGCGGGCCTCGACGCTCTTCCACCAGAGCTTGAGCTTCGGGCCCGCCAGCCACGACGGCACCTCTGCGAGGAAGGGATGCAGGTAGCCGTAGAGGGCCTCGTACGCCGCGAGCCTCAGCGGCAGCTCGACGCCGAACCCCGTCGCCAGCCCGAGGATGTCCTTGACCTGCTCTGGGGAGGGTAGGTAGTCCAAGTCTGTTCCCGTCGCCAAGGGTCCCGACTTTACATAACGAAGATTACGCGATCTCACGCTCCGGCAGGCTGGAGCCACAGAACCGTCTCTGGTGAGTTGCCCGTCGCGCTGAGCGTGTACGCGTAGCTGGCCAGCGTCGTGGCCGCTGCGTTCTTGATGCTGACCGTCTTGAGGTGGTTCACGTCGTCGTACGTGAACGCCGTCGCGACCCCGTTCGGCTGCACCCAGCCCGTCATGCGACCGGCGCTGTCGTACCCATACGTCGTCACCTTGCTGGAGAACGCGTCGTCACCGTCGAGAGACGCTCGTCGACGTCGTAGCCGTAGTCGACCGCGACCCCGTCGCTCTTGTCCGAGCGCACCGTCTTCACGTTCCCCACCGCATCACGGGTGTACGTCAGCGTACCTCCGGGCGTCGCCTTCGTCAGCAGTCGATCGCGCAGATCGTAGGTGTACGACGTCGTCCCTGTGCCGTCCGTCATCGTGAGCCGGCGGCCCGTGGCCGTGTACGTCCAGCTCGTCGCCGACTCGCCCACGAAGCTCGAGTCCGGCGTGCGCGACACGAGCCGGTGGTTCAGATCGTACGCGAAGGTCGTCGTCTTCCCGTTGAAGTCCCGCTTCGACGTGAGATTCCCCACGGCG
>JAEUKC010000181.1:0-26456 GCA_016794445.1 Myxococcales bacterium
CACCTTGATGCCGCCCGCGTCCTTCGGGAGGAAGTAGATCGCCCCGAGGCGCGCGGTCACGTCGAGCGCCGGCACGATGCGGTGCTCCACGCGGACGAGGCCGGAGAGGCCGAGGTTCGCGCCGTCGGACAGCTTGCCGATGGGCAGCGCGAGGCCCGCGTCGACGCCGATCCGCGTGGCCGGCTCCTCGGCGTGCGCGGCGGTGGTGGTGGTGAGGAGCCCCGCCGCGAGGGCGAGCAAGGACAGGTACTTCAGCTCTTGATGCATCCGGCAGCCTCGTCGCAGGAGGTTTCACAGACGGCCGCGCCACCGCAGCTCGTCACGCAGTTCTTGTCGCACGCCATCTTGCAGCTCTTCGCGCCTGCGCAGGCCTCGTTGCAGCCGCCGGCCTTGCAGTCGGTGTTGCAGGTGGAGCCGGCGCTGCAGTCGACGTTGCAGCCACCCGCGGGGCAGTGGAAGGTGCACGTCGCGCCGCCCTGGCACTTGAAGTTGCAGTTGCCGCCCTCGCACGTCTTGTCGCAGCTGCCGCCGTTGCAGATGCAGTCACGACCGGAGACGCACGCGGGATCGGCCTCGCTGCTCCCGCAGGCGACGAAGCCGACAGCGAACGAGGCGACCAGGAGACTGGCCGAGCCCCACCGAATCAACCGAGGAAGGAGTGGTTCCATGACCGAGCCACACTGCAGCGCGCGTGCCGACCCCGGGGCCCCCGTCGCACACCGCGGATCGGGCTGATTCCTGGGGAGTTCGCGCGTGGTTGGGCACGACGTGCCCAACCCCTGAGCACCGCGTGCCCAACCGCTACGGGTCGCGGCGACGCGGGCGCGGGAGCTCGTACTCGGAGAGCCGCTTGGTCAGCGTACGGCGCGGCATGCCGAGCAGCTTCGCCGCCTCGGACTGGTTGCCGTGGGTCTGGGCCAACGCGTCGAGGATGCGCTGTCGCTCGACGTTGGCGAGCTCGTCGCGGAGCGACTTGGTGCGACGCTGGGGCTCTTCGCGCTCTCCTCCGAGCACGAGGTGCGCCTCGCCGATCGGCGCGCCCGCCGAGAGCACGCACGCGCGATCCACCACGTTGCGCAGCTCGCGCACGTTGCCCGGGAAAGGGTGGCCACGCAGGCGCGCGACGGCGGCCGCCGTGAGCTCTCGCCCTTGCGCGGCGGCGAACTTGCGGGCGAGGGCCTCGAGGTCGGACGGACGCTCGCGGAGCGGCGGGATGTGCAGGGTGAGGCCGTCGAGGCGGTAGTAGAGGTCGCGCCGGAACGTGCCCTCGGCGACCATCTCCTCGAGATCGCGGTGGGTCGCGGCGAGCACCCGCACGTCGACCGGCCGCGGCTTGACCGCACCGACGCGCACGATCTCGCGCGCCTCGAGCACCCGCAGCAGCTTGACCTGCATGGGGTGGGACAGATCACCGATCTCGTCGAGCAGCAGCGTGCCGCCGTGCGCCGCCTCGAAGTAGCCGATCTTCTGCGCGACGGCGCCGGTGAAGGAGCCCTTCTCGTGACCGAACAGCTCGGACTCGAAGAGGGTCTCGGTGAGGGCGGCGCAGTTCACCTGCAGGAACGGGCGCTCCGCGCGCGCGGAGAGCGCGTGGATCCGCGCCGCGAACACCTCCTTGCCGACGCCCGTCTCACCCCGCAGGAGGAGGGTGAGATCGCTCTTGGCCGCGAGCTCGGTGAGGTGCTCGAGGGCGTCCATCGAGGTGCCCCCCGGAGACGGCGAGGGCGTCGCGGTCGGGTCGGCGTGCACGAGCAGCACCGCGCTCCCGATCTCGACCAGCATCCCGGGGTGGATGGGGATCTTCTGGTGCGGCGGCACGAGCTGCCCCGACACGCGGGTGCCGTTGGCGCTGCCGAGATCCTCGATGGTCAGCGGATCGACGAGGATCCGCGCGTGCTTGCGCGAGATCGAGGGCACGTCGACGCGCAGCGGACACTCCGCGGCGCGCCCCACGAGCACCTCGCCCACATCGGGTCCGAGCGGGACGCGCAGGAACCCGCCCGGCCACACGACGGACAGCGCGGGCGCGCGGCCCCGCGACTTGCCTTCCGTGCGGACGGTCGTCTCACCGCCGGCGCTCCGAGTTCGCTGGTCCACCGCAGTGGCACGAGGTTAGCACTCGTCTGCTAGGATGGCCTCGTTCATGTCCTCGCTCGAGCCCGGCACGATCGTGGCTGGCCGCTATCGGCTGAAGGAGCGGATCGGCAGCGGCGGAATGGGGGCCGTGTGGTCCGCGGATCACCTCTCCCTCGGGCATGGCGTCGCCATCAAGTTCCTCTCCGTCACCGTCGCGTCGAACGACGACGCGCGCGGGCGCTTCACCCGCGAGGCGATGCTGGCCGCGCAGCTCGGCGAGCTCTCGCGGCACGTGTGTCGGGTGTTCGACCACGGGCTGCTCGACGACGGCACGCCCTATCTGGTGATGGAGCGCCTGCAGGGCGAGGCGCTCAACACGCGCCTCCGTCGCGAGCGCCGGTTGCCGCTCGACGAGGTGGTCGAGATCGTCTCCCAGCTGTGCCGAGCGCTCCAGGTCGCCCACGACGCGGGCGTGGTCCACCGCGATCTCAAGCCCGCCAACGTGTTCCTGTGCGAAGACCAGGACGGCCTCTATGTGAAGCTGCTCGACTTCGGCGTGGCCAAGGCGCGCCTCGAGAACGACGCCGCCGCCACCACCGCCGATGGCACCGTCGTCGGCACGCCGGCGTACATGAGCCCCGAGCAGTTCGAGAACAGCGCGCGCGTCGACGCGCGCAGCGACCTCTGGTCGGTGACCGCCATGGCGTACCGCATGGTGGTCGGGTGCGAGCCGTTCTCGGCGCCGGGGCTCTCGGCGCTCGCCTTGCGCATCGCCGTGGCCGAGCCCGTGAGACCGACCGAGGAGTACCCCACGCTCCCGCGCGGGTTCGACGAGTTCATCCGCGTCGGGCTCGCCAAGCGCCCGGAGAACCGCTTCGGGAGCGCGCGAGCCCTGTCGGTCGCGCTCGCCGACGCGCTGCGTGGCCTCACCGAGATCGGGCCGGCGACCGCCCGCGAGCCCGAGCAGGAGCTCCCGGAGACCGCGCGAGAGCCCGAGCCCGCGAACACGCTGTCCAGCGCGGTGCGCGAGCCCACCCTGCCCACCCGGTCGCGCACGCCGTTCCTCGCGCTCGGCGCGCTGCTGGTCGTCGTGGCGGGGGGCGCGGCGTTCGCGCTCGGTCCGCGCAAGACGTCGACCACGAGCGACGCGGCCGCGTCCAAGCCGGACACCGTCGCCTCGGACAAGTCGGCCGCGACGCCGCCTTCCGTCACGGGCGAGAGCCAGCCCGTCGCCTCGGTCGCACCGACCTCGTCGTCTGCTGCTAAGGTCGCCGCATCCGCCGCGCCGAAGGGCGCTGCAGCCAAGCCGACCGCCGCGGCTCCCCCGGGGAGCAAGGCGTCCGCGACCAAGGAGCCGGACACGTGGAAGGACGACTCGATCCAGTGACGCGCAGAGCAGAGATGGCCCTCGCGATCGTGGTGCTGTCGATGGGTCTCGCCCGCGGCGCACACGCCGATCCACCGACCGAGTCCGACCTCGCGCTGTCCACCGATCTCTTCAACAAGGCGCGCAAGAAGTCCGACGCGGGCAGCTGCAAGGTCTCGCCGGTGGGCGACGCCGCGGCGTGTCGAGAGGCGCGCGATCTGTTCCGACGCAGCTACAAGCTCAACCCGGCCGGCCTCGGCGCGCTGAAGGGTCAGGCCCAGGTCGAGGAGTCGCTCGGGCTCGTGGCGAGCGCCATCCGTCACTACCGAGAGCTGGCGCCGCGCGCCGCCGCCGACCCGAGCGCAGAGAAGAAGGCCTGGGCCAAGCCCGCGCTCGAGGCCGCCGCCAAGCTCGAGCCCCGCGTGCCGCACCTGACGCTCGTGCTGCCCAAGGACGCGCCCAAGGACACGGTCGTCGAGCTCGACGACGAGCCGATCGCCAACGCCGCGTGGAACGTCGCGATCGACGCCGACCCGGGCCCGCACGTCGTGAAGGCCAAGGCGAGCGGGGTGACGCCGTTCACGGCGGAGGTGACCCTCGCGGAGAAGGAGAGCAAGTCGCTCGAGATCAAGCTCGTGCCGGTCGCGCCCACGGTGGCCCCGAAGGAGGCCCCGAAGGAGCCCCCGAAGGCCGCCGATCCTCCGAAGGAGCCGCCGAAGACCGTCGATCCCCCGAAGCCGGTCGACCCTCCGAGCGAGGGCAGCGGCGGCACCCAGCGCACGATCGCGATGGTCTCCATGGGCCTCGGCGTGGTCGGCGTGGGCGTCGGCCTCGGGCTCGGGTTCGCGGCCAAGGCGGCGCGCGATCAGCACTGCGACAAGACCACCAAGCTCTGCGACACGCAGGGCTCGCTCGACAGCGCGAAGGGCCTCGCGAGCGGCGCGACCATCGTGACCGGCGTGGGCGCGGCGCTGCTCGTGGGCGGCGTCGTCTGGTACGTGCTCGTCCCACGACACCGCTCGGCGCCCACCGCGGCGTGGGTGAGCCCGGCGTGGGTGCCGGGGGGCGGCGCGCTCGTCGCCGGAGGGGTGTTCTGATGAAGCTCGGACCGATCCTCACCCTGGTCGTCACGGCCGCGGGGTGCACCGGCATCCTCGACCTCGAGTCGTACAAGGCCGGCGACGCCGGTGACACGGGCACCGCGACGGGCGACACCGGCGGCGCGTGCAGCGCCGACAGCTGCCTCGCGTGTCTGCTCGGCAAGTGCAGCGGCGCGGCCACGTGCTTCGGCAGCGGCGCGATCAAGGGAGACTTCACGGGGAGCCTCTGCCCGAACTACGGCGCCTGCCTGTGCAAATGCCTCGACTCCACGTGCGCCGCGGCGTGCGCCGCGCAGAAGAGCGCCGACGTCGCCTGTGGAGGGTGCCTGGACACCGCCATCGGGCCGAGCGAATGCCCGGCGGTGGCGGACTGCGCGAGCAAGTGCGGTAGCTGAGGCGCCGGCCAAGATCCGGCCGAGAGAGGCGTCCGACCGTTCGCCGTCACACTCTCGGCCCCTCGGCCGATGGAGGGCGAGGAGGCGTCTTCATGGAACGGATCCGCGCGGGTTTGCTGGGCTCGGCCCTGGTCGTGGTCGGTTGTGCGCACCCGCCGCCGAAGGAGCGAGAGGCCACGCCCTCCGTGGTGGCGGTGCCGAGCCCGGTGCCGAGCGCCTCGAGCGCGCCGCCCGCCGTCGCGGAGCCCGAGCCCCCGAAGCCGCCGCCGTACGACCTCGCGGCCGACCTCGAGGATCGCAAGGCCCTCCTGCGCAACAAACTCGGCAAACAAACGAAGTTCGAGGTGGTCGAGGGGGTGTTCCTCGTCGCGGCGCCGTCGGGCGCGCTCGGCAGCTCGGCGGTCGTCACGAGGAAGGCCCTCGCCGCCTACTACAACAAGCGCTTCGACAAGCGCCCGGCGCGCGCGGTGTCGGTGCTGCTGTTCGAGACGGCGGCGCCGTACGAGGCGTACTGCAAGGCGCGCTCGGGCAAGGCGTGCGGCACGCCCTACGGGTTCTACGGGCCCGACGACCGCACCATCGTCATGAACGTCGGGCCGGGGATCGGCACGCTCACCCACGAGCTCGTGCACCCGATCGTCGAGGCCGACTTCCCGAACGCGCCGGACTGGCTCAACGAGGGCCTCGCCTCGCTCTACGAGGCCTTCGCGCTGCCGAAGGACGGCGAGATCCGCGGTCAGAAGAACTTCCGCCACGCCGGGCTCAAGAGCGCGCAGAGCCTGCGCCCCCACGCCAGCCTCCCCGCGCTGTTCGCCATGAGCGACAAGGAGTTCCGCGGCGAGCGCGAGGGCCTGAACTACGCGACCGCGCGCTACTTCTGCCAGTGGCTCGAGTCGCAGGGCAAGCTGTGGGCGTTCTACCAGGCGTGGCGCGACAACCGCGGCAAGGACCCGGACGGCGTGCTCGCCTTCACGAGCGTCATGGGCAAGTCGCCCGCCGCGCTCGACGGCGCGTGGGCGGCGTGGGTGCTCGCGCTGTGAGCGCCTGGGCGTCGCTGCTCGCGGTCGCGACCACCGTCACGCTGCCGATCCCCGACCGCGCGCAGCACAAGGACGCGCCGCCGTCCGGGTGGTGCGGCGAGACCGCGATCCAGGAGGCGCTGCTGCACCACGGGGCGTGGGTCCCGCAGCGCGCGATCCACGACGCCGGCAAGTCGAAGCACCCCGACCTCTACTCGCAGGACGTGCCCGTCGCGCTCGCCGGGCTCGGCGTCGAGTTCGACACCCACGTGCCCAAGAAGAAGGGCGGCTTCGCCGGGTTCCTGCGCGACGCGATCGACGCGGGAGATCCCGTGTTCGCGGGCGTGAAGATCCTCCCGACGAGTCACCCCGAGTGGGGGCTCGACCACTTCGTCCTCGTGGTCGGCCACGGCCCGAAGGGCTTCCTCGTGAACACCACCTGGTCGGAGCAGACCTGGGTCACCGAGAGCACGACGAAGGGGATCACGCTCGCCGGTGGGTTCTACGCACTGCGCATCCGCGGCGTGGCGCGACCCGCGGGCCGAACGTCTGCGCGCGCGACGGTGCTCGCCGAGACCGCGACGACCGTTCAGCTGCGTCTCGCCTGCGTCGGCAAGGAGACCGTGACGCTCGAGCGCCGCGACACGCCGACGGGCAAGATCCGCGAGAGCTGGCCGCTGTCGAAGGAGAGCTCCACCAAGACGGTGGACGTCGCCGCGAGCAAGGCCGCGTGGTTCCACTGCGGGTGAGCTACATGCCGCCGGTGCGCAGGGTGTCGCGCACGAGGCGGTCGAGCGCCCGCGGGGGGAACACGCTCGTCGATCGAGCCGCGCGCGGCCACCGCCCGATCTGCGGGAATGCGCAGCGCAGCGTGGTGCCCACACCGAACCGGCTCTCGATCTCCACCGTGCCGCCGAGCGCATCGCAGGCTTCGCGCAGCGCGCCGAGGCCGAGGCCTCGCCCGGTCTCGGGGTCGGAGCTCGACACCCCGTCCCAGAACACCGCCTCGGACAGGTCTCGTTCGGAGAGGACCGACAGGCCGAGCGCGCGGGCCCGCGCCGCGAGGCGGCTCCACTGGACTCCGCGGCCATCGTCCCGGAGCTCGACGAACAGCCGGCCCCCGCGGCTCTCCGCGTTGAGCTCGAGGCGCGCAGCCCGGGGCTTCCCAGCGGCGATCCGCTCCGCCTCCGTCTCGACGCCGTGCTCGACCGCGTTGGCGACCGCGTGCACGAACGCGCTCCAGAACGGCGCGAATCGACGCTCGTCGTGGCGCGCGCCGTGGGTCTCCACGTGCGTCTCGACGGTGGCCTTCCCGAGCGCGACCGCGAGCGCGGCGGCGTCCTCGGCGAAGCGCGCGAGCCGGCCGTGGATCGGCGCGAGCGCGAGCGACTCGACCCGCGCGATCAGCGCTTGCCGCGGCGCCCCCGAGACCAGCATGTCGAGCAGCTCGGCGTATTCGTCCTCTCCGATCGTGACGGTCGCCGCCTCGTCGAGCGGCAGGTACGCCTCGAGCACCTGATGGAAGCGGTGGGAGAGCTCGAAGCGCTCGAGGGTGCCGAGGTCGTCGAGGCCGCGGGCGAGGCGGCGCGCGAGGACGTCACAGGACTCGGCGAGGCCAGGGAACCCGAAGCGCGCGGCGTTGCACCCGAGGGTGTGGAGCATCCGCGCCTCCTTCTCCCGATCGGACGCGGCCTCCTCGATCGCGTGGACCACCTTCGTCGCCTCTTCGAGGAATGCTCGGAACCCCTGGCAGTCCTTCGAGTGCCAGACCAGACCGTGTCCCATGTCGTACCCCTCCGCCCAACGCCCGGTCGACCCGAGCGACAGGGGCTCGAACGGCCCAGGTCGGCCACGACTTTAGCCTTGATCAAAGGCTAGACGACTCGTCATGGCGGCCACGCCAGGACTAGGGATCGACCAGGGCGCGAGAAGCGTCCACCTTGCGCAGGACGAGCTTCGGCTTGCCCACGGCGCTGACCGTGGCCACCGGGTAGAGCGCCGAGAAGCTCGTCGTGCGCCGCGCGTCGCGGAAGAACGGGACCAGCTCGGGGATGCCGTCGAACGTCTTGCCGACGACGAAGCTCTTCTCGTCCGCCGCGAGGTGCGCGATCTGGGTCTGCCACCTGGGGAAGTAGTAGCCAGGCACGTCGGGGTCGGTCGGTAGCTCGACCGGCGAGAGGATCACCTCGTCGACGCCGTCGCCGTCCAGGTCACGCACGTCCCACACGATGGCGCCACGCAGCTTCCAGGCGTCCGCGGTGGTGCCTGGCGCCGACACGTGGACGAACCAGTGACCGCCCTCGTAGACGCTGTAGACGAGCCGCGATCGGCCCGCCGCGCGACGCAGGAAAGGGTGGTCCGGGTAGGCGACGCGGCCCTCGTACTTCTTCGCGTCGCCGCCGTCGTGCGCGTACGAGTAGAAGCGGTCGTCGAGCGCGTCGGTCGCAGGGTCGTACACGGTGACGTGTCGCTCGATCTGACCCCACGGATCGAACTCCATCTTGCCGCTGACCATGTCGGCGTAGACGCTGTAGATCGAGGTGCCGGACACGAGCGCGAGCAGGCCTTCGTCGCCCGGGTCGCGCGCGACGAGGCCGTAGTCGCGCCCGACGAGGTCGGTCCGACCCGCGGTGAGGAACGGGTGATCGACGCGCAGCTGGCCGACCGAGCGCCCTTCGAGGGCGTACTGCACGACCCGGCCCGAGGTGAAGAACACGAGCCGCGGCTCGCCTTTGACCTTCATCACCAGGCCGTTGGCGACGTGTGGGTTGTCGGTGTGCTTGCCGGTGCCGTACGCGTTGGTCTTGGCCTGGGTGTAGAGGTCGAACGCGGCGGTCGAGGGGTAGTCGAGCTCCTGGTACGTGAACGCCGCGCCGCTCCAGGTGGCGAACTGGGCGACCTTCGCGTAGTAGGGCGAGAGCGCCACGGTCCTGGTCTCGTCGCCGAACAGCACGCCGAGGTCGGTCCACTGCTGGGTCGGGTAGATGGTGGTGCCGAACGTCCAGCACAGGTCCTTGCTCTTCGGCGTGCCCGCGAGGAGCGCGCCGGTCGCGCCGGCGTGCAGATCGAGCCACGTGTTCTGCATCGCGGTCGTGCCGCAGACCTCGCCCGCGTCCTCGCGCGCGGCCACGCCGAAGTCGGGGAACCCGTCGCCGTCGACGTCGAACCCGCCGAAGAGCGCGCCCGCGCGGACCTTGGCCGTGTAGAGCACGGTGCCGTCCTCGCGGAGCGCGGTGACCACGTCGGCGGCGCGGCGGAAGGCGACGTGGCCGGGGCCCTTCGCGGGGTAGAGCGGGAGGAGCGTGGTGCCGTCGAGCACCGCGTTGACGTTGGGCGCGTGGACGAAGGCGGGGGCGTCGGGCGTGGTGTCGGTCGGGGCCGTGTCGCTGCCATCGGTCTCGACGACGCCGTCGGGCACCGCGTCGGTCGCCGCGTTGGTGTCGCTCTCGGCGTCGGGCGTGACGGCCGGCTCCGCGGAGCTCCCGCAGCCGACCAGCAGGACCGCGAGCAGCGCGCGACGCATGCCCCATCGTGCCACGGCCGAGGGGGGCCGCGAAGGCGCGTGTCGCACGCACACGGGTCAAGCAGGGTGTTCGTCGGGCGACAGCAAGCCGTGGCGCCGCCAGCCGACGCGCGCGAGCCAGGTGTGGGGTGCGACGACGGGCGCGCCCTCGAGAGTGGCTCCCGGCTGGGCGCGGAAGCCGTCGCACCACGGCGCCGACGAGCACGGATCGAGCCGCGTGGGCACGCGCACCTGGTGCTTCTTGAAGTTGAACAGCACGTACGCGAGCGCGAAGCGGACCTCGCGCGGCGTGCGGAGGGCGCGGGTGTGGTACCGGTCGTCGAGCACCCGGCCCTGGCGCCCACAGGCGCGGTTGATCGCGCGCGCGAGGCGCACGCCGAGCGAGCGCGCTCCCGCCCGAAGGGCGCTGGAGTCGTTCGCCTCCACCAGCAGGTGCACGTGGTTGTCCTGCACCGAGAAGTGGACCACGCGGAACGCAACGCCTTGCGACGCGCGCAGCGCCGCGACGACCGCCGGGAACACCTCCATCGAGCGCAGCGAGGGCAAGCCCGCCATGCACCGGAGGGTGAGGTGCACGGGCGCCCAGCCCACGTGCGGCGGCCGCGGGCGGTGGGGGACGAGCGGCCGCGGTGCGATGCGCTTGCGGCCGGCACCGGGGCGACGCCCACCCCACCCGCCCGTGCGGGAGAGCTCGAGCTGCTCCGGGGGTCTGGCTCTTCTCGACACTTGATTGAGCGTAGCTCATTCGCATCCGATGTCAACGGCGCGCCACCGTCAGGGGCCGGTGTACGGACATGGGTGACGGTTCGTGCGGGCACATGGGTGCGGCCCGTTCTTCTGTCCAAGGACATGGGTAACAGTTGCGGCAAGGAGGTGGCCTTGCCCTGGAAGGAGAAGTCACTCGTGAAGGTGAGGACAGGAGTTCGTGGACGCCTGCCTAGAGAAGCAGGCAGGGATGACCGAGCTCTGTCGTCGCTTCGGCATCAGCCGGAAGACCGCCTACAAGTGGCGCGACCGGTACCTCTCGACGTGCGAGGTCGGGGACCGTTCGCGACGCCGAAGACCAGCCCGTCGGCGGTGGCTCCGTCGCTCGAGAAGGCCATCGTCGCGGCTCGCAAGGAGCACCCTCGATGGGGGGGCCTCGCAAGTTGCGAGCGGCGCTCCAACAGGCCAAATCAGGCGTGCCGCTGCCATCGGCGAGCACCTTCGCGAATGTGTTCGAGCGAAGCGGCTTGATCGTGCCTCGTCGGCGAGTAGACGTGTCCCTCCATCCCGTGGCCGTCCTCCTTCGAGGTACCATGGCCACGTGAGCAAGCCGGTCGATCCGACGCCGTTCGAGCCCTTCATGCCCGCGTCGGTGCGGGCGCTGATCGCCGAGGCGCGGGCCGGCCGAGGCGCGGCCGTCGCGTGGCTCCGTGGGGAGCCGGGCACCAACTACGCGCTCCTGCGCCACCACCCCGTGGCCCTGCCCGCCGAACAGCTGGGCTGGCTCGTCGGCATGGGCATGTTCGGGGACGGCAGCGACAGCATCGTGCAGATCATGGGGTGGCAGCGCGCCGTCGAGCCCGCGCCGTTCGTCCTGTCGGCCTTCGCCGCCGGCGTGCGCGCCGGGGTGCCGACCACGAAGCGGCAGTGGAAGTACATCGAGCAGGTCGCCGCGATGGCGACGCCACCCGACGAGCTCTGCGAAGTGTTACCGATCGGTCTCGTCAGCGATCAGGCGCTCGCTCGCGGGGCCGCTCTCCGGCTCGCTCAGAAGCTCGGCAGGCGTGCCCGGGAGCCGATCGCGCGCGCCAGGGAGGGCGCGGACAAGAAGAGCCTGCAGCGGCTCGACGAGGCCCTCGCGGCCCTCGGTGGCGAAGGGGCTTCTCCCGCCGTCCCGGCAACCAAGGCGAGCGAGCTGCTCACGCGCTTGCTCGACGCGTACGCAGAGACGCGCGATCGCGCGCTCGAGCCGCCTATCGCGCGGCTCGGCGCCGAGGCGGCGAGGCAGCGCGGCGTGCTGAAGGCGAAGTCCAAGGGCGAGCTCGAGGGTGCGTGGCTCGCGCTCGCGGCCCGGAAAGACCCGGGCGACGTCGACCGTCTCCTCGGCACGCCGTGGCCAGGGGCGTGGAAGGTCGCGCTCGCGCGGGTGGAGGCGCTCGCGAGATTCGGGCCCGATCCACGCATCGCCACCGCGCTGCCCGAGATCGAGACCCAATACGACTCCCTCGGCTCGAGCCCGTTCCATCGTCGCGCCAAGGAAGTGGCCTCGCGTCACGGCGGGCCGGGGCGCGGCGACGCGCCAGCCGCGCTCCTCGCCGAGGCGAACGGCGACGCGCGGCCCCCCGTCGACGTCGACGCGATCTGGCGCGCCTTCCGGAGCGAGCCGAGCGACGAGCGCAGACAGGTGCTCGCCGACGCGCTCCTCACGGTCGGCGACCCCCGCGGCGAGTACATCGCGCTCGCGACCGCGATCGCCGAGGAGCGCGCCGATGCGTCGGCCCACAAGCGCGCGGCGCAGCTGCTCGACGCCCACGTCGACGCGTGGACCGGTCCCTTGCCGGGCGCGAAGCGATCGGCGCGCCACTTCGAGCGCGGCTTCCTCGCGAGCGTCCACCTCAAGACGAGGGCCCCGCAGCTGCTCGCCTCGGTCGACGCGCCGGAGTGGTGCACGGTCGAGGAGCTGCACCTCGAGGCGGCCGACTACCTGGGCTACCACGGCCAGGCACTCGACCAGCTGCTCGGGAAGGCTCTCTCTCTGCGGACCCTCGTGCTCTACTCCTTCGGCGTAGAGCAGCTGGTGAAGGAGCTGACCGGGTCGTACCCGCGCATCACCGCGCTCGGCGAGCGGAGCTGGATGCCCGAGGAGAAGCTCTCCGCGTTCCCGTCGCTGCGCCTCGTCGGCACCTCGGTGCACTGGTACCCACCCGATCAGGCGCTCGCGCTCGGCGCGCGGCTCGGCCTCGACGTCGTGCTCGTGTTCGGCGTGAAGAAGCTGTCCGAGGCCCTGGAGCCGGTCGCGAGTGGCCGCGTGCGAGAGGCGCGCTTCGTCCTCGGCGGCCCCACCGCGTTCGTGGAGCCCACCCACGAGGGCTGGTGCGCGCGTGTGCTCCGCGACGAGCCGCGCGTCGACCTCGTCTTCGGCCGCGGACGCTACGAGAAGGGCGACCTCACCCGGCACCTGGCGGCGCTCGCCGAGGCGGGCAAGACCGAGGTCAGGGTGACCCTGCCGCGCCTCGGTGGCGCCGACGCCAAGGCGGAGGCCGAGGCGTTCCGCGGCGCCCAGGTCCGCACCGACGGCCGATCGCTCCGACTCTGGAAGGTGTGAGGAGTCAGCGCCGCTTGGCGCGGCCCACGCGCGCGGCCCGGCTGGCCGTGCCCGCGCGCACGCGCAGATACCGCTCCACCCGCTCGGCCTCGAGCTCGCCGCGCGCCACCGCAGCACGCACGGCGCACCCCGGCTCCACCGTGTGCGCGCAGTCACCGAACCGACACCCCGCCGCCAGGCTGACGATCTCCACGAAGGCGTCGTCGACGCCCTCGTCCGCGTCCCAGAGCCCCACCTCGCGCGTGCCCGGCGTGTCGATGACCACGCCGCCGGCCGGGCGCACGAACAGCTCGCGGCGCGTCGTCGTGTGTCGGCCCTTCTGGTCCTTCTCGCGGACGGCGGCGATGTCGAGGACCTCCTCGCCCATCCACGCGTTCACGAGCGACGACTTGCCGACGCCGCTCGCGCCGAGGAGCGCGACCGTCGCGTCGTTCGAGAAATACGGCTCCAGCGCCGCCATCCCCTGCCCCGTCTGCGCCGAGATGGCGTGCACGGCCGCGTCGCCGCTCACCGTGCGCACGCTGGCGATGGCCTCGTCGATCGACGCGCAGAGATCGCTCTTGGTGAGCACGACGACCGGCACGCTCCCGCCGTCGAGCACGAGCGCGAGGTAGCGCTCGATGCGCTTGACGTTCGGCGGCCCCGACAGCGGCACCAGCACGAAGCAGGCGTCCACGTTGGCGGCGAGCTGCTGTGGTTCTTCGCGCAGGCCCGCCGCGCGCCGCACGAGCGCGTTCTTGCGGGGCAGCACCGCGGTGATGACGTCGACGTCGTCGGCGAGCACGACCCAGTCGCCGACCCCGGGGCGCTCGGCCTTGCGGTTCGGCAGCGGCGCGCGCACGTCACCCGCGGCCGTGACCATCTCCCAGTCGATGCGGTGCTGGGTGCGCACCCGACCGACCCGCGCGCCGTCGGGCACCGAGAGCGCGTGCGCGAGGCCATAGGCGCGGAGGTCGACCACGCCGGACGTTCCGCAATCCCGGCGCGAGGGTCAAGTCCCGCAGGCGCGCGCCGAGACCGTCACGTCGCCGAGCTTCGTCGAGGGCGTCCAAGCGGTCGTACCCGTGCGGATCGCCCACGCGGCGTCCGGCGTCGCCGCCGAGGTCTTGAGCTCCCACACCCACGCCTTCGACGTCGTGCTGACGACGACGACGATGTGCGCGCCCGCGGGCAGGGGCGGAGTCTTCAGCGCGAAGGTCGCGGAGAGGCCGACGAGCGCGCCGTCGAGACTCACCGTGCCGAGGGGCACCCAGGGGATCGCCGGGGCCGCGCAGGGCACGTAGGAGACCTCGGCCGTCACCGTGCCATCGGGCCCACCGAACGCCGTCGCGGCCGAGCGGTTCGAGAAGCGCACGGTGATGGAGTCGATGCGGCCCGCCGCCCCGAGGACGAAGTCGAGCCGGTGCGCGGTCTTCTCCGCGAGCAGCGGCAGCCCCGTGCCGCTGCCCGGGCGGTCGAGGATCGGGGCGACCCCGCCCTCGACGCAGCCCACCGCCGGGATCTCCGACTTGCACGCGGTGGGGCCCGTGTCGGGGATCGTCGTGTCGACGGCGACGTCGGAGGCGCCCTCGTCGGGCGCGACGTCGGCGCCGAGGTCCGAGGGAGGAGAAGTAGAGTCGGGAGGCGCGCCGTCCTCGGCCGCGCTCGCGCCGACCTCGAAGCCGGGCGACGAGCACCCCATCACCAAGCACACCGACAGCCCCGACAGGACAGAACGAACCATGCCCGCGTCCCCAGCAACATGCGCGCCGAGCCGCGGCGTGACCCTTGCTCGGCATTCCTCCCACGGTGTCCGACGAGGACCGCACACACGACGCAACAGACGCCCGAAGGGAGCAGTTCCGGAAGGAGGGCCGCTTCGCGCGCTCGCGCGACGCGAGCGGGATCGTGGCCGCGGCCGCGGTGATCGCCGTCATCGCGGGCAGCCGCGGCGCGCTCACCCAGGCCATCTCGCACCTCACGGTGCACACCTTCGGCGACCTCGACGCGCTCTCCCGCGGCGACGCCACCCCGCTGCGCGCCGCCGCCATGACCCTCGGCGCCCTGGTGATCCCGGCGGCGATCGCCGCGAGCGTGGGCGGGCTGCTCGTCGGGTTCGCGCAGGCCGGGATCCGCATCGATCTCGACCTCGTCGCACCGAAGCCCGAGCGCCTCGACCCCTTCGCCAAGCTGATGGAGATCCTGTCGCCCAAGCACGCCGCGACCGAGCTGATCGGCAGCAGCCTGCGGGTCGTCCTCGCGGGCTACGTCGGCTACCGCGTGCTCCTGCTCGAGCTGCCCAAGGTGATGCGGCTCGCCGATCTCCCCATCGCCGCGAGCGCGCACGAGCTCGCCACCATCGCCGTCCGCGTCCTGCTCGCCGTCCTCTTCGCGCTCGCGATCATCGCCGGTGGCGACTACCTGCAGCACCGCCTCTCGCTCGAGAAGCAGATGAAGATGACCCGCAAGGAGCTGATGGACGAGATGCGTCAACAGGATGGCGATCCGAAGCTCAAGGCCCGTCAAAAGGCCCGCGCTCGCGCCATGGCCAAGCAGCGGGCCCTGAACAACGTCAAGGACGCGAGCGTCATCGTCACCAACCCGACCCACGTGTCGGTCGCGCTCCGCTACGGCAAGAAGGACCGCGCGCCGGTGGTCGTCGCCAAGGGGCACGACGAGCTCGCGCTCCAGATCCGCCGGATCGCGCGGAAGCACGGCATCCCCATCCTCGAGAGCCGCGCGCTCGCGCGCGCCCTCGACGCCGAGGTGGCCATCGGCAAGCCGGTGCCCGAGCAGCACTTCCTCGCCGTCGCGCGCATCCTCGCCTTCGTCTTCGCCCTCCGCGGGGCGTCGGCACGGGACGTGCGTAGACAGCGGGCGTGAGCTCCACCACCGCAGAGACGAACAAGGTCGACAAGCCCGACCTCATCGTCCCCCTCGGCATCATCGGGATCGTCCTGATGATGGTGCTGCCGCTGCCGGCGGCGCTCCTGGACGTGCTCCTCTCCTTCTCCCTCGCGCTCGCGATCGGCGTGTTCCTGACGGCCCTGTTCATCAAGGAGCCCCTCGAGCTCTCGGCCTTCCCCGCCCTCGTGCTCGTCGCCACCCTGCTCCGCCTCTCGCTGAACGTCGCGACGACGCGCCTCATCCTCCTGCACGGCAGCGAGGGCCACGGCGCCGCGGGCGAGGTCGTCGAGGCCTTCGGCCGCTTCGTGGTCGAGGGCAACGTGCTCGTCGGCCTCGTGGTGTTCCTCATCCTGGTGGTCATCAACTTCGTGGTCATCACCAAGGGCGCGGGCCGCGTGGCCGAGGTCGCCGCGCGGTTCACCCTCGACGCGATGCCCGGCAAGCAGATGGCGATCGACGCCGACCTGCAGTCGGGCAACCTCACCCCCGACCAGGCGCGCACCCGCCGCGGCAACCTCGAGCGCGAGGCCGATTTCTACGGCGCGATGGACGGCGCCAGCAAGTTCGTCCACGGCGACGCCATCGCCGGTCTCCTCATCACCGGCATCAACCTCGTCGGCGGCCTCATCCTCGGCGTCACCGGCGGGATGGAGATCGGCCAGGCCGCCGAGACCTTCTCGGTCCTGTCCGTCGGCGACGCGCTCGCCTCGCAGATCCCGGCCCTCCTGATGTCGGCCGCGTCCGGCATCGTGGTCACGCGCAGCGCGACCGGCGGCCAGCTCGGTCAGGCGCTCGGGCAGCAGCTCCTGCAGCGTCGGCCGGCCGTCACCTTGACCGCCGGAATCTTGACGGCCCTCGCGCTCGTGCCCGGCATGCCCGCCCTCCCCTGCCTCGTGCTGGCCGGTGGCCTGTGGTTCGCCGCGCGCCGCATCACCAAGCGCGAGAACGCCGCCGCGCTGGTCGGCTCCCCCGCGCAGCCCGGCCAGGCCGCGCCGCCCCGCGGCAGCGCCGAGGACGTGGAGCAGGCGCTCACCCTCGACCTCCTCAGCGTCGAGCTCGGGTACGAGCTGGTCCCGGTGGCCGACGCCGCGGCCGGCGGCACCCTCCTCGACCGCGTGGGCGCCCTGCGCGTCCAGCTCGCGCGCGAGGTGGGCATCGTCGTTCCCCCGGTGCACGTGTGCGACAACCTCGAGCTGCCGGCTGCGGCCTACCGCGTGCTCGTGTCGGGCAACGAGGTCGCCTCCGCGCAGCTCCGCGGCGGTCGCCTGCTCGCGATCGACCCCTCCGGCAGCGCGCCGCAGCTCGAGGGCGAACGCACCGAAGACCCCACGTTCGGCATGCCCGCGCTGTGGATCGCCGTCCGCGACAAGGAGGTGGCCGAGGCCCTCGGGTACACCGTCGTCGACCACGCCACCGTCATGGCGACCCATCTCGGCGAGCTCCTGCGCACCCACGCCCACCAACTGCTCGGTCGCCAGGAGGTGCAGCAGCTCCTCGAGGTGCTCGCCAAGACCGCGCCCAAGCTGGTCGACGATCTGATCCCCAACGCCATCCCCCTCGGCGACCTGGTCCGCATCTTGAAGAACCTGGTCCGCGAAGGCGTGAGCATCCGCGACCTGCGCGCCATCCTCGAGGCCCTCTCCGAGTGCCTCTCGCAGACCAAGGACGTGGAGCAGCTGACCGAGCTCGTGCGCGAACGCCTCTCTCCCCACATCACCGCTCGCTTCCGCCGCCCCGACGGGACCATCGCCGCGATGACCCTCGATCCGCAGGTGGAGGATGCGCTCCGCAGCTCGCTGCGCGACATCGCCGCCGGCCTGCCGCGCCCGATTGACCCGGCCATCACCCAGAACCTCGTCGCCCGCGCCGAGGCCGCCGCCCAGACCTTCACGAGCCTCGGCACGACGCCGCTCGTCCTCTCTCCGCCCGACATCCGGCGCTACGTGCGCGCCATCTTCGAGCGCCGCATCCCCCACCTGTTCGTCGCTTCGTACCGCGAGATCGACCCGCTCGTCCCCCTGCGCGTGGTCGAGACCCTCCGCGCCCTCCCCCCCTCGCAACCGAGAGGTGACCGTCGATGACCCCCCGAACCTTCCGCGGAAACACGCTCGAAGAAGCCCGATCGATGGCGAGCGCTGCGCTCGGCGACGAGGCCGCGATCGTCGCCACCCGACGCGTCCCGCTGACCGGCCTGCGCGGCCTCGTGGGCGCCGCCTGCTGGGAGGTCGACGCGACGCTCGAGGAGAAGGAGCCCACGGCCGACGAGTCGTCGCAGCGTCGAACCCCGTTCGCGCTCACCGCCTACGCGGCCGAGCCGACCAAGGAGCTCGACGAGCAGTTCGGCGCGCTGCGCGCCGAGGTCCGCCGCGAGCTCCGCGAGGTGAAGGCGGCGCTCTCCCAGCCCGCGCACGAGCTCTCCGCCCTCGAGGCCGACGTCGGCGCGATGCGCGAGACCCTCGAGGCCCTCGTGCCCCGCGGGTCCCACCGCCGCGACGCGACCAGCAAGCACCTGGTCGCGCTCGGGGTCGAGGGGCCCGCCGCCAAGCGCCTGTCGCGCGCGATGCGCGGGGCCGAGAGCCCGCGGGCCCAGCTCGCGCTGCTGCGCGCCGGGATCGCCGCCGAGGTGCGCACCTGCCCGGGCCCGCTCGCCGCCCGCGGCAAGACGCTGACGGCCGTCATCGGGCCGTCGGGCGTCGGCAAGACCACGACGCTCGCGAAGCTCGCCGCCCGCGAGCGCCTCGAGCGCAACCGGTCCGTGCTGCTGATCTCGTGCGACGGCTTCCGGGTCGGCGCGATCGACCAGCTCGAGCGCTTCGCCCACCTGATCGGCGCGCGATTCGCGGTCGCGCACACCGCCGAGGAGCTCGCGGGCCTCATCGAGGGCGCGAACGAGGCCGCGGTGATGGTCGACACCTCGGGTCGCCCGCCCGTGCCGGACGGCGTCGAGGGCCTGCTCGCGCGGCCGATTGCCGGGCGCGAGCGCCACGTCATCCTCTGCGCGACCGCCGCCACGCGCGCCGTCGACGCCCAGCGCCTCGCCCGCGTCTTTGGTCCGCTCCGTGCAGATGCTCTGTGCGTGACCAAGCTGGACGAGACCGAAGCCCCCGCCGGAGTGCTGCACATGGCCTCCGCGACGCGCCTCCCGGTCGCGATCCTCTGCAACGGCCAGCGCGTTCCCGAGGACCTGCGCGAAGCCACCACGTCCGCGATCGTCGACCTCTTGTCGCCGGCCGCACCCGCATCGTCCTTGAAGGAGGCCTCATGAGCGTGGCTGCCTTGCCCCGCCCGGGTCAGCAGGAGCGCCGCGCGTTCACGCGCGACGACTACGAGCGATTCTTGCCGATGGTCCGCCGCATCGCCATGCGCCTCGCGCGCCGCGTCCCGCGTCACATCACCATCAACGACCTCATCGGCGCCGGCTGGGTGGGGCTCGCCGAAGCGCTCTCGCGATCCCCGGCCACCATGCCGCAGAACGAGCTCGAGGCCTACGCCTCGCACCGGGTGAAGGGCGCCATGCTCGACTACCTGCGCTCGTTCGAGCCCAACGCCCGCGAGATGCGCAACGCCTCTCGGCGCCTCGCGCGGGCCATCGCGGGCCTCGAGAAGCAGCTCGGTCGTCCACCGGACGAGACCGAGATCGCGAAGGCGCTCGACATGGACGTCGAGGAGTACCGGAGCTGCCTGCAGCGCCTGAGCATCGCGGGCATGGCGCACCTCGAGATGGTCGAGATCGACCACGAGACCCTCGAGAGCAAGACGGTCGGACCCGAGGCCGAGGTGATGAAGCGCTCGCTCTCCGAGGCGGTCGCCGAGGCCATCCCCACCCTGCCCGAGCGCCTGCAGCAGCTGCTCGCGCTCTACTACCAGGAGGAGTGCAGCCTGAAGGAAGTCGGCGCCGTGCTCGGCGTCTCCGAGTCGCGGGTCTGCCAGCTGCACACCGAGGCCATCCACCGGCTGCGCGCCGCGATCGGGAGGGACTGATGGCCACGGGGATCTACGTCGCGCTCAGCGGAGCCGTCGCGCAGGAGAAGCTCCTCGAGTCGACCGCCGAGAACCTCGCCAACGCCTCGACGCACGGCTACCAGCGCCAGCGTCCGGTGTTCAAGGAGGTGCTGTCGAAGTCCGGCCCCAAGGCCGGCTACCACCTGACCAACGTCGACGGCACCGCGCTCGACTCGACGGAGGGCCCGGTGGAGAAGACCGGACAGCCGCTCGACGTGGCGCTCCCCAAGGACACCTACCTCGCCGTGTCGACCAAGAACGGCGAGCGCTACACCCGCGCCGGCTCCCTGCAGGTAGGCAAGGACGGCTGGCTCGAGACGAAGACCGGCGTGCGCGTCCTCGGCGAGGGCGGCAAGCCGATCAAGGTCGGCGAAGGCAACGTCACCATCGGCGAGACCGGCGCCGTGGCCGTCGGGGGTGAGACCGTCGGCCGCCTGCGCCTGGTCACCTTCGACAAGCCCGGCGTCCTGGTCCACGAGGGGGCGAGCGTGCTCTCGGCCCCGCCCGCCGCGGGCCCACCCAGGGTCGCCACCGGGACCCTCGAGGTCGGCGCGCTCGAGCAATCGAACGCCCCCGTCGTCCACGCGATGACCGACCTCGTCACCGCCCAGCGCTCGTTCGACGCCTTCCAGCGCGCGATCGACGCGTTTCGCGAGGCCGACCGCAAGGTCGTCACCGTCGTCCCCTCTGTCTGAACTGGCATTGAACTAGCAAAGAACAAGAAGAGAAACACCGTGCGCATCCCCGCCCTGACCACCGCCCTGCCGAAGGCCGCGCCCATCGCGGCGTCGGCGCCGGCCGCCGCGCCCAAGAAGGCGTCGGCGAAGGAGGTCGAGCCCACGCGCACGAAGGCCACGGTCGGCGAGCTCCGCGGAGCCATCGCCCGGGCCTGCGAGAAGCTCCACGGCAGCGCGCCCAAGGAGCTCGTCGACACGCTGACCGCGCAGGCCTCGCTCGAGACCGGCCGCGGTCAGCACATGTACAACTGGAACTTCGGGGGAATCAAAGGCAGTGGACCCACCGGTCTCACCGCCAAGTGTCACACCAAGGAGGTCATCGACGGGAAGCAGGTCGAGATCGTCGACGGGTTCCGTGCCTACGGGAGCCTGGACGAAGGTGCGCTCGATTACGTGGCCACGCTGCGCGGCCGGTTCGGCCGTTCATGGGACGCAGCAGAGGTCGGTGACGTTCGCGGCTTCGCCCACGCGCTCAAGGCGCAGGGGTATTACACGGCCAGTGAAGTCGATTACACCAAGGCGCTGACGAGCCTCTACACCGAGGCCGCCGGTGCGCCGCCGATGCCAGCACCGCTCGGGATACAGCCGAGGGCGCTGGAACCACCACCCTTGAACCTGCCGGATAGTGCGTTGGTCGGAAGACTCGACGCGCTGGTCGGGCAGGCGATGACCCGGATCCTCGCCCCAGTCGATGGGTAGCACTCGAGACGACATCACGCGCAAGGGCTGAAACGCCCGGCAAAACCAGTCACATCCGAGAAACATGGGCCGCACCCTGCAGGGTCGTGGCGGAGGTCCGTTCCACCCCCCGAGGGGAAACGAAGCCCCCGCCCCAGCGAGAGCATCCCGCTCTCGCGAAGCGACACTCCACGAAGGAGCTACCCCATGGCTCTCTACATCCAGACCAACGTCGCGTCACTCGGTGCACAGCAGAACCTGAGCAAGACGCAGAACGCTCTCCAGACCAGCTTCGCTCGCCTGTCGAGCGGCTACCGCATCAACTCTTCGGCCGACGACGCCGCAGGCCTCGGAATCAGCGACTCCATGAGCGCCCAGATTCGGTCCTACGGAGTCGCCGAGCGAAACGCCATGGACGGCGTGTCGATGGCGCAGACCGCCGACGGCGCGTCGGCCCAAGTCGGCGGCCTCCTCGGCCGCATGCGAGAACTCTCCGTCCAGGCGGCCAACGGTTCCTACACCTCGAACGACCGCGCCAACCTCAACACCGAGTTCACGGCGCTCAAGTCCGAGATCGACCGTATCGCCCAGTCGACCAGCTTCAACGGCACGTCCCTCTTGAACGCCACGACCACCGTCGCGTTCCAGGTCGGCATCGGTACGGCGGCCTCGGACACCGTCTCCGTGGCGTTCGGCGGCCTGACCGCCACCACCCTCGGCGTCAGCGGCAGCGCGGTCGACACGGCCGCCAACGCGAGCTCGGCGATCACCGCGATCGACACCGCGATCAGCTCCGTGTCGTCCACCCGCGCGAAGTTCGGCGCGGCCGTCAACCGGCTGCAGTCCACGATCGGCAACATCCAGTCGATGAAGACGAACCTGTCGGCCGCCAACAGCCGCATCAAGGACGTCGACGTCGCAGAAGAGACGGCCGCCATGTCTCGCCAGCAAGTGCTGTCGCAGGCCGGCGCCGCGGTGCTCGCCCAGGCCAACCAGGCCCCGCAGCTCGCGCTCAGCTTGCTCCGCTGACCCAGCGAACCGTGGCCGCCTCCCAGGGGCGGTCCGCGTGACGAAGCCTCGGCCGGGAGACCCCATCTCCTGGCCGGAGGCTTTTTTGTGTCTTTTCGGTCCCACGGAGGAAGAGCTCAAGGGATCCGGGGACGGGGCGTTCCATCTCATCGAAGGGCATGACGCCCCCGGCGCGGCGGTTCGTCGCGCAAGACTCCAAGAAGGAGACACCCCATGGCTCTCTACATCCAGACCAACGTCTCGTCGCTCATGGCCCAGTCGAACCTGTCCAAGACGCAGAACTCCCTCCAGACCTCGTTCCAGCGCCTCTCGAGCGGCTTCCGCATCAACTCCGCCGCGGACGACGCCGCCGGTCTCGGCATCAGCGACAGCATGACGGCGCAGATCCGCAGCTACGCCGTCGCCGAGCGCAACGCGATGGACGGCATCAGCATGTCGCAGACCGCCGACGGCGCGTCGTCGCAGGTGGGCGCGATGCTGGCCCGCATGCGGGAGCTCGCGATGCAGGCCCGCAACGGGTCGTACACCGCGACCGACCGGGGCAACCTGGACGTCGAGTTCCAGCAGCTGACGGCAGAGATCGACCGCATGGCGCAGTCGGTGTCGTTCAACGGCACGGCGCTCCTCAACGGCACCACCACCGTGAGCTTCCAGGTCGGCATCGGCACGACCGCCGCGGACCAGGTGTCGGTGACCTTCGGAGGCCTCACCTCGTCCACGCTCGGCGTCGCCGGCACGGACGTGACTTCGGCCGTCAATGCGGGCACGGCGATCACCGCCATCGACACCGCGATCGCGACGGTCTCGACCAAGCGCGCGACGTTCGGCGCCGCGATGAACCGCCTGCAGACGACGGTGCAGAACATCCAGTCGATGAAGAACAACCTCTCCGCCGCCAACAGCCGCATCCGCGACGTCGACGTGGCCGAGGAGTCCTCCCAGATGTCCCGCACCCAGGTCCTCGCCCAGGCCGGCGCCGCCGTCTTGTCGCAAGCGAACCAGGCCCCGCAGCTCGCGCTGAGCCTCCTCAAGTAATCGCACCGCGAATCCTCAAGGGTAGGGGGGGTCGGCCGTTCAGAGAGCCGCGGAGGACACCATGGCGGGAATCACGTTCGGGGGCCTGGCGACGGGCCTCGACACCAACGCGCTGATCACAGGCTTGATGGCGGCGGAGCGGGTCCCCTACGACGCGCTCAGCACCAAGTCGAACCTGGTGGCCGGCGCCCGGGCGACGATCAGCGCGATGTCCAGCAAGCTCAGCGCCCTCAAGACCGCGGCCGATGCCCTGTCCGACCCAGCTGGGTTCTCCTCCCTGGTCGCGACCTCGAGCGACGCCGCCGTGGTCGCGAGCACGAGTGGCACGGGATCCGCAGGGACCTACGACGTGTCGGTCACTCAGCTCGCCCGTGAGCAGCGCTCGTACTCGACGACGTCGGCGTCGGACAGCACCGCGCTCGGGATGGCCGGCACGCTCTCGATGACCATCGGCGGAACGGTCACCAACGTCACGATCGATGCCGCCGACTCGCTCGGCTCGATCGCCACCAAGCTGAACGCCAGCGGAGCCCGGGTGGGCGCGGCCGTCATCTACGACGGCTCCAGCTACCGCCTGCAGGTCCGCGGGCTCGACACGGGCGCCGCCAACGCGGTGACCTTCGGCGAGACAGGCTTCTCGCTGGGGCTCACCGGAGCTCCCTACCAGACCGCGCAGGACGCCAAGCTCAAGGTCGACGGCATCGACGTCACTCGCAGCACGAACCTCGTCACCGGGGTGATCCCCGGGGTGAGTCTCGCGCTGACCAAGACCACGAGCAGCGCGCTGGTCCGGGTCGCGGGAGATCCCACGGCGGTCCAGAAGAAGCTGGAGACGTTCGTCAGCGCCTACAACGACATCGTCAACACGGGGCACAGCGCCGCGGGTTACGGCACGGGCAAGGCGTCGAACTCCTTGCTCTCGGGGGACGTCGCCATCCGCACCACCCTCGACCGCATCAGCTCCCTCATCTCGACCCCCGTCGCCGGCACGACCGGTCGCTACACGACGCTCGGCAGCGTCGGCCTCGGGACCGACCGCGACGGCAAGCTGCAGTTCGACGCGACCAAGTTCGCGACCGCGCTCGCCACCGACCCGAACGTCGTGGCCCGCTTGTTCGTGACCGACGCCACGACCGGCGCGACCGGCGCGATGAAGAGCTTCTCTTCGACCGTCGACGGCCTGGTGACCGGCGACCAGGCTCCCTTCACCGGTCGCCTCGCCGCGCTCGACGCGCTGACGAAGCAGATCGGCAACGACCAGACCGCTCTGCAGCTGCGCCTCGACAAGACCGAGGAGCGCCTGCGCAAGCAGTTCACCCAGCTCGAGATGACCGCCAGCGCCTACAAGACGCAGGCGAGCGCGCTCAGCAACATCGGTGGCTGGAACTTCAAGTGACCCTGACGCCCACAGGATTGGAAGGAATAGACAGATGAACGCCGCCGTCGCCCGCTACCGCTCGGTCCAGGTCACCACGAGCTCTCGCGAGCAAGTGCTCCTCATGCTGTGGGACGGCGTCTATCGCTTCCTCGACGAGGCGCGCGCCGCCCACAAGCGTGGCGACCGTTCGGTGTTCGCGGAGCGCCTCCAGCGGGCGCACGCCATCCTGGACGAGTTCGCGGTGACCCTCGACAACAGGCACGCGCCCGAGCTCTGCGATAGACTCCGCGCGCTCTACCTGTTCTCGATGGGACGGCTCGCCGAAGCAACATTTGCGTTCGACGTGACCGCGGTCGACGACGTGTCGCGGGTGCTGGACCCCGTCTACCAGGCGTTTCGGGAGATCCTCCGGAAGTGAGCTCGGGAGGGACGCAGGTCGTGCATCGCCGCACCGCAATCCCGCAATCGTTGCGTAGCCAAAGTGTGTGATTCCCCTGCAATTCAGCGCATCGGTCACGTTTGACCCTCCCTGTCCCGGGCGACACCACCCCCTGGGGTCGTTGGTGGGTAAGAACTGACCTCGGTGGCGGGCCGAGGGGGCGTCGCTGGCACGGACGGGACTTCCAAGTGTCTGAATCTACGCGCCACGAACAACGCGCTGACGTTGGCAGGCAAGTTGCTGACGCATGGGTCAGGAGATGAACCCCATGCGCGACTTCGAAGACCTGATGCTCGACGACGAGGACCGTGAGATGCGCGTGTCCGGTGTGATGCGCAGCATCGTGCCGTCGGTCCCCACGAGCCGCGGGGCGATCGTCGGCGCGCACGAGTCGATGCGCAGCCTCCTCGCGACGCTCGCCCGCGTCGCCCCCTCGAGCTGCACCGTGCTGGTGACCGGCGAGAGCGGCACCGGCAAGGAGCTCATCGTGGCCGCGCTGCACGACCAGAGCCCGCGCCGCGACAAGCCGATGGTCACCGTCAACTGCGGCGCCATCCCCGAGAACCTGCTCGAGAGCGAGCTGTTCGGTCACGCGAAGGGCGCCTTCACCGGCGCGCACGCCGCCCGCAGCGGCCGCGTCGCCGCCGCCGAGGGTGGCACGCTGTTCCTCGACGAGATCGGCGAGATGCCGATGCAGCTCCAGGTGAAGCTGCTCCGGCTGCTGCAGCAGCGCGAGTATTCGCCCGTCGGCGACACCCGCGTGCTCAAGTGCAACATCCGGGTCGTCGCCGCGACCAACCGTGACCTGGACGCCGAGGTGGCCGCGGGACGGTTCCGCGAGGACCTGTTCTACCGCCTCAACGTGGTCCACCTGCAGGTTCCGGCCCTCCGCGATCGCGGCAGCGACGTCGAGATCCTCGCCAAGCATTTCTTCCGCGACTGCGCGGAGCGCTCGGGCCGCACCGACCTGCTCGGGCTCTCCGACGAGGCGGTCGAGGCCATCCGCGCCTACGACTGGCCGGGCAACATCCGCGCGCTCGAGAACGTGATGGAGCGCGCCGTCCTCCTCGCCATCGGCCCGCGCGTCGAGGTGCACGACCTGCCGGCCAAGGTGCGCGGCGGTAGCGCCCCCGCGAGCACGCCGAACGTGCTGCCCGACGGCGGGATCGATCTGCGCGCGGCCATCGAGGCCTACGAGAACACCTTGATCAAGAAGGCGCTCGAGCGCACGGGATGGAACAAGGCGCGCGCGGCGGAGCTCCTCGGGATCAACCGCACGACCCTCGTCGAGATGGTCAAGCGCAAGCACCTCGTCGCCTGATGCAGGGCGAGATTCGAGCGAACGCACGGAGCGGAGCGAGCGCAGGGAGCGGCGCCCGCCTCCTCGGGCGGGCGCTCAGGCAGATTCGAGCGACCGGAGTGAGCGGAGCGAACGCCGGGAGCGGCGCCCGCCTCCACGGGCGGGCGCGCAGGCAGTTTCAAG
>JAEUKC010000198.1:0-42114 GCA_016794445.1 Myxococcales bacterium
TGCCCGCGCTCGACCTCACGCTCTCGCCCGACCGCAAGTACATCATCAGCGTCGGCTCGGTCGGCCAGCCGCGCGACTACGACAACCGCGCGAGCTACTGCGTGTTCGACACCAGCACCCGCCGCTTCGAGTTCAAGCGCGTCGAGTACGACGTGGAGACGGCGGCGGACAAGGTCCTGCGCGCCCGCCTCGAGCGCAACTTCGCCCACCGGCTGTTCCTCGGGGTGTGACGGGGGGTCTGACGGAGGGGCACGAGCCGTGCAGCGCTCGCTGCTCATGCGAACGATGGCACACGGTGGCGCGCTGGTGATCGCCTGGATGATCGGGCTCGCCGGCTGTACCTCTGAATCCTCCAACGACCAGCCGGCCGTCGAGTGCTGTCCAGTCGGTGGCGGCTGCGACGGCTTCTACCTCGGAGGCCACCGCCCAGCGGGAATGGCGAGGACTGCTTGCCCGGCGATCATGGATCTCGCGCCCACCGCGAGCGCCACCATCGAGACCGACGAGTACGGCTGTCAGGTGGTCGTGGAGACCAGCTACGGGCCGAGCTGCTACCCACCCAATCGCGACAGCGGTTGGGGTCCTCCCGACACGGGCGCCGCCACCATGAGCGACGCGAGCGACGCCAGCGCCGACGCCGACGCGGGCGATGCGATGGGCAGCGACGTTGGCGATGCCAGCGATGCATCGACTGACGATGCGTTCGTGGAAGCCGGTTGAGGCCTCAGGGTTCGAGGCCCAGCCGCTTGCGAACCTCACTCCAGGGTTGTCCGAGGACGCCGTCGGCGTCGGCCGCGGCAATCCGGCGACGGAGCTCCTCCAGGTGCGAGTCCGGAACGGGAAGCTGGGCATCACGCGTCGAGGTCGGGCGTCGCCGGGGTTCCACGACCGAAAGGGTAGCATTCGGCTCGAGGACACCGGCCTCGGGGGTGCCCCTTGACCAAGGGCGGATCGCCCCCTAGAGTCCGCCCCCCTTTCTCTCAGACCAGGGTGTACCGACATGGCGCGCAGCGACTTCACCGGCAAGCACAAGGTTCGAGCGCAGAACATCTCGCACTCGAACATCAAGACCAAGCGCTGGCAGCGTTTGAACGTCCAGAGCCGTCGGCTCTACGTGCCGGAGCTCGGCAAGTTCGTCCGCGTGAGCGTCACCACCCGTGACCTTCGCTCGATCGACAAGCTCGGCTTCTGGCCGTACCTCACCAAGACCCTCGACCGTCGCTTCGCGGCTTCGGAGCTCCGCTCGCCCCAGGAGATGAGCGGCCTCTTCAAGAAGCTCGGCATCGAGGTCGTGTTCGAGGAGCTCCCGGCCGACAAGGCTGGCTGAGCTCTCGCTCACTTCGCTACAGCATCGGCGCTTCGCTACAGCATCGGCGCGAGCAACCTCGCGCCTGCCTCCAGGAGCCGGTTCCACGCCGGCTCTCTGCGCAGCTCTCGCTGGCGGACGGGGTGCGCCTTCTCGAGGTCGGTGGTGAACAGCGACGCGAGCGCGCGCGCGGTGGTCGGATCGTAGATCGCGGCCGTCACCTCGAAGTTGAGGCGGAAGCTCCGGTTGTCCATGTTGGCCGTGCCCACGATGGCGACCTCGTCGTCCACGACGAGGGTCTTGGCGTGGATCATCGAGGGCTCGTACTCGTAGATCTTCACGCCGTGCTCGCGCAGCTCCTCGTAGAACGAGCGTGACGCCGCGCCGACCAGGCGGGAGTCGCCCTTCTTGGGGACCAGCACGCGCACGTCGACGCCGCGCAGGACCGCGGTGATCAGGGCCGTGAGGATCGACTCGTCGGGGATCAGGTAGGGCGTGGTGATCCACACCCGGTCGTCGGCCGCGTTGATCGCGGCGAAATACAGCTTGTGGATGGCCGCCTCGTCCTCGTCGGGGCCGGAGCGGAAGATCTGCACGGGGATGTTCCCGGCGGGCGCCTCGGGGAAGAACCGCGACACGTCGCCGCCGACGCGGCCGTGCGCGAACACCCAGTTCTCGAAGAACGTGGCGGTGAGGCCGCGCACGGCGTCGCCCTCGAGGCGCACGTGGGTGTCGCGCCACGCGGGCTTGCCGTGGTCCTCGTGGTGGTAGTCGACGACGTTGATGCCGCCGGTGAAGCCGACCACGCCGTCGCAGACCACGATCTTGCGGTGGGTGCGGAAGTTGAGCAGCCGCCCGCGGAACAGGTGCACCGGGTTGAACCAGGCCACCTGCCCGCCGGCCTCGAGCAGCGGGGCGAAGAACGCCTTGCCCGCGCGGGGTGAGCCGATCGCGTCGACCAGCACCCGCACCTCGACGCCGGCCTTGGCGCGCGCCACGAGCGCGTCGCGGAGCCGGGTGCCCACGTGGTCGGGCTCGAAGATGTAGTACTCGAGGTTCACGTGGTGCTCGGAGGCCTCGATGGCCGCGACGATGGCGTCGAAGGTGGCGCGGCCGTTCACCAGCAGGTCGACCGAGTGGGCGCGGCTCACCGGGACGTGCGAGGCGCGCAGGCCGAGGGTCATCAGCTGCGAGATGTCTTCGCTCACCGCCGACAGGCGCAGGCTCTCGGCCGTGTCGAGGGCAGCACGGAGCGCCTTGCGCGCCCCGCGGTAGCGGATCTTCTTGCGCTGGAGGCGCCGGGGTCCGATCAGGTAGTAGAACGGGAGCCCTACGATCGGGAGCAAGGCGAGGCCGAAGATCCACGCCAGCGTGGCCACCGGCGATCGCCGCTCGAGGAGGAGCCAGACCGTCATCGCGACGATCCAGATCACCTCGGCCGTGGCGAGGATCGTGGGGAGCTGCACGCCCGGAGAATAGCCGTGCTAACCGGCCTTGCATGGAGCCTTCGCTCAGCACCGTCGATCCCGAGATTGCGCGCCTGATCCACGAGGAGGAGCGGCGTGAAGCCCGCACCATCCGCCTGATCCCGAGCGAGAACTACGCGTCTCGCGCGGTGCTCGAGGCGAGCGGGAGCGTGCTCACGAACAAGTACAGCGAGGGCTACGCCCACAAGCGGTACTACGAGGGCCAGCAGTCGATCGACGCCATCGAGGAGCTCGCCATCGAGCGCATCAAGCGCCTGTTCGGCGCGGCGCACGCCAACGTGCAGCCCTACAGCGGGAGCCCCGCCAACCTCGCCGTCTACCTCGCGTTCGCCAAGCCGGGCGACGTCGTCATGGGCCTCGGCCTCCCCGCGGGCGGCCACCTCACGCACGGCTGGGGCGTCTCGATCACCGGCAAGTACTTCAAGAGCGCGGCCTACGGCGTGCGCAAGGACGACCACCGCGTCGACCTCGACGAGGTGCGCGCCCTCGCCAAGGAGCACCGCCCGCGCCTCCTGTTCTGCGGCGGCACCGCTTACCCGCGCACCTGGGATTTCCCGGCGTTCCGCTCGATCGCGGACGAGGTCGGGGCGATCCTCGTGGCCGACATCGCGCACATCGCGGGCCTCGTCGCCGGCGGCGCGCACCCCTCTCCGGTCGGCATCGCCGACGTGGTCACGAGCACCACCCACAAGACCCTGCGCGGCCCGCGCGGCGGCATGATCATGGCCAAGCCCGAGCACGCGGCGGCCATCGACAAGGCCGTGTTCCCGGGCCTCCAGGGCGGCCCCCACAACCACACCACCGCCGCCATCGCGGTCGCGGCGCAAGAGGCCCTGCAGCCCTCGTTCAAGGACTACGCGCACCAGGTCGTCGCCAACAGCAAGGCCCTCGCCGCGGCGCTGATCGAGCGCGGCTTCACCCTCGTGTCCGGCGGCACCGACAACCACATGGCGCTGCTCGACCTCACGCCGCAGGGCGTGCCGGGCAAGGTCGCGGCGCGCGCGATGGACCGCGCGGGCCTCGTCGCCAACTACAACTCGGTGCCGTTCGACACCCGCAAGCCCTTCGACCCCTCGGGCGTCCGCATCGGCACTCCGGCGGTCACCTCGTGCGGCATGAAGGAGCCCGAGATGGTGCTCATCGCCGAGTGGACCAAGCGCGCCGTCGACGCCCACGCCGACGAGGCGGTGCTCGCGAAGATCGCCGGGGAGGTCGCCGAGGTCACGGCGCGCTTCCCGCCGCCGGGCATCCCGGTCGGCTGAGTCGTGTCCCAGGCGCCCGAGCAGGCGCGCGAGAAGGCGCGCGGCGCGCTCGGCTCGCTCACGCTGCTCGGCCTCGGGGTCAACGGGATCGTCGGCGTCGGGATCTTCGTCGCGCCGAAGTCGGTGGCCGCGGCGGTACCCGGGCCGCGCGGCGCGCTCGTGTACCTCGCGCTCGCCGCGGCCTGCGTGCCGGTCGCGCTCGTCTACGCGCGGCTCTCTCGCGCGCTCCCCTACGACGGCGGCCCCGCGCTCTACGCGCAGCGCGCGTTCGGCGCCGGCTTCGCGCAGGCCATCGCAGTGCTGTGCTGGGTGAGCGCGCTCTTCTCCACGGCGGCGGTCACCCGCGCGCTCGCCGAGCGGCTCTCGCCCGCGCACACGAGCGTGGTCGCCGTGGCGATCTGCGTCGGGCTCGTGTTCGTCAACGCCCGGGGCCTCTCGCTGTCGGCGTGGGCGTGGACCCTGTTGACGGCCCTCAAGCTGGCGCCGCTCCTGGTGCTCGCCGGCCTCGGGCTCTTCACGACCGCGCGGGCCCCGGTCGCAGCGCCGACCACGCCGCTCGGCCCGGCGCTGCTCGCGGTGCTGTTCGCGCTGCAGGGGTTCGAGATCGTGTCGCTCCCGGCGGGCCAGGCGGAGGGCGGCGATCGCGCCGTGCCGCGCGCCACCGTCGGCTCGTTGCTGCTCGCGGGCGGGCTCTACGCGTGCGTGCACCTCGCCTGCGTGCGGGTGTTGCCGGTGGTGTCGGACGGGGCCATCCCCGCCGCGGCCGGGGCGCTCGGGGGCGCGCGCCTCTCCCGCGCGGTCCAGTACGGCGTGTTGTGCTCGATCGCGGGCATCGTCGTCGGCATGCACGCCATGACGCCGCGCTACCTCGCGGCGATCCGCGCCGACGCGCAGTCGGCCGCGCCACCCCCGTGGGCCCTGCTGCCGACAGCCGCCCTCGCCGCCGTGTTCTCCGCTTCGTCCTCCCTCGCGGAGCTGCTCGATCTCTCCAGCGTCGCGGTCCTGGCCCAGTACGGGGCCGCGGCCGCCGCCCTCCTCGTGCTCTCCGCCCGGGGCGCACTGGGGCTCGCCTGGCGTGACGCCTGGCCTGTGCTGCCTTCCTTCGGGGTCGTGGTCGTGCTGCTCTTGCAGGCCCGGCCCCACGAGCTCCTGCTCGCGGCCGCCGTGACCCTCGGCGCCACCCTGATCGTCCGTCGGATCCTCGCGAAGTAGCGGAACAACCCGCGCCCCTTCCTGGTTCGCAGCATCTCAAGCCCTACGCGACACCCCATGGCTCAGAAGCGCTCGAAGAAGCCCCGATCCCAGGAGACCCAGCCGCTCGAGGCCGACGGCCGAGAAGCGGGCGACGAGTCCACGGGTCGAGAAGACGGCGAGGAGCGCGAAGAGCGCGAAGACGGCGACGAGCCCGAAGAGGTCGTCGCCGAGGTCGTCGCCGACATGGACCCGGACGACGACGAGCCGGTCGTCGTCGACGAAGACGAAGACGGCCCGCCCCGCCGCAAGCGCACCGACTCGCAGAACCCCATCGCCGCGGCCGACGACAAGAACGAGGCGGCGCTCTCCCGCTACGACCCGATGCAGGCCTACCTGCGCGAGGTCCAGCGCCACCCGCTGCTCACCCCCGAGCAGGAGCTCGCGCTCGCCAACAAGTACTACGGCACCGGCGACGTGCAGGCCGCCCACCGCCTGGTCACCGCCAACCTGCGCCTCGTGGTGAAGATCGCCTACGAGTACCGCCGCGCCTACAAGAACATCATGGACCTCGTGCAGGAGGGCAACGTCGGCCTCATGCAGGCGGTCAAGAAGTTCGACCCGGCGCGCGGGGTCAAGCTCTCGTCGTACGCGGCCTGGTGGATCCGCGCGTACATCCTCCGCTACATCCTCAACAACTGGCGCATGGTCAAGCTCGGGACCACGCAGGCCCAGCGCAAGCTCTTCTTCAACCTGAACAAGGAGAAGCAGAAGCTCCTCGCCATCGGCATCGATCCGTCCGCCAAGCTGATCGCCGAGCGCCTCCACGTCGACGAGAAAGAGGTCGCCGAGATGGACGTGCGCCTCGGCGCGTCCGAGGCCTCGCTCGACGCGCCCGTCGGCGACAGCGACGGCAAGCAGACCTCGCGCATCGATCTCATGGCCGCCGCCGGCGACGGCGCCGACACCCTGCTGGCCGACGCCGAGCTGAGCGCGAAGCTCAAGGAGAAGCTCCAGAGCTTCCGCGTCACGCTCAAGGGCAAGGATCTCGAGATCTTCGACCTGCGCCTGGTCGCGCCCGACGAGCCCCTGACCCTGCAGGAGCTCGGCGACCGCTTCGGCGTCTCGCGCGAGCGCGTGCGCCAGCTCGAGGCGCGCCTCGTCGGCAAGCTCCGGCACCACCTGCGCGACGAGATCGAGGAAGGCCACTGACGCCGTCGCGTCGCGCGCCATGTTGACCCCCGACGTCCGCTTCGAAGGGTGGAGCCCGACCGACTGGTCGCGCATGCTCGGCGTGTTCCGCGGCGCGATGCCCGAAGACCGTCGCGGTGGTCTCGTGCTCGTGCACGATGGCGCGCGCGTCCGCAAGGCGCTGCACACCCTCGAGGGCCGGCTCGATCCGCACGCGATCGGCTGGCCACGCCCGATCGAGGAGATCGTCGCCGAGCAGGGCGTGGCCTGGGTCTGGGCCCTGCGCTCGGGCGCGCTCGACGAGCTGATGGAGCGGCTCGGCACGCGCGTGCGCCGCGGCGACGACATCCTCACCCAGGCCCTGCACGGGGCCTCGATCCTGCGCGAGCTCGTCGAAGAGGGGCAAATCGTCCCGCACCCCCGGCGCTTCGCGCAGGTGCCCATCCCCTCGCGGGCGGTGGTCGACCGCACGATCGACACGCTGGTCCCCGCGGGTCGCTGCGCGATGCTCTCGCTCTACGACGGCGGCGAGCTGCACACGGCGCTCGTCCTCCGCCGGGCCGTGGGGCCGGGCTCGGGGGTGCAGCCCGCGCGGTTCGACGTGGTGGCCGGGCCCGCCGAGCTGCGGTCCGCGATGGGCCTGGTCTCGGGCGAGTTCCGTCGCGACTACCGGTTCCTCGTCGGCGCGGTCGAGCGCACGTATGGTCCGGTCTCCATCGGCCTCCACGCCGATCTGCCGAGCTTCCGCGCGCTCCTGTCCTCGGTGTCGCCCGGCGACTGGGCCAAGGCGGTCGGCCTGCGCGACGTCGTCTTGAGCCCGGTCCCTGCCGTGCTGGCCATCCCGCTCGGGGTCGACGCGACCCGCGGCGCCGCCAACGCCCTCGCGCGCGTGGCGAAGCAGGTCGACCCGCTCGGGGTCGTGCAGCCCCTCCTGCGCATGTTCGCCCGCACGCTGCCCGCGCTGCCCCCGAAGCCGGGCGATCAGCAGTTCCAGCCGCTCGATCTCCTCCGGAGGTGGCTGAACGGATGATCGGCTAGCAGAGGGCCGGTTCGCAGCTCCGCCGCCTCGCGGGAAGCGTGCTAAGACCGCGCGCTCCCATGCTCGACCTGTTCCGCAAGAAGGGACTCGCGTCGGTGATCTACACCGCGCTCATCGGCGCCGTGGCCGTCGTGTTCTTGATCCAGTTCCGGCCGAACAGCAACTCCCCGGTCGCGGAGCTCATCCCCAAGTGCATCGCCAAGGTGCGGGGCACCTGCATCAAGGAGCCCGAGTGGCGCACCCAGCGCTATCTCCTCCAGGGCGGCGGCGAGCACCCGATCCCGAACATCAACAAGGCGGCCCTCGACTCGCTCATCGAGCGCGCGCTCCTCATCCAGGAGGCGCACCGCCTCGGCGTCCGCGTCGCCGAGGAAGACGTGATGAACGAGATCATCCGCTGGCGCGTGTACGTCACCGTGCCCGTCGCGATGCGGCCGATGATGCGCAACCTCGGCATCGATCCCTACGGCATGCGGTTCCGCCAGTTCGGCACCAAGGACAAGCCGTTCGATCAGGACACCTTCAACAAGGTCGTCAACGCCTTCACCGGGCAGAACCCGAACGACTTCGTCGACAACCAGCGCAACGAGCTGCTCGCCGCGCGCATGCTGCTCCTCGTCGCCCAGCGCGTCCACGTCTCGGACGTCGAGGCGTTCGAGCAGTACAAGCAGGACACGGCGACCACCACGCTGCAGTACGTCCGCTTCTCGCCGGCCTACCTCGGCGAGCACTTCGTGGCGCCCGACCAGGCGGCCATCGAGAAGTGGGCCGCCGACCACAAGACCGAGGTCGACGCCCGCGAGAAGGGCTTCGCGCCCGGCACCGCCAAGCTGCTCTACGACGTGCGTCAGGTGCACTTCGACTTCGCCAAGGACACGCCGCAGGCCAAGAAGGACGAGGCCAAGAAGAAGGCCGAGGCCCTCGAGAAGCAGCTCTCCGAAGGCAAGATCGACTTCGCCAAGGCCGCCAAGGACTCGTCCGGCGATCTCGGCACCAAGGACAAGGGCGGCTCGCTCGGCTGGAAGCTCGCGGCCGAGCTCCCGCCGGCGCTCAAGGACGCGGTCGGCAAGCTCGAGGTCGGCAAGCCCACGATCGTCGAGGGCGAAGACGGCGTTCGCGTCGTCGAGCTGCTCGCCAAGCTCGATGGCACCGCCGCGGTCGCGTTCCCGCTCTACCGCGAGGCGCGCGGCGCCGACCTCGCCAAGGACGCGGCCACCCGCCTCGCGGCGGCCCTCGTCGGCAAGCTCCCCGTCGTCCTCGACGACGGCCTCAAGAAGAAGATCGAGGACGCGAAGAAGTCGGGCAAGTCCGAGGTCGACGCCACGGCGGCCGTCACCGCCGACGAGGCGCGCGCGCGGCTCGCCAAGGCGGTCGAGGACGTGCTCGCGGGGCTCGCCAAGGAGTCCAAGACCCAGTCCCCCTGGCAGTCCGACGAGCGCAAGGCGCGCGTCGACGAGACCGGCGCGTTCGGCGTGCAGGGCTCGCCGATCCCCGGCGCCGAGGATCCGAAGCCGATCCACGAGGCGGCGGCCAAGCTCACCAAGGAGGCGCCCGTCTCCCCCGCGCTCGCCGTGGGCAAGGACACGGTGGTGCTCGTCCTCCGCGACCGTCACGTCGCGACCCACGAGGAGTACGAGAAGGACAAGCCGCGCTACCTCGGCCGCCTGCTCTTCGAGAAGCGCGAGGACGCGGTCACGAACTTCCAGCAGAGCCTGCGTGACGCCCTGCCCAAGGGCGATCTCACCATCGACCCCAAGTACACGGGCGAGGCCAAGCCGGGCGCCTCGGGTGGACCGCCCGAGGAGCCGCTGGGCCCGCCGCCCATGCCGGAAGAGCCCTAGAGCGATGGAGGAACTCGTCCCGCACGTCGTCACCGTCGGCGACGGGCTGCGGGTCGTGATCACCGAGCAGCCCGCGCTGCACCGGGTGGCCATCGGACTGTTCGTCGGCGTCGGCTCGCGGCACGAGTCGATCGACGACAACGGCATCACCCACTTCCTCGAGCACATGCTCTACCGCGGGACCGCGCGCTACCCGAGCGCGCACCTGCAGAACCGCGCGTTCGAGGAGCTCGGCGGCGACTTCGGCGCCGCCACCCACGGCGACCACACGCACCTCACCGTCGGCGTGCCCGAGGCCTCTCTCGGCCCCACGCTCGAGTTGCTCGCCGATCTGTGCACCGTGCCACGGCTCGGCGAGATCGAGACCGAGCGCGGCATCGTGCGGGAGGAGATCCGCGAGCACCTCGACGAGGAGGGCCGCCTCATCGACGCCGACGACGTGATCCGGCAGTGCATGTTCGGCGACCACCCGCTCGGGATGCCGATCACCGGCCCGCTCGCGGCGCTCGACCACTTCGACGAGCCGAGGCTGCGGGCGCACCTCGCGCGCCACTACGTCGCGGGCAACGTCGTGCTCTCCATCGCGGGGCGCTGCAAGGCGAGCGCGGTCGAGCGGCTCGCTGCCCGCACCCTCGGGCGCCTGCCGCGCGGCCGTGGCGTCACGCCGATCCCGTACATGGAGAACGCGCACGCGCGCTTCCGCAGGCACGTGGCCTCTCCCGGCAGCCAGACCGAGCTGCGCATCTCCTACCGCACGCCCGGCGAGCGCGACCCGATCGCCCCGGCGCTCGAGCTCTTGCTCCGCGTGATCGACGACGGGATGAGCACGCGCCTCTACCACAAGCTCGTCGACGAGGGCGGCCTCGTCTACTCGTGCTCCGCCGGCTGGGAGCCGTTCCACGACGTGGGCGCGCTCGACATCAGCGCCGACGTGCAGCCCGCGCGGCTCGCCGCCGTGGTCCGCGCGATCTTCGCGATGATCGACGAGCTCTGCGCCAAGGGCCCCACCAAGGCCGAGGTGGAGAAGGCGCGGATGCGCCACCGCTGGGCCGTCGAGGCCTCGCTCGACTCGGTCGAGGCGCTCGAGGTGATCATGGGGGGCGCGGTGATGTTCGATCGCCCGCGGTCCATCCGCGCGCAGGCCGCCCGCTTCGACGGCATCGACGGCAAGCAGCTCCGCGCGGTCGCGCGCCAGGTGTTCGACCCGGCGAACCTGCACGTGGCCTCGATCGGCACCATGACCAACGACGCGCGCGACGTCATCCGCGCGGTGCGCGCGAAGTAGCGCCCCCGCTCGAGCCGACCCTCACTCGAAGGCGGCGGAGCACGCCGGACCTTCGCCGAGCGACCCGGAGGGCAACCCGGCGAGCCCGGCGCAGCGCGCCCAGGCCGGCTGCTTGCCGAGCAGCAGCATGGTGGACTCGCTCACGAACGGCGCCTCGCTCCTCCACGTCTGGACGAAGCCCTGCATCGCTCGCTGCGCGCGCTCGAGCGCCGCGTCGCCCTGCAGCTTGCGGAGGCGAGCCGCGATGCGCTCGCGGACGTCGTCGTTCGTGGCCACCGCGTAGGCGCGCTCGAGCTGCGCGATGGCGAGCCCCTTGGCGCCGGCCTGCGCGAGGTAGCTCGCGCCCGCGAGGTTGATGGTGTCCATGAAGTAGCCGAGCTCGACGGCGCGCTGGGCCAGCGGCGCGCCGCGCAGGCGGAAGGCCTTCTTCTCCTCGGCGGGCAGGAACTGGGCGCCCTCGAACATGAGGAACGCCGCGTACGCGCCGAGGATGCCCGCGTCCTCCGGGTAGAGCTCGGCGCCGCGCGCGAACAGCTTGTCCGTGCGATCGATCTCGATCGGCATGGGGTTCGCGGCCTGCATCGTGACGAGCGTGCTCAAGAAGCGATAGGCCGGTCGGAAGCCCGGATCGAGCTCGAGGATCGTCTCGAGGTACTGGGTCGAGTACTGGAAGCGGCGGTTCTGGCCGAGGTGCTCCCCGTACTGGTAGAGGGTCGAGGCCCAGAGGATCGAGGCCGCCGCGTCGGTGTGTCCGAGCGTGAGCACCCGGACCAGCTTGGGGGGCGGGAGCGCGTAGACGTCGTTCTGCTCCTTGACCTTGTGGAGTCGCTGGGTCGCCTTGCCGCGGAGCGCGTCGACGCCGAAGATCGCGAGCGCGACCCCCACCGCGAGCGCGATCTCCCGCACGCGGCTCACTCGAGATCCTGCGTCACGAGGAGGCCCGGGCGGACCACGATCTGGTTGCCCTCACGCCCGAGGCTGCGGCTGAACGTGGACAGCACGCCGTCGCCGTCGAGGTCACCGTGCGCCACCGCGCGCAGCGGGGTCGTCAGGTCCGGGTCAATTTCGACCCGGTAGGCGTACCAGTGGGGCTGCGGTGGCTCGAACGACAGGGCTTTGAAGGTCGGGTGGCTCCACGTCCCCTCGGCGTCGGTCACCGGCTTGCCGACCGGCACCTGCCCGGGCGTGGTCGAGGTGCTCCCGAGCTTCGTTGCGTTCTTCTGCTCGAGGTACAGAGCCCCGGCCACGGTCAGCTTCTCGAGCGACTCGGCGGCCTCTGCCGTGCGGGAGAGCCGGATCGCGCGCAGGCACGAGGGCACGCCCGCGGCGAGCGCCGTCCCGATCACGGCGAACACGACCGCGAGCTCGATCGCCCGGCTGGGCCGCGCGCCTCTGCCTCCGCGCGCCTGCCCTTCGAAGGTGGAGCCTCGCGGGCCCAGGCCCCGAGCTCCGGGACTCACTTCACTCGTCCTCCAGGAGGACGCGGAAGGAATCACGCACGGCGTCGCCGAGCGGGCCGCCATGGCCCGTCAGCTCGAAGGTCGATTTCACTCCGTTGCCGTCGAGATCGCCATTGGCGGTGGCCGTGTACATCGCGTCCGTCCCCGTGGAGGAGTTGGACTCGTACTTGTAGGCGTAGAACTGCGGCGAGTCGACGTTGAACTTGAGGCAGGTCCACCCGGCCGTGTTCCAGTCCGCCGGCACCGTCTTGATCTTGGAGGCCAGGGGCACGGTCGCCGGGGTGAGGGCCGTGCTCGGACAGAACGTGTGGACGAACTTGTTGTCGTCGCCGCCGAACGGGGTCTCCCGCTGGTACTGTTGCCGCGAGCCCGTCTCGATCGAGCCGAGATTGGCGATCGCTTCGGCGGTCTTGCTGTGCTTCAGATACCGCGAGACTCCGTACAGAGCCAACGCCGCGAGGACCCCGATGATCGCCACGACGATCATCAGCTCCACGAGCGTGAATGCGCGTCGGTTGCCCATCGAGCCCTCACCTCCCCGAACTACCTGTCGCTCTGGACCGTTCCTCCTGCGACGAGGAGGAACGCACTCAGCGGCCACGTCGACGGCCGTCCGCGCGGAGTCCAGGAACCCGCGCGGAGGCAGTCGTCGCGATCACTCGTCTTCGTTGGTGATCTTCAGGGCCTGACGCTGGGCGTCGCCGGTGAGGCTCCCCGCGCCCGTGAGCTGGAAGGTCGACAGCGTGCCGTTGCCGTCGAGGTCGCCGTTCGCCGTGGCGGTGTAGGTCGCGGCGGTGCCGGTCGTCGCGGTGTTGCCGACGTAGCTGTACTGGTAGAACTGCGGCTCGTTGATCGAGAACTTCAGGCACTGCCAGGACGGCTGGTTCCAGTCGAGGGCGTTGGCCTTGACCTTGGCGGCGGCGGGGACGGCCGCGGGCACAGGGGCGGTGGTGTCCGGGCAGAACCGGTGCACGAACGGACCAGTGCCGATGCCGCTCGTGTCGGTCTCCTGCTGGAACTGGTTCTTCGAGCCGGTCTCGATGCTGCCCAGGTTACGGGTCGCCTCGGCGGTCTTCGCGTGCTTCAGGTAACGGCTGACGCCGTAGATGGCGAGAGCGGCGAGGACGCCGATGATCGCCACGACGATCATCAGCTCGACGAGGGTGAAGCCGTCCTGGCGCTTGCGCATGAGGGTCTTGAGCATCTTGTTTCCTCCTGGATTCCTTGGGTCAGATCTCGGGCCGGATGAAGCCCTCGCGGCACCTCTGACCGAGGTGACTCGATGGCTCATCGAAAGAGTCGTGTCCGTTTGCGTTGGGTCGTGCTCGCCGGAGCGAGAGCTATTCGTCTGCGTTCTTGCTCCACACGATCGAGTCCCACGACGACGTCCAGAAGAAGCCGAACGTGCCGTTGGCGTTGAGATCCCCCCGGGCCTTGGCGATGAACCACGGATCGTTGGCGGCGGGGAACGTCTTGCCGTCCACGGTCTTGATCGAACCGTCGGCGGGGCCGGCGATGATCGAGTAGCGGTAGTAGACCTGCGACTCGGCCTGCACGTTGAGCTGGCGGAATCGATCGCAGATGGCCGTTCCCGCACAGCCAGCAGGGTCCCAGACGACCCGCTGGTCGTTGGGAGCGCTGGCCGGGTAGTACGTGTCGATCGCGCCACCGCTGACGTCGAGGTAGCGGAGGGTCTCGGCGCGATAGGTCTCCTCGGCGCTCTTCATCGCGCCGAGCATGGCCGTGGCCTCGGCCGTCTTGGCCGAGCGGGTCCAGCGCGCGTACCCCACCACTGCGAGCAGGGCGAGCACGCCGATGATCGCGACCGTGATCATGAGCTCGACGAGGGTGAACCCTCGCGAGACCCTGGTCGCGGTCGGCCTCTTCATGACGGCGCTCACGCTGCACCATCCATGCCGCTCGGCTCGGTGGGGAAGGGCCTCCACCATCACGCCGGAAATCCCCTCGATTCGACCCATGGCTACACCCGCTCCCCTCGTCGCTCATCAGCCTACGTGACGAAGTTCGTCAGGGCCAACCGCGTGGATGGACGAGAAAGGGCGCCCACCTCCGCGGCAGGCGACGATGGGTCACGGCCGCGAGTCCTCCTCGGGCTCGTCGCCGGACTCGAGCCCGAGCTTGTCGAGCCGGTAGCGGAGGGAGCGGAAGGTCACGCCGAGCAGCTTGGCGGCCTGGGTGCGGTTGCCGGTCGTCCGCTCGAGGGCCTGCAGGATGAGCCGACGCTCGGCCTCGGCCATGAGCTGGTCGAGGTTGCAGCCCTCGGTGGGCAGCTCGAGCAGCGATCGGGCCCCGGCCGAGACCCGCCCCGCGATCGAGGGCGGGAGATCACCGAGGGCGATCCACGGACCGGCGGCCAGGGTGACGGCGCGCTCGATGGCGTTCTCGAGCTCGCGCACGTTGCCCGGGAACGGGTAGGCGAGGACCTCGCGCAGCGCCTCGGGCGACATGCCGCGCACGCTCTTGCCGTGGTCCTCCGCGAAGCGCTGGATGAACTGATCGACGAGCGCGGGGATGTCCTCGGTGCGCGCGCGGAGCGGCGGCACCTCGAGGCGGATGATGTTGAGGCGGTAGTAGAGATCCTGGCGGAAGCGCCCGGCCGCCACGTCCTCCTCGACGTCGCGGTTGGTGGCCGCGATCACGCGCACGTCGACGGCGATTTCGGCCGTGGCGCCCACCGGCCGCACCTTGCGCTCCTGCAGCGCGCGGAGGAGCTTCACCTGCAGCGCCAGGGGGAGCTCGCCGATCTCGTCGAGCAAGAGCGTGCCGCCGTCGGCCTCGCGGAACAGGCCCGTGTGCCGGCCCGAGGCGCCGGTGAACGCGCCCTTCTCGTGGCCGAACAGCTCGCTCTCCATCAGGTTCTCGGGGAGCGCGCCGCAGTTGACGACCATGAACGGCTTCTTGTCGCGGTCGCTGCACTGGTGGATCGCGCGGGCGATCCGCTCCTTGCCGGTGCCGCTCTCGCCGGTGACGAGCACGGTGCTGCGCGAGGGTGCGATGCGGCGCACGAGGTCGGCGATGGCGCGCATGGGGGCGCTCTTGCCGAGCACCTCGAGGGGGTCGTCCGGGGAGACCTGGGCGATGCGGGCCCGGAGGCGCGCGTTCTCGGCGACGATGGCGCTCTTCTCGACGGCGCGCCCGACCAGGAGGCGCATCTCGGCGGCCTGGAACGGCTTGGCGACGAAGTCGTAGGCGCCACGGCGCATCGCCTCGAGCGCCACGTCCACCGTCGAGTGCGCGGTCATCACGATGACCTCGGTCGCCGCGTTGCGCTGCTTGGCCACGGTGAGCAGATCGAGCCCGCTGCCGTCGGGCATGACGACGTCGGTGAGGATGAGCGCGAACGCCTCCTGGGCGAGCACGAGGTCGCGGGCGCGCGCGAAGCCCGGCGCCACGGTGACCTCGTGGCCCTCGCGCTTGAGCAGGATGCCGAGCATCTCGCGGAGGCCCGGCTCGTCGTCCACGACCAGGACCCGCACACCCGTGCTGCGCGCCGGAACGATGGAGGTCACGCGGCGATGATAGCGTGCCGACCGGGCAAATCGACGCACGGTCTCGGAGCCGAGGTAAGCTCCCGCCGGCATGACCGACTCGGAGCGAGAACGGCCCGGGAGTGAGGAGCGAGCGGGTGTCGCCGCGGGAGGGGTCCGCCCCTCGGTGCTGGCGCTGGTGGTGATCGCCGCGGCGGTGCTCGCGTTCGCCCCCGCGCTCGGAGGGCCGTTCCTGTTCGACGACCGGCCGCTCATCGCGAACAACGCCTTCGTGCACGGCTTCGCGCACTGGAAGCGCTGGTTCGTCACCGACTTCTGGAACCTCGGCGAGGACTTCCTGCGCACGAGCGCGCGCATCGTCTACTACCGCCCGCTGGTCACCGCGACCTACGCGTTCGAGTGGAGGCTCGGGGGCGGCGCGCCCACCCTGTTCCACGCGGTCAACCTCCTGTTGCACGGCCTCGTCGCGTGGCTCTCGTTCCGCGCGCTGCGACGCTGGACCGACACCCTCCTGCCGGCGTTCGTCGCGGCCCTCCTGTTCGCCGTGCACCCGACCAAGGCCGAGAGCGTCGCCTGGATCGCCGGCCGCACCGACGTGCTCTGCATGGTGGCGCTGCTCGTGGTCGCGGAGGGCGTCGCCCTCCGGCTCCGCGCCGAACCCGGCAGCATGGCCCGCGGGCTCGCGCTCGAGGTGCTCGGCACCGTGCTCGCCTACGGCACCAAGGAGCAGGCCATCACGCTGCCCGCGATCGTGGCGGTCGAGGCGTGGGTGGTCGCCGGTCGCCCGTCGCTCGATCGCGCGACCATCGTCCGCTGCGTGCGGGCCGCGCTGCCACAGCTCGGCCTGGCGCTCGTCTATCTCGCGCTCCGGCAGCGCCTCCTGCCGGTGCGCCAGAAGATGTTCACCGTGTCGCTCGGCGACTGGGCGGCCATGATGTTCGAGACGTGGGGCCGCTACTTCGAGCTCACGTTCTTCCCGCACGATCTCTCCGTGCAGCAAGGCCTCGTCCGCGCGGAGAACAACAAGCTCCTCGTCTCGATGCCCCACGTGGTGGTCGGGGTGCTCGGGCTCACCGCGCTGATCGCCGTGATGGTCGCGTTCGCGAGGCGCAGGCCGGCCGTCTCGGTGGGCGTCGCGTTCTACCTCGCGATGCTGTTGCCGACCTCCAACGTCGTGCCGACCGGCATGGTCACGCTGCTGTCCGAGCGGTTCCTCTACGCGCCGACGCTCGGCCTCGCGCTCGTGGTCGCGACCCTCCTGGGAGCGCTCCCCGACGGGCGGCGCAGGGTGGCGCTCTCGCTCGCGAGCCTTTCGGTGGTCCTCCTGACGGTGGTCGCCGCGCGGCGGAGCGCCGACTTCGACGACGAGCCCACGTTCTGGCAGCGCGAGGCGCGGCTGCACCCCGAGAGCATGGAGGCCGTCCGGTTCCTCAAGGGCCAGGCCATGGTGGAGCGTCGCTACAAGGACGCCCTGGTCGCCGCCGCCGCGCTCCACCAGACGTGCGCCCGCTGGTACGCCCACACGGGCTACGAGGCCGACGCGCTCGTCGAGAGCATCGAGGTGCTGGCCTTGCTCGCGCCCGACGGCGACGCGCCCGCGCTCACGGCCTACGCCGCGTTCCTCGGGCAGACCCTCGATCACACGCCCACGCCGACCCTGGATCGGCCGGGTCTCCGCATCACGCTCGCGCGACGCGCGCCGGTGCAGCGCCGGATCGAGGCGCTCGAGCACCGCATCCTCGGCCTCCGCGCCAGCATCCTGAGCCGCCTCGGAAAGGACGCCGCCGCGATCGCCGTCAGCCAGGTGGCCACGAGCCACTGCACGCGGTGCGGCTCGGTGTGGCGGGACGCCTCGCTCGTCCACGCCCGGGCCGGCGACTTCGCCACCGCGACCCGCTTCCTCGACGAGGCCGCGCGCCTCGAGGGCGAGCCCGCCGTCAAGCTGCTGCGCACCTCGTTGAACAGCGCCGCGCTCGACGCGCAGCAGGCGGCGCTCGCCGAGGGCGACATGATGAAGGCGCTGCTCGGCGCGCGCTCGCTCGCGCGGCTCGAGGCGTGGGGTCGCGCCTACGCGCTGCTCGCGCCGCACCGCGCGCTGCTCGAGAAGGCGCCCGGCCTCGCGCTCACCTACGCCGAGCTCGCCTACCGCTCGGGGGACGAGAAGGGCGCGCGCGCGATGCTGGCCGTGGTGAGGCCCCCGGAGACGATCGACCCCACCGTCAAGGACTGGGCGCGGAAGATGGGCTGGTGACCACCGTGGCCGCGGCGCGGGCCAGCCACGTGCGCTGCCGGCGCGCGAACACGCAGGTCGAGCGGACGATCGCCGGCGCGAGCTCCGCGAGCGGCAGCGTGCCCTCGAGGTGGGCCTTCGTCTCGGCGTAACCCACCGAGCGCATCGCCTTGCACGCGCCGTGGCCGGCCGAGAGGAGGCCGCGCACCTCGTCGACGAGGCCCCGCGCGAGCATCTCGCCCACACGCGCCGCGATCCGCCGCTCGAGCTGTTCGCGGGGCCGCTCGACCCGGAGCAGACGCGCGGCCAGGCGACGCGTGCGGAAGCCGTGCGCGGCGTGCAGCGTCGAGAGCGGCGTGCCCGTGAGCGCGTGCACCTCGAGCGCGCGCACCACCCGCACCGCGTCGTTCGGGTGCAGCCGCTCCGCGCTCGCCGGATCGACCCCGCGGAGGCGCGCGTGGAGGTGCGCAGCGCCCCTCTCCGCGAGCTCGGCGTGCAGCTCCGCGCGGAGCGAAGGAGAGGCCGGTGGCGCCTCGACCAGGCCCTCGACGAGCGCCTTGATCCACAGGTAGGTGCCGCCGCAGACGATCGGCAGCCGACCTCGGCCGCGCACCTCGGCGATGGCGGCGTCCGCGAGCGCGACGAACCGCCCGGCGTGGAACTCCTCGGCCGGATCGGCCACCGACAAAAGGTGGTGAGGGACGCCGTCGAGCTCCTCGGCCGTGGGCTTGCCGCTCCCGATGTCGAAGCCGCGGTACACCTGGACGCTGTCGGCGCCCACGATTTCGCCGTCCAGCGCCCGCGCGAGCGCCACCGCCAGCGCGGTCTTGCCCGACGCGGTCTCGCCGCACACCACCAGGAGCTCTCCGCCTTCGAGCTCGAGGTCTGCCCCCAGGAGGGCCGCAGGCAGCGCGACGGACGCCATCGGTTGCGCCCTCTCCTAGCATGCCTTACCTCCTTCGAACCCCTCATGACCGTCAAGGCGCACCACAAGGTCCTCATCATCGGCTCCGGCCCCGCTGGCCTCACCGCGGCGATCTACGCCGCGCGGGCCAACCTGAAGCCGCTCTGCATCGAGGGCTGGGCGGCGGGTGGTCAGCTCATGATCACCAACGACGTCGAGAACTACCCGGGCTTCCCCAAGGCCATCACCGGCCCCGAGCTCATGAAGGAGTTCCGCGCGCAGGCCGAGCGCTTCGGCACCACGCTCGTCACCGCCGACGTCACCAAGATCGACTTCAGCGCCCGGCCGTTCAAGGCGTGGGTCGAGGACGACCTCTACACCGCCGATTCGATCATCGTCTCCACCGGCGCCACCGCGCGCTGGCTCGATCTGCCGAGCGAGAAGCGCCTGCAAGGCCGCGGCGTCTCGGCGTGCGCGGTCTGCGACGGCGCGTTCTTCAAGGGAGAAGACGTCCTCGTCGTCGGCGGCGGAGACACCGCCATGGAAGAGGCGAACTACCTCACCGGCCTCTGCAACAGCGTCACCCTCGTGCACCGCCGCGGCGAGTTCCGCGCCTCCAAGATCATGCAGACCCGCGCCCTCGAGAACCCCAAGATCAAGGTCGAGTACTGGAGCGCGGTCGACGAGATCCTCGGCGAGAACGCCGTCGAGGCGGTGCGCCTCAAGAACCTGCAGACCGGCGCGACCAAGGAGGTCAAGGCTGGCGCGGTGTTCGTCGCCATCGGTCACACGCCCAACACCGAGCTGTTCAAGGGCGTGCTCGATCTCCACGACAACGGCTACATTCGCACCGTGCCGGGGACCACCCAGACCAACGTCGCCGGTGTGTTCGCCGCGGGCGACGTGCAAGATTTCGTCTACCGCCAGGCCGTCACGGCCGCGGGCACCGGCTGCATGGCGGCGCTCGAGGCCGAGCGCTGGCTCGCCGCGCACGGCCCGGCGCACTGAACGACCGCCCGCAAGTCCGCTGAGATATGCTGGCCCGCGTGGGTCAACCGATCGCGCTCGGGTCCGTCGTGTTCCGTGTCGGGGGCGCGCCGCGCCTCGCGGTGATCGCCAAGATCACCTTCGACATCTCCCATCAGGGTGCGGCCGTCACCGAGCCGATCGGGCTGCACGACGACGTGCACCACGACGGCAACGAGGGGCGGAGCCTGCTGTTCGCCTCCGACCGCGTGCCACGCAAGGGCGGGCGCTGCGACGTGCTGTTCGTCGGCGCCGCGTACGCCCCGGTGGGCCAGCGGGTCACGCACATGGGCATCCGGCTCCGCGTCTCCGAGCTGAACCACGTGCTGGTCGACAAGCGCCTCGACCTCTCGACCGAAGAGCCGTTCGACGCTCTACCGCTGCGCTGGGAGCTCGCCGCCGGCGGCGACCACAACCCGTACGGCTCGAGCACCCCGATCCTGATCGTCGCCGACCCCGAGAGCGGAGCCACGCCGGGGCTCGGACCGCTGGCCCACGCCGCGCGTCCGGCGCTGGTCCCGGCCGCGAGCCTCCCCGCCGAGTTCGACTTCGAAGCCTACCAGGTGGCGCCCGCGGATCAGCGGATCCGGCCGCTGACCGGGCACGAGGAGCTGCTCCTCGTCGGGCTCCATCCCCACCTGCCGGAGGTGCGCTCACGGCTGCCCGGGGTGGTGGTGCAGGCGAAGGTCGGGATCGATGGCACCGAGGTCGAGCTGCCGCTGATCGCGGACACGATGGTCGTCTTCGGCGACACGCTCGGGTGCACGGTCACCTTCCGCGGGGATCTCGCCGTGTCCGAAGAGGTCTTCGCCGATCCGAGCCGCGCGGTGATCGCGGCGCGCTTCGTGGAGGTGGCCCGCAAGCTCCCGCAGCGGGCGAAGCAGTTCGCCTCCACGCAGGTCACGGTCGGCGCCGCGCTGCCTCCGTTGCCGTTGGGAGCGCCAGCACCCGGGCCCGCCGCGCCAGCACCGGCGGAAGAGGGCGAGCGCCAGACGATGGTGCTCGATCAGCTGCCGGCGGCGTTCGCGGTGCCGCCGTCGTCGAGCGTGCCCCGAAGGCCGAAGAACCCGCTCGCCGCCACGCAGGAGGCGGTGAGCCCGGTGGTCGCGTTCGAGGCGCAGAAGCAGGCCCAGATCGCGGCGAGCGCAGCGCCCGCCGACCCCGAGGCCAAGGCGCTCGGGCCTCGCAAGAAGGCCTTCGTGGCGACGCTCGAGGCTGGCACGGGCACGGCGTTCGCGTGGCCGACCGTCCAGCTGCCGGCCGTAGGAGACGGCGACGCGCCCAAGGACCCCGAGCGCTTCGTCCTGCCGCCGGAGCCGCCGCGCGTCGCCATCCCGGTGCCCCTGGTGGACGCGCCGGAGATCGAGATCCTCGAGGCCTACGAGGACGAGGAGGAGGCGCCGCTCTCCCCCGTTCGCAGCTCGCTGCCACCCTCGGTGATCGCCTCCTCGGCGCCCCCCGAGTCGCACATCCAGGTGCCGACGCTGCCGCCCCTGCGGCCCCCGCCGCGCACGACCGAGCAGCTGCCCCTGATCGACCTCGGCAAGTGGACGGCGTGGTCGTTCCCCTACCAGCTCGACCCCCCCGAGGACTCGCGCGTGGTCGTGGTGAAGCTCACCGCCGATCTCGTGCCGAACGGGCGCGCGCGCCTCGCCGACGAGCCGCTGCCGCCGAGCGGCGACGCACACTGGGACGACGATCCCGAGGCGAGCCTGCGGTACGCGACCGACTTCGCGCCGTTCAAGCCCCGGGCCGATGCCCTCCTCGTCGGGCACGTGCCCGACAGCAGCAAGAAGGGCGTGGCGCTGGTCCAGTTCCGCCTCGGCAAGGAGGTCTCGCGCAAGATCGCCGTGTTCGGTGACCGCACCTGGGAGCGGGGGGTCGGGACGACCGCGCCGTTCGACGCCGTGCCGCTCCGCTGGGAGCGCGCCCTCGGAGGGCCGCTGTCCGAGCAGAACCCGCTCGGGATGGGCTACCGCACCGGCGTCCGGATCCCGAACCTCGAGGACTTCGACGTGCGCCTCCGGGGCGCCACCGACACGACCGCGCCGGCCTGTACGGCGCCCACCTCCCCGAGCTTCCCGCACCGCCGCAGCAAGCTCGGCACCTATGGCAGGAAGTGGCAGGAATCGCGCTGGCCCTATTTCCCCGAGGACTTCGACTGGGCGTTCTACAACGCAGCGCCCCCGGGTCAGCAGCTCGAGTACCTGACCGGCGACGAGAGCTACCTGCTCGCCGGGGTCGGCAAGCACGCCCTCGTCGAGGGCCAGCTGCCGGCCGAGCGCCCCCGTGCGTTCGCCCTCCGCACCGAGGCGCAGGGTGGCGGCCTCTTCGAGGTCGTCCTGCGCCTCGACACGGTGTGGTTCGACGCGGACGCGGGGCAGGTGGTGCTCGTGTGGCGAGGCTTCTTCGCCGCCGCCGACGACGAGGCCACCAACGTGTCCACGCTGCTCGTGATGCCCGATGCCCCGGGGCTCGACCTCGACGGTGCGCGCGCCGCGCTGCACCGCGAGCTGTTCACGCGGGGCCTCCTCGCCACGCGCGTGGAGGCCGACGACGCGCCGCCCGAGAACGAGAACGCCGGCGCCGGGGCCGGGGCCTCGCTCGGAGATCTCTACCGGCAGATGGCCGCGAAGGTGGAGGCCGCGCAGAAGGCCAAGCGCACGCCCGCCGCCGCGCCGCCTTCGTCCATCGCGCCCGTCGAAGCGCCGCGGCCGCTCCCCGAGGTCGACCGCGAGACGCTCGCGCGCCACCTCGAGGCAGCCCGCCACGGCGCGAGCCTCGCGGGCAAGGATCTCTCGTGGGTGAAGCTCGACGGCGAAGACCTCCGGGGGCTCGATCTCTCGGGGGTGATCCTGACCGGCGCGCGACTCCGCAACGCGCGGCTCGACGAGGCCAAGCTGGACGGCGCCGTGCTGGCCGAGGTGGACGCCGAAGGGGCGTCGTTCGTCCGGGCCTCGCTCGTGGGCACCGATCTCACGCAGGCGCGACTCGTCGACGCCGACCTCACCGACGCGCTCCTCGACGACGCCGTCCTCGATGGCATCCATGCGCCGCGCCTCGTGCTCGACGGGGTCCGCGGCGAGCGGACGAAGCTCGTGCGCGCGAACCTCGTCGGCGCGCACGGGGAGCGCGTCTGCCTCCACGACGCCGACTTCACCGACGCCGTGATCGAGGGGCTGCGCCTCGTGGGCGCGGATTTGGCGCGGGCGCGCCTCTACGGCGCGGAGGGCATGGACGTGTGCCTGGACGAGGCCGACCTCGAGGGCCTGCGGGCGGACAACGCGCGGCTGCGCCGAGGGCGCTTCCTGCGCGTGAAGGGCGCGGGGGCCATCTTCGCCGGCGCCGAGCTCGAGCTCGCCGACTTCTCCTCCGCCTCGCTCGAGGGCGCCGACTTCGCCGGGGCCCACCTGTCCGAGGCCGTCCTCGACCGCGCCGAGCTGGTCGGCGCGCGGTTCCGCAAGGCCGAGGCGCGCCGGGCGTTGCTGCGCAAGGCGAACCTGATGCAGGCGAACTTCGAGAAGGCCGACCTCACGGGCGCCGACCTGCGCGGCGCGAACCTGTTCGAGTGCAACACGTACCGCGCGCGCGCGGCGGGCGTGCGGCTCGACCTCGCGCTCGTCGCCGGGACGCGCCTCGGCAAGCGCTAGGGCGCGACGATCACCTTGGCCTGCGACGGGGCGATCTGGGCGCCGGCCGGGGCGTTCGGGCTCGCGCCGTTGTGGGCGGTGAGCGAGGTGATGAAGCAGACCTTCTTGCCCTGCATCATCACCTTGCTGCTGCCCAGCTTGAAGGCGACCTCACCGCGGTTCATGCCCGACATGACGCCGCCGTTGGTGCCGGCCTCGTCGCCCGAGCTCTGTGGGATCTTCGACATCTCGACGATCACCGGCTTGTTCTGGATCAGCACCTTGGTGGTGGTGCTCGTCGCCTGGGCGCACTGGGCGAGGTTGGGGTAGGGGATCGGCACCGGCGGCGCGGGGGGGGCGGGCGTGAGGCACACGTCCGGCATCGCGAAGCACATGCCACCGGCGGTGGTCGAAGCAGGGAACATGGCGGTCTCCTATCCGAGCAGGACGCGCTTGCCGTCGATCACCGTGTCTTCGCGCGAGGCGATGTCCGTCCGTCCCGCGAGCAGCCGGAACGTTTCCTTCACGAGGGTGCGGGCCCGCCCCGCGCGCTGCTGCAGCAGCCCCTCCACCTCGCGGAACACCTCGCCGGCCGTCTCGATGAGGCGCTGCGCCGAGACCTCGAGCTTGCCGACCTGGAGCACGTGGGTCGTCGCGTCCACGCGCGAACCCTCGGCGCGCAGGTGCGCCTCCCGGGTGTCGAGGCTCGCGCGGTGGGTCGTGGCCTCGAGCACGCTCGCCTCGAGGCGCGCCGTGCCGCCGCTCGCGAGCTCGAGATCGCCGCCCGCCTCGAGGCGCAGCCGCCCGTTCGTGCGCAGGTGCAGATCCGCCGTAGGCGGGGCGATCACCAGGCGACAGGCGCGCGGATCCCAGGTCGCCACCAGCGCGCCCGCCGGGTCGCGGAGCTCGAGGGCCCCGTCGCGCTCGCGCGCGGTCGCGCCGTCGCTGGCAGCAATGGCAGCAGCGCGCAGGACCCCGACCAGGAACGCCTCCTCGCCCTCGAGGACGAGCACCCGGTCGCCCACGGCGGGCTGGTAGCCGGGGACCGCGTTGCGCGCGGGGAACGCCTTGCGAGGCGCGCCGCGCCCCGCGCGCCGGACGAGCAGCTCACCGTCGGCGGTGGTCACGAGCGCCTCGAAGGGGCCGCCAGCGCGGTCGACGGCGAGGGGCTTCTTCGCGGGTGCGCGGCGAACGGGACGCGTCATCGGGTCTCCTTGCCGAAGTCCTCGGCGCGGGCGCGGTCGGGGTCGGTCTTCGTCACGCGCTTCTGCGAGGCGCGCCGCAGCTCGGCGCCGTCGAACGCCGCGCGGTGCTGGTTGGTGTCGTCGAGCAACGCGTCCTCGAGCAAGGCTGTCTCGAAGCGGGCGTGGGACAGATCCGCATAGGTCAGGTCAGCATAGGCGAGGTGGGCGCCGCGGGCATCGACGGCGGCGAGCACGCAGCCCCGCAGGTCGGCGCCGAACAGCTTGGCGAACCGCAGGTTCGCGCCCTCGAACAGGCCGTCGCGGAAGCTGGCCTTCTCGCCGTCGATCCCCTCGAGGTTCCCGCCCCGCGCGTCGACCAGGGGGGCGACGAGGCGCGAGACCCGCGCGTGGCTCGCGACGGCGCCCCGGAGGCACAGACGCGGCGCGCGCACGTCGACCAGCACGGCCTTGGGGAGCTTGGCGTCGAGCAAGGACGCGTCGGTGAGGTCGGCGCCGGTCAGATCCACACCGCTGAGGTCAGCGCCCTGGAGCAGGCTCTGCACGAGCGCAACCCCCCGCAGGCGCGCCCTCGTGCAATCGAGTCCCGAGAAGTCTGCGAGGAAGAACCGCGCCCCACTCAGATCGGCCGCGCCGAGGGCCGTTGCCGACACCCTCGCCTTCGAGAAGTCCACGCCGGGCGCCACCACGTCCGTCAGGTCGACCTGGCGCAGGCGCGCCCCATCCAGTTTCGCGTCCGTCAGCAGGGCGTTCCCCAGCCGCGCGGCGTCGAGGACGGCGTCGCGGAGGTCGGCTCCCCGGAGGTCGGCGCCGCTGAGGTCCACCTCGGTCAGGTCGACGCCCGAGAGGTCCTGACCCGCGAGGACGGCGCCCCGCAGCTCGCCCGCGAGGCCACGGGCCGTCCAGTCGGCTTGGTCGCTCCCGGACCGTCCCTGTCCGGTCCTCCGCTCCGGGTCTGCCTTGGGTTCCACCGGCCCATTGTCGCGGGGTTTGACGATGCCGTCGAGCCTTGGTCCCATGGCGCGACGCCATGCCTGTCACCGCCCGTCACGTCCGCGTCGAATCCAAGGCCCTCCCCGAGTCCATCCAGGTCCGCACGCTGCGAGGTCGAGAGCGCATCTCGCAGCCCTACGAGTTCGAAGTCGAGGTGCTGACCGACGACATGTCCGGCATCGACGAGGCCGCGCTGCTCGACGAGGGCATCCAGATCCACTTCGACACCGACCCCGACGACCCGAGCTCCGTCGCCCGGACCATCCACGGAATGGTGCGCGAGGTGCACGATCTCGGGGTCACCGAAGCCCGTCAGCTGGTCTACCGCATCTACGTCGCCCCGCGCATGTGGCGGCTGACGCTCGCGACCACGCTCGACATCTTCCTCGACGCGAACGTCCCCGACATCGTCAAGGCGCGCCTCGGCCGTCACCAGCTCTCTCCCGCCGAGGAGGGCGAGGACAAGACCGCGCAGGGCGACCCGCCCGACCTCGAGTTCCGCCTGGCGCGCACCTACGAGGCGCGCGAGTTCGTGGTCCAGTACAAGGAGAGCGACCTCGACTTCGTGCAGCGGCTCTGCGAGCACCTGGGCATCTTCTACTTCTTCGAGGAGCGCCCCGATCGCGATCTCCTGGTCTTCGGCGACGACAACCAGGCCTTCGGCCGCGTCGACCCCGACGACGCGCCCCTCCCGTGGGTGCCGCGCGGCGAGAAGGCCGGCGTCTTCGATCTCGGGTCTCGCGCGCGCCCCATCCCTCACCGCTTCGTCACGCGCGACTACAACTACCGGACGCCGCTGCTCGACATGCTCGGGGAGACCGAGCTCACCGCCCCAGGGCCCGGTCACGACCAGATCGAGTACGGCACGCACTTCAAGACCCCGGACGAGGCGAAGTTCTTCGCCGAGATCCGCGCGCAAGAGGCCCGCGCCCAGCGCAAGATCTACGAGGGCAAGTCCACCGACCCGCGGCTGCGCGCCGGTGCCCGGTTCCGGCTCGAGGGCCACCCTCGCGGCGACCTCGACCTCCTCGTCACCGAGGTGCTCCACGACGCCGAGCAGGTGGCCTTCGATGGCGAGGGCACCAATCGCTACGAGTGCACGTTCCACGCGATCGAGGCGCAGCTCGCCTTCCGGCCGCCGCGGGTCACCAAGGTGCCCCGCATCCACGGCGTGCTGACCGGCAAGGTGGTGGCGGACGGTGACTACGCCGACGTCGACGACCAGGGGCGCTACCGCGTGCGCTTCTTGTTCGACACCGCCGATCGCGGCGAGGAGCAGGCTTCGCGGCCGATCCGCATGATGCAGCCCCACTCGGGGCCGGGCTACGGCATGCACTTCCCGATGCGCGGCGGCGTCGAGGTGGCCCTCAGCTTCGTCGACGGTGACCCGGACCGTCCGATCATCGCCGGCACGGTGCCGAACCCGTCCACGGCGAGCCCGGTCACCGACGACAACAAGCGGCGCAACGTCATCCGCACCGGGCGCGGAAACGAGATCAACATCGACGACGACGAGAGCTCGCCGCGCATCAAGATGTCGACGCCGCGGCTCAACAGCTACCTCCAGCTCGGTGCCCCCAACGGCGCCGAGGACGGCGTGATGCTGTCCACGGCGGGATCGGCCAGCACGATCGGCACGCTCGGCGTGGGCATGGTCGGCTCGATCGGCACCGCGGTGAGCCTCATCCAGGACCTGCGCTCCTCGGGCGACATCATCACCCTCGCCGAGAAGCCGGGCCTCATCGAGAAGATGCTCGCCGTCGGCGCGCTGGTGGACGTGGTCGCGGAGCTCGGCACCGCAGGCGTCGAGATCGCGCGCACCACCCTCTCGGCCACCGCGGACACGACCGCGAAGCAGGCCGAGGCCGAGGGCAAGAACGTCTCGTCGGCGAACGACCGGCAGTCGCTCCAGCAGGTCAAGCAGGCCGAGGCGCTCCGGGCGCTCGGTGATCCACCCCCCGAGTCCGACACCTCGGCCAAGGCCGTCGCGCAGCGCAACCTCGCCGCGAAGTACGCGGCCTACGCCGCGGTGACGGCCCGGCTCCCCAACGAACGCAAGGCGGCGACCGATGCGCGGGGACGGGTCGAGGAGCTCGAGCGCCGACGCGACATCGGCGGCGAGACCGGCCTCGACGCCCAGCTCGTGACCGCGCGCGCGCTCCGCGACGCGGCCGAGAAGACCGTGCTGCTCTCCACCGAGGAGATCGACGGTGACACGGTCGCGCCGACCGCGTCGCGCTGGAGCGAGATCACGCCCGCGGAGCAGGCGGCCGCGCTCTCCCCCGACAAGCAGACCGAGCTCATGGAGGCGGCCGACGCGCTGGCGGCGCTCTCCACCGACGCCGAGAAGGCGCAGATCAACAAGCTGAAGCTCGCGGTGACCGACGAGGAGTCGGCCCGCGACGCGGTGGTCTCCGCGGAGGCCAGCAAGGAGCTGAAGCAGCGCACGGCCGAGGACGCGTCGTTCGTCGCGAGCAAGAGCCCGGCGGCGCGGGCGCTGGAGGCCACGACCATCGCCCTCAACGGCCTGCGGGTCGGCGTCACGCTGTACTCCGCGATCCTGGGCGGCATCAACCTCTACCAGAAGACCAAGCAAGCCGCGACGAACGAGGTGGCGTGGCAGCAGCTGTGCGCCGACATCCTCGCGATGGGCCTGCGCGCGTCGCCCGGCCTCGGACCGCTCGGCAACGAGAAGGTGTTCCAGGACGAAGCGAGCGCCATGCACCTGGTCGGCTCCGAGGACTCGATGGGCGTCTACGGCCTCGACCGCCTGTTCATGTGGTCGAAGTCGATCAACCTGCACGGCTCGGAACAGATCGTCATCGCCTGCGGCAAGGACAACACCGCCATCACCGCGTCGGAGACCACCAAGGCGGCCAAGGCGGCCAAGGCCGCGACGGCGCCGCCGCTGCCTCAGCCGCCGCCCATCCCGCCGAAGCTCCCCAAGATCAAGGCGCCCCGCGCCGGCGTGCTCCAGTGGACCGGCGCCATCGTGCTCTCCGAGCAGAAGGCGGAGGTGCGCGCGCCCACCATGTACATGACGGGCGACAAGCTCGACATCCGCACCTGCGCAGCGTTCGTGCCGCCGGCCGAGCCGCCCAAGAAGCAGACCTTCGTGATGGACAGCGCGGCGGCCGAGATCGCCTTGTCCGCGATCGGTTCACCGACCGCCAAGGGCACGTTCACCCTCACGGGCGACGCGGCCCCGAAGATCGTGCTCGCGACCGAGAAGGGCACCAAGAAGGCGACCTTCACCACCACCGAGGGCAAGTTCACCCTCGAGACGAGCGACGGCTTCAGCCTGGCCACGACCAAGAAGGCCGCCGACATCGAGCTCGACGCGATGGGGCACGCCAGCATCCTGGTCTCCGGCGGCAGCCGCGTGATGCTAAAGACCGACGGCGGCGCCGAGGTGACCCTCGGGAAGAAGGAGATCCACGTCAAGGTGGGCAGCAGCGAGATCACCCTCGGGCCGTCGGGCGTGAAGCTCAAGGGCACGAAGGTGGAGGTCGACGGGATGTTCTCGGTGAACGGCAAGAGCCTCGCCGAGATCACCGGTGGACAGGTGAAGATCGGCTGAGCGTGCTGGCTCACCCCGCGGCGGGGCCGATGTGGCCGAGGCCACCGCCGAAGTGGATCCCGTGGAGCCCGCCGAACCCGCCCACGGCCCTTCGGTAGAACAGCGGGTCGTCCACCAGCGTGAGCCGGGGCTCGACCCGCATCGGGTGCTCGTCGAAGGCGAGGGCGAGCCCCGGGGCCGCGCCGTGGGCCTCGAGCCACGCGAGGTCGGCCATCGAGAGGCCGATGCCCTCGCCGAGCAGCGCGCGGAACGTGTGGTGGAGGTCGTCCTCCTCCACCTCGGTGTCGTCGAAGTCGTCGATCACATAGATGAGTCTATGGATTCCCTGGGCGCGCAGCGCCGCGGCGTCGGGGAGATCGGCGGGGCCGAGCATGTAGCGGTTGTCGAACACGCCGGGCTCGGGCTCGTCGAAGCGGTAGGCGAGCCGCCACGCGTCGAGCAGGAACACCGGCACCGTGTGGGTGTGGAGGATGGCTGGGCGTGGCTCCTCGGCGACCAGCGCGGCGAGGGTCTCCTCGGCGGGCACCAGCTCGTCCTCGTTGGGCCAGTTGTGGAACGTGGGCACGAGCGAGACCGGGTGCTTCGAGTAGCGCGAGAGCTCGGCGCCGAACGCCACCGACGCCGCGCCCCGCAGGTCGACCACGAGCCCCACGTCCGGCGGCAGGCCCGCGGCGGCGATGGCGCGCGCCGCCCGCCGGGCGCGGTGGACGATCTCGAGCGCCTCGACGTCGGGCAGCATCGTCGTCTTGCGATCCAGCGCGTCGAGCGAGGCGAACAGGGTGGGCTTCACATAGGGTCTGTATGGGTCTCCCGGAGGCAGCTGCCACTTGCGCAGCGCGTCCGCCGCGGTGGGCAGGTTCACGAGGCGACCCTCCGGGACGTCCTCGGCCCAGAACGCCACGCTGACCGAGGGCGTCCACGGGCGGATCGTGCACGCCGAGGCGAGCAGGAGGGCGGAGAGGGGCGCGAGGCGGCGGATCACGCGGCCTCCACCAGGACGGGGACGCAGAGCGCGTCGTGGCTCACGTGGCTGTGCACGGTGAGCCGCGCGAAGTAGCCGACGAAGGTGTCGTCGAGCACGTAGGCGCCGAGGGTGACGAGACGCGGCCCGAACGGCGTCGGGATCGGGCGCTGCGGGACGAACCGCTGCAGCACCCACGACTCGCCGCGCAGCGAGCCCGCCGCGGCCGCCCGGAGCGCCTGCGCGAACGCCGGCGGCGAGAGCAACGAACCGACGTAGACCTGGTCCCCCACGCGCCCGAACGATCGCTTGAGCACCCAGGTGGCCTGCTCCTCCAGGATGGTCGTGAGGTCCACGTCTTCGAGGGCCAGGGTGGGCGCGATCCACGGCGCCGGGGCCACGCGGCTCAGCACGAACTTGGACTGCGCGTGGATGTGCGCGAACGCGGTGAGGTCGAACACCGAGCCCATCTCGACGGCGCGGACGAGGTCGCGCACGTTGTGTTGCCCGACCAGCCACTCGGTGGGGAAGAACCGGTAGATCGCGCGCACCGCGGTGCGCCCCACGAACAGCGACCGACCGACGAGCCGCGCGGCGGTCGGCGCCGCGAGCACCGCGGCCACGCCCCTTGCCGCGAGCGCCTTCTTGATCAGCGCGCAGACCTGCAGGTCCTCGGCGTACGCGGTCGCGTACAGGAGCGCGACGGGGAGCCCCGCGCTCGCCTGGGCCAGACGCTCGGCGAGGGCGTCGACGACACAGGTCGGATCGTGCCCGGACCGGTAGCCCGCGGCGCGCGTGAGGGCGGGCAGCGCGAGCGACTCGTTGTGCCCGCCGGGGCAGTCGGCGTTGACCTCGCACGCGACGAAGTGGCCGTCCTCGCCGAGCAGGAGATCGACCCTGGCGAGCAGCGCCGACGACCCTCCCCGCCGCGAGGCGGTCGCCAGCGCGACCACGTCGGGGTGCAGCCGGTAGCGCGCCTGCTCGCTCGGATCCTGGTGGGCCCGCTCGCTCGCCGCGAGGCTCGCGCGGACGGTCTCGACGGCCGCGCGCGCGGCGTCGCGGTGGAGGGGCACGGGCAGGAGCAGCGGATGGAGCCCCACCCGCCGCCGCCCCGCGACGAAGGCGTCGAACACGAGGTAGCGCGTCTCGAGCTCCTGGAGGAGCTCGGGCGAGAGCGGGTCGGCCGACGCCATGGCCGCGACGCGCAGGCTCACGGTCGTGCCCGCGCGAGGGTGGAGAACAGCGCAGGATCCTCGGTGCCGAGCGCGTAGTAGACGACCCCCACGTCGTCCGGCAGCTTGGCGTCGTCGAGCGCGTGGAGCGCCCACAGGGTGGAGTTGGCGTCGTCGTACCAGGTGGTGTGAGCGCCCCCCTGCGCGTCGGTCCAGCCGAAGTGCAGCGCCCCGGTGGGGCCCCGCGCCGGCGTCTGCCCGTAGAGCGCGGCGAGCCCCTGCGCCTCCACGAACGAGACGAGCCGGCCGCCCTTGGGACCGGTGTCGATTCCATAGAGAGGATATGCGATGTCGAGGGCGACCGTCGGCCCGGCGAACCCGCGCACGAAGCGGTAGCTGTCCATCGTCCACCCCGGGTCGGCGACCGGGCCCGCCTCGGGGTCGGAGTAGTCGAGGGTCATGATGCGCAGGCGGTCGACGCTCTTGCCGAGCGCGGGCAGGTCGAACCCCGCGTCGCTGCCGGGGGGCGGAAGCAGCATGCCGAGGTGGGTCGGGCCGAGCGCGCTGCGCAGGCCCGCCACGAACACGGTGAGGTTCGCCTTGGCGGTGCTCGGGACCTTCTGCAGATCGAGCTCGACGCCGTCGGCGAGGCGCGCGAGGTCGAGCAGGTTCTTGGCGGCCGCGTCGCGGAACAGCGGGTCTCCGAGCTGCTTGTCGAGCTGCGCCGGGTCGAACCGGTAGCCGGTCCCGTCGGTGAACGAGGCGCCGATCCGCACCTTGTAGCGGGGGTGCAGCGCGGCGACCTGCTCGACGAGGGCCTTGCGTGCGCCGGCGTCGAGCGGCCCCACCCGACCGTCCTCGAGCGGCAGCGCGCAGAGGAACACCACCTCCTGCACCACCTTGGCGGTCGCGTCGGCCGCGAGCGTCTGCGCCTGCCACGGATCGAGCGAGCACCCGTCGGCGATCACGGTGCCGCGCCGCGCGACGAGCGGCGTGGTGGAGGGCGAGGCGAGCTCGGCGAAGCCGTCGCCCGACGAGATGCCGCACCCGACCAGGGACAGCGCCGAGACCAAGAGGACCGAGACGCGGGTCATGGCGAGACCTCCCACCGCAGGGCGAGCGCCCCGCCGTCGAACCAACGGAACTGATGCACGAACGGCGAGACGACGAGGCATGCGCGCGCCACCGGGTCGACGCGCCGGCAGACCTCGAGGTGCCCGCGCAGGAAGAACGTGGCGGCGAGCGCGCTGCCCTCGTAGGCGTCGGCGCCGATGCCCACGGTGGCCGGGGTGACGAGGATCGTCGCGCCGAACGTCATCCCTGCGCCGAAGCTCCAGCGCCGCACGTTCTCGCGCACGCGGAAGCCGACGGCGTCGACGTCGACGTGCCACGCGCGCGCGGGGCGCAGCTCGGCCGGAGAGCCGTCGACCGAGCGCAGCACCGGCGAGTAGGGGCCGACCGCCCCGCCGATGCGCATGCCGAGCAGAGAGAACCAGTACCGCTGCTTCCAGACGACGCCCATGCTGCCGCCGACGGACAGGAACGTCAGCGCGCCGTATCCGCCGCGCAGGTCCTTGCCGGCGACGGAGCGGGGCATGCCCTCGGCCTCGGACATGGTGAAGGTGCTCTTCGGCGCCGTGGTCATGTGCTCGAGCCCCACGTCGACCGAGAGATCGAGCTGGAGGCGCCCGGCGTGCGCCGCTCTGCCGCCCCCGATCACCACGACGAGGCCAAGACAAAATGCCGTCGCGCGAGGGAGCACGGCGGGCTTGCTAGCGAACGCCGTTCCAGCGTGATCTCCGCCGATCACTCGGGTCCTCGTCGCCGTCCCGCGGCCAAGAGATCCCAGTCCCGGTACGTCGTGGGGCGTGGTGCCCCACGAGTGCCGTACGCGCCTACTTCGTGCACAGCTTGACGGGGGTGCCGTCGGTCGCGGTGAGGCCCGAGGCGACGCACGACATGCCGGTGGGGCAGAGACCGTCGACGCACATGCGCGTGCAGTACCCACCCCCGGCGCCCGCCTGACAGAGCGCCGTGAGGCAGTCGCGGCCCCGTGTGCACGCGTCGCCGAGGAAGCTCGAGCCGGTGACCGTGCTGCACACGAGCAGCGTGCTCTTGGGGGGCCCCGGGTCTTCGAGCGGGAAGCAGCCCCACCCGCTCGGGCAGCCGCCGCGCACGGTGCAGCGCTGCGCGCACGAGGCGGGCGTGGTGCCGTCGTCGCATGCGCCGCTGCGACAGAGGTTGGTGCCGGTCGCGCTGCATGTGGCGCCGAGCGGCGCCGAGCCGAGCACGTCGGCCGGGGGCGCGCAGACGTTCTTGCCGGAGACGCTCTGGCACGTGTACGCGGGCAGCCCCACGAGCCGCAGCGGACAGTCGGCGGAGCTGTCGCACGTGGCCGTGCAGCCGAGCCCGCCCGAGCCGCAGAACCCGAGCGATCCCGGGCACTGATCGGCGGTGCCGCAGGGCCGCTCGATGTCGACGCAGACCTTGGTGCCGCCGACGCTGCTGCACGCGAAGCCCGCGGGGCAGTCCGACGCGCTCGCGCACTTGTGCGTGCAGTGCGAGGCCGACGTGGTGCCGATGCAGTAGTTCTGGCAGCCTGCGCCGGTCGTGACGTTGCAGCCCGCCTTGCCCGTGTCGTCGAGCTGACAGATGCCGCCCGCGCACTGCAGGCCGTCGGGGCACTCGCTCGAGCCCGTGCACGCCTTGGTGCAGAACCGCGGCGCAGAGAGCGTGCACTTGCCGCTCGTGCACTCGCCGTCGCCCGTGCAGCGGTCGAAGATCGCGCCCTTCACACCCGTGTCGCCCGGCCCGGTGTCGGTGATCGACGTGTCGCCCGGGTCGGTGTCCGGCGCGGTGTCGAGCCCCGTGGAGTCGACGCCCGAATCGGTGGTCACGGTGGTGTCGGGCTTGCCCGTGTCGCCGCCGTCGCTTCCGTCGACGCCCGTGTCGTCGACGCCGCCGTCGGGCTTCACGCACACGCCGCGGCTGCAGCTCTTGCGGTCGTCCGGGCAGTCGATCGCGGCGTAGCACTGCACCTGACACTTGCCGTCGACGCAGAGGCCCGACTCGCAGTCGCTGTTGTACGAGCACTCGTTGACCGAGCACTGCACGGAGCTGAAGATCGCACCGACGAGCGCGGCGAGGCCGAGCGCGCGCAACCACCCGGGTCCTCTTTGCACGCCTCCATGATAGCAGGCGAATCCGCCGCCGCTCACGCGCCGAGGCGGCTCGGGTCGTAGGACAGCGCGTCGAACGCACGGCTCGCGGTGCGATCCAGCTCGTAGACGGCGGGGAGCCTCCCCTCGACGTCGGCGGGCGCGGCCTGGAACGGCACCGCGAGCTTCACGGCGAACGCACCCTCGTCCCACAGCACCGCGATCTGCACCCGCGCGAAGGTGCCGTCGCCGAGGGCGAGCGATCGCCCGAGCACGCGCGCCTTCTTCAAGGGGACTCGGTGCAGCGCGACGTCGAGGCGGCGCATCGTGAGCACGGGACCGAGCCGCGGGTCTTCCTCGATCTCCACCCGCCCGTGCGGCAGACGCGCGCGCGCGCGGCTCCGGGTGAAGGCCCAGGTGAGGGGCGCGAGCACCACCGCGACGACCCAGAGGATGGACCGCGAGAGCGCGAACGCCGCGCCCCCGGTCGCCGCAAAAGCAAGCGCCGCGGCGGTGACCGCGGCGCCTTGGGCCCGTTTGACGTCGGTGACGACGAGGAACGTGCCGAGCTCTCGCACTACTCGATCAAGCCTTGGCGGCGCCCTGCGCCTGCTGCTGCAGCTGGCTCAGGAACTTGGCGATGGCCTGCGCGCGCTCCTGGGCGAACGCCTTGACCTGCGCGTTCTCGGCGCGGACGAGGACGTTGAGGAACTTGGTGACCTTGTCGATCTGCCGCGACTGCCAGAGGCACTCGAAGTAGTTGTTGGCGAGGCGCACGTCGGTCAGCATCTTGGACTCGTGCGGGCGGAGCAGGCGCTCGACCGCCGGCAGGTCGCCGAGCTGGCCGTAGATCGCCGACAGGCAGAGCAGCGACATCGGGTCGTTCTCGTCGCGCTCGACCGCCTTCTTGGCGAACGCGAGGGCCTTGTCGCGGGTCTTCTCGTCGTTCACGTAGAAGCCCTGCAGCGCGATGTACGGCGCGGCGAACTTCTTGTGGGCGTCGCGGTTGGCGAGCTCCTCGACGAACTTCTCGGCCGCCTCTTCGCCGCCCTCGTGATCCTTCACCACGGTGTAGAGGCCGATCCAGGCGTCGAGGAAGTTGCCGGCCATGTCGATGGCCTTGGTGAGCGCCTCCTTCTGCTTGGTGCGGTCCTCCTTGAGGTCGTACACGCGCGCCAGGTGGATGAAGGGGACGGGGCTGTCCTTGGCGAGGTTCGAGGCGCCCTTGAGGGTGGCCTCGGCCTTGTCGAACTTCTTGAGCTCGATCTGCACGACGCCGAGCGCGAGCCAGTCGTCCGCGTCGCCGCCGCGCGCGACCATCTTGCCGACGACCTGCTCGGCCTTCTCGAAGCGCTGGTGCTCCATCAGCTTCTGCGCGTAGACGCGCGCGCGCTGGATGTCGGACGGGTCGGCCTTGTACATGTCCTCGAGGCCCTTGAAGAGGTCTTCGAGGCCGATGAGGACCGGGCGGCCCTCCTGGTCCTGCACCTGGACCGCGGGGCCGTTGAAGCCCATCAGCTTCCACATCTGCTCGTTGGTGATGGCGACGGGGCCGTCGACCAGCGGCTTCGGCAGGGCCTCGCCGTCGGGGCCGATCGGCACCACGATCATCGCGCCCGGAGGGAGCTGCCCGTTGGCGAAGGCCGTGGGCGGCGCGAGGATCGCCGCGCCCGAGGGCTTGAGCCCCTCGCCGACCAGCACACCACCGCCGTTACCGCTCTCGTTCTCGCTCATGGCTTGCTCCTGCTCCCGCGCCGCCGATCTGGGGCGCCCTCGTCCCCGAACCGGGGGCGGCGAAGCTAGCACTTTTTTGGCTCAGGGGGGCTCGCGCCCCCCTGGGTTCGGCGACCGCGCCCCTTCCCTCGCTTCGCTCGTCGGGTCGCAGCTCGGCCGAACGCCCCCGCGCGCCGCTTCACGGCGGGAGCTGCCGCGCGCCTTCCCGAGCGTCGCGCTCTCGCACCTCGCCTTCGGCTCGGTCGGGTCGCAGACCAGCCTCACGCCCCCTGCGCCGCTTCGCGGCGGGAGGCTGCCGCGCGCCTTCCCCAGCGTCGCGCCCTCGCACCTCGCCTATGGCTCGGTCGGGGCGGCGGGACCTGACCGCCGTTCCATGCGGTGCTCGAATCGTACCGACTGGATAGCCCGCCGTAGGTGGGCTTGCCCCCGCTGTCGGTGCCCCGGGCTTCAGCCCGGGGGACCCTGTGTTTGTTCAGGGCTTCGGGGGCGGGGCCGGGGGTGGGACCGGCGGCGTCGGGAGGACAGGAGGGGTCGACGGAGGGGTCGACGGAGGGGTCGACGGAGCGGTCGACGGAGCCGTCGACGGAGGGGTCGACGGAGCGGTCGACGGAGGGGTCGGCGTCGGGGGCGCGGGGGGTGGGGCGGGGGGCTTCGGCTCGGGGGTGAGGACGAGCAGGAGCTTCTTGTCCTTGGGCTCGGGCGCGGGGGGCCACGTACCGGCGACGGCGACGCCGCCGGTGTGCGCGAACTTGATCAGCAGATCGACGACCGACTTGGTGCGCGCGGTGGCCTGCGCCTCGACGGCGGTGGCGGTGCTGGTCTTGGTGACCGGCTCGGGGCGCACGGCGACGCGCAGGCGCTGGTCGGGGTGCGCGAGGAGCCACGCGGCGGCGGCGCGCAGGTCGGACATCGACGCGGCGGCGACGGCGTCGCCCTCGAACACGAGCGGGCGCGACCACCCGAGCGAGACGGTGCCGTCCTTGGCCTTGGTCTCGACGAGCAGCGGCTTCGGAGGCTTCTGGCCCTTCTTCGGTGGGGCCGCTCCGTCGGGGCAGCCGTCCTCGTCGTCGACGCCGTTCCAGGTCTCGGGCTCGTCGGGGCACTTGTCGACGGCGTCGAGGATGGTGTCGCCGTCCTTGTCGAGCTCCGGGCAGCCGTCTTCGTCCTCGAAGCCGTTGACCGTCTCCGGCTGGTCGGGGCACTTGTCGACGTCGTCGGGGATGCCGTCGCTGTCGCCATCGGGCGGCGGTGCAGGCACGGGAGGAGGCTCCGGGTCCTTCGGCGGGGGCTCCGGGTCCTTCTGCGGCTCGTCGTCGGGGATGTCGGGGCAGCCGTCCTTGGGCTTCTTGCCGAGCCCGTCCTCCTCGAGGCCCACGCACTCGTCGCGGTCGTCGGGCACGCCGTCGCGGTCCTCGTCGACGAACGAGGGCGCGTAGCTCAGCGAGAACACCCCGCGCAGGCGGGGCGTGCCGAGCGCGCGGGACAGGCCGGTCTCGACGCCGACGAAGATCGACCACGACGGATCGAATGCATAACGAATCGATGCACCGCCCATCGCGGGCGAGACGCGCGCGTCGGTGAAGAAGCCGCTGGTGCCCACCTCTCCGTGGGCCTCGAGCATCCACGTCCACTTGCGGTCCTTGTCGATGCCGAGCCACTGCGGGTGGAACGCGAAGGTGGCGCCCCACGGCACGCTGTCGCCGAGCGTGGCGCCGGCCAGATCGTGGTGCGACATGCGCAGCCGGTAGCCGAGGCTGCCGAAGATGCCGATGGAGCGCGCGAGCTCGTAGAGCATCAGCAGGCGCGCCTCGCCGACGACGCCCGAGTCGCTGAGGAACGAGCTGCGGTCACCGGTCGGGAACGAGAAGCGCACGAGCGTGGCGAGCCCGAAGCGGGTCTGGCCCTCGGTCGCGTTCGGCGCGACGATCGCGACCTTGCCGGTGAGGGTGAGGTCGCCGATGGCCTGGGAGGGGACCGTCGCGCCGTTGGTCAGCGTGGCCGACGGGTTGCCGGACTGCGCCGCGACGAACGGCAGCGTGAGGCCGATCGCGGTGCGGGCGCCGAGCCCGATGGCGACCGTCGGGTCGAGGAGGAGCTGCGGGCCGAGCACGCGCGCGCGGCTCTCGGCGTCGGGCTCGCGCACCTCGAGCTGGGTGGTCGAGAAGCCGACCCACTGCGCGAACTGCAGCTTGCCGTGGCCAGGGGTGTCCACGTCCTCGGTGGCGAGCGACCCGCTGCGATCGGTCGAGGGGCGGAACGACCGCAGATCGACGCCCGGATCGGCGGCCGCGCGATCGGCGAACAAGCCGACGAGGGCCGCGAGGCAGCAGGTCGTGGAGCGGCGCACGGCTCAGAACGCGATGCGGTAGAAGAGGGTGGCGCGCGGCAGCACGAACGTGCCGAGCCACGACTCGCTGCTCGTGATGAACCCGATGGTCTTGCCGTCGGGGTTGACCGGCTGGCCGGGGTCGCTCGGGCCGCCCGTCGGGGTCTGCCGCAGCTTGGTGGGCACGACCTGGCCCGACAGGCCGATCATCGCGCCGATCCCGACGCCGATCTGCATCGAGTCGCCGATGGGGAAGGCGACGCGCACCTCTGGCACGACGAACGGAATGAAGCCCTTCGTCTGCACCTCCGACGCGGGGATCATCGAACGCTCTTTCGGGTTGTCGCGGACCAGGGCCGTCGGACAGTCGGTCCGGCCGTTCGGGCCCAGAGTGCCGTCGGCCTTGGCCTCGAGGCACGCGGCGGAGCCATCGCGCTTCATGAACACCTTGGCGCCGACGATGCCGCCGAAGCCGAGCGCGCCCGAGAGGATGAACGGCTTCTTGAAGAACGTGTACGACACGCCGAGGCCGACGGTGACGCCGCGCACCGTGGTGTTGTCGGTGGCGGTGACGTCGACGAGCGCCTCCCCCTGCAGCTTGACGTTGCGCGCGACCTTCGAGCCGAAGAACGCGTAGCCGAGGTCGAGCTCGATCGCGAGGCCGGGGGCCACCTCGTAGCCGGCGCGCGCGCCCGCCTGGAAGCCGAGCGGCTTGCTGCGATCGTTGCAGGTCACCGGGCCGTACTGGTTGCTGCCCGAGCTGCAGCTGCGGTCCTGGTCGCTGCCCTGGCCGAACAGACCGAACAGGCCGCCGCCGAACAGCGCGATGCTGATCGGCCGCTTGCGGCCCTTGGCCCAGAACGGCGAGTTGTCGTCGCGGTCGAGCGTGATCTTGGTGGTGGCCTTCTTCTCGCCGACCTCGAAGGTCTTGGCGGTGCCGAAGTAGCCCTCGGCGCTGACGTCGAGCTTGTGGGTGCCGAGCCGCAGCCGGCCCTCCCAGATGCCCTGCCCGACCGGCACGCCGTCGAGCACCACGAGCGCGCCCGGCGGCTCGGTCTCGATGCGCGCCTCTCCACCGAGCTCCTCGGCCTTGAGGCTGAGCGTGATGGTCTGGTCGAGCTGCACGTTGGCGGCCGCGGGCTGCGTGCCCTGCTTGCCCTCGCCCCGCAGCGCGACCCAGTGCGAGCCGGGAGCGAGCACGCCTTCGTACGGGGTCTTGCCCACCTCGGCGCCGTCGACGATGACGGTCATGACCGTGCCGCCCACCTCGCTCACCTTGATGCGGCCCGAGCGCGCGAGCGCCTCGAGGTTGGCCTGCACCTTGATGGCGCCCTTGCCGGCGATGATCGGCTTGGCCTCGAAGGGCACGTAGCCCTCCTTGCTCACGCGGACGATGCGCGTGCCGGCCGACACGATGACCGGCGCGGCGAGCGGGGTCTTGCCGCGCTCCTTGCCGTCGATGACGACGGTGGCGCCGGTGACGTTGCTCTCGATCTCGATGGTGCCGGTGAGGCCGCGCAGGTCGGTGACGGCCTTGTTCACGGTCTCCAGATCCTGCGGCGGGATCTGCCCGGCGAACTGCTTCAAGAGGTTCTCGTACATCGTGAGCGCCTCGTCGAAGCGCCCGAGCTGCCGCAGGCACACCGCGGCGTTCTTCATCGCGTTGCGCGTGGGGTAGAGGCTCATCGAGACGGTGAACTCGGCGAGCGCCGCGTCCCACGCCTCTTCCTGGAACAGCTGGAGCCCCTTCACGAAGTGCTCCTTGGCCTCCTCCTTCTTCTTGGCGTCGTCGGCGCCGGCGCTCCCGCTCGCGGCCGCGGAGCCCGCCGCCGAGCCAGCGGGGGCCGGCGCCTGGGCGAGGGCACGCAGGGCGGGCGAGAGGATCAGAGGAGCGACCACCGAGACGGCGGTCAGCGCGGAGAGGGTCGTACGGCGCATGCGCCGCCATTCGTATCGAGTTCGCCCATAGATGGAAAGCCTGGACGGCGTGATGTTTCGACGCCCCCCTGGTTCCGCGACGGGGCCGCGAACGGCCGAGGCGGGCTCACTCGAACTCGGTGGCGGCCGACGGCTTGGGCTTCGGTCCCTTCGGGACCACCGGATCACCGCCCTTGGGCGCGGTCGTGGTGGCGGCGGTGGCGGTCGTGGCCGCCGTCGCCGTCGTGCCTGCGCTGGGCTTCTTGGGCACGGGGATGGGCTTCGACACCTGCTGCTCGCCCTTGTCGACGTCGACCGACGCCGGATCGGGGCCTTCTTCGAAGATGTACACCGACTGCTCGAGCAGCTGCTTGGTGCCCTGGAGCACGCGGAAGATGAACTTGGTGCCGACCACGCCGGTGATCTTGAAGCTGCCGTCGGCCTCGAGCGCGACCGCCTTGCCGTTCATCTTGACCGTGGCGTCCTTCGGGATCTTGAAGGTCACCGTCTGGGTGCGGGGGACCTCGGCCACCGGCTCGGGCGGCGCGCTGACCGAGGGCTTGGTGTCGCTCTCCTTGGTGTTCGCGTTGCTGGTGTTCTCGGTCTTGGGCTTCTCGCTGGCCCCGCCCATCTTGGTGAGGGCGAGCGCGCCGCCGCCGACGAGCACGACGCCGAGCACCGCGAGGCCGGCGAACAGCGGCGCCTTGGACTTGGCGGGCTTCTGCTCGCCCGCGGCGATGGCGCGGGTCTGGCTGGTCTGGCTCGAGGTGAGGATGACCGACGCCGACTGCGCGATCTCGGCGCGCGCGGCGACCGTGGCGCGCTGCCCGTCGGCGACGCTCACCAGGATGTCCTGGGTGAGTTGCCGGCTCTGCTCGCAGAACGGCCACAGCGCGTCGACGAGCGCCTTGGCCGAGGGCATTCGCTGGCTGACGTCGCGCAGGAGGCACTGGTGGACGACCTGCGCGAGCTCCGGCGGGACCCAGGGGGCGAGGTCCTGGAGCGGCGCGACGTCGCGCGAGCAGATCGACAGGATGAGAGCGCCGAGCGTGTCGACGTCGCCCCACGGCGTGCGGCCCGAGAGCGCCTCGTAGAGACACATGCCGAGCGACCAGATGTCGGTGCGCGCGTCGATCGACTTGAGGCCCTGGGCCTGCTCGGGCGACATGTAGAGCGGCGTGCCGAGCATCGAGCCGGTCTTGGTGAGGCCCGCGCCCTCGCTGCTCGAGAGCGCCTCGATGCTCTGCTTGGCGATGCCGAAGTCGAGGATCTTGACGATGAGATCGCCCGAGTCCTTCTGGGTCATGTAGATGTTGGCGGGCTTGATGTCGCGGTGGACGATCCCCGCCTCGTGGGCCTTGCCGAGCCCCATCGCGGCCTGCGTGATCACCCGCGCGGCCGCCATGCAGTTGAGCGCGCCGACGCGCCCGATGGTGTGCTCGAGGTCTTCGCCCTTGAGCATCTCCATGATGATGAAGGGGAACTGGGTCTCCGGGTCGACGCCGGTGTCGTAGACCTCGACGATGTGCTCGCTCTCGATGGCGGCGGAAGCCTTGGCCTCGCGGAAGAACCGCTGCACGAGCCCCGCGTCCTGCGCGAACTCGGCCTTGAGCAGCAGCTTGACCGCGAAGCGCTTGCCGAGGTGGTTGCGCGCCTCGTAGACGGCGCCCATGCCGCCCTGACCGAGCATGCGAACCAGCTCGTACTTGCC
>JAEUKC010000235.1:0-33975 GCA_016794445.1 Myxococcales bacterium
CGATGGTGTCCTTGTTCGCGAGGTAGCTCGCGTCGTCGGACGACACGTAGAGGACGTAGTTGTCGGACTTGTCGAGCGCGACGAGCACCACGCCCTTGTTGCGCTTGTCGCCGCTCGCCATGAGCGAGGTGAAGTCGGCGACCGAATAGTCGGCGCCCTTGTCCTTGGCGATGCCGATCCACACGTCCTTGTCGCCGAAGCCCTCGAGCAGGGACTTGCTCTTCTTCTGCACGTCGCCCTTGGAGAGGGTCGCGTCCTTGAACACCGCGAGGGCCAGATCGATCTGGTGCGGCTTGGGGGTCTGCGTCGTGTAGTACGAGATGCCGTTGTGCGTGGAGAGCTTCATGGCCGGCGTGCCCACCGGGACCTTGAACTCGTAGCCCACGGCCTCGTCGTAGATCGTCGTCCAGTCGTCGGGGATCGGGTTCTTGTCGTCGTCGGGGTCGATCGCCTTCGACTTCTTCTTCTTCTTCTTCGGGGCGTCGTCGTCGTCGGCCGCCTTCTTCTTCTTGGGGGCGTCGTCGTCGTCGGCCTTGGCCTTCTTGGGCGTGTCGTCGTCGTCGTCGGCCGCCTTCTTCTTCTTCTTCTTGGGGGCGTCGTCGTCGTCGTCGTCGCCGGCCTTGGCCTTCTTCTTCTTCTTCTTCTTGGCATCGTCGTCCTTGCTCTCGGCCGACGTGTCGTCGTCCTTCTTGGAGCAGGCCGGGGGAAAGACGAAGGTGAGGGCGAGGAGCCAGCCGAGCCAGGGGCGGGACATCCGCCGATTGTCGATCGACGGCTTCGCTCGCGCAACCGTGCTGCGTCGCCCGCTTCGCACCTGCTCGGGCGTGCGCCGGCGCCGCATTCGTGGCAGCTTCGCGCGCCATGTCTGCCACCACGCCGCGCGAGGTCGATGCGATCGGCCGTCGCGACAACCTCGGCATCGCCGCCGTGCGCGACCTCATCCCCAAGGAGTGCTTCGCCATCGTGCCGCTCCGCTCGTGGATGGGGCTCTTCATGGCCATCGCCCGTGTGATCGTCGCGGAGGCCATCCTCTACGCGCTCCCGCTCGGGCGCGGCGCGGCGCTCTACTGGCAGGTCCCTGCGCTCGCGGCCGCGTGGCTGTTCGCCGGCTGGGCGTTCACCGGCCTGTTCGTCATCGGTCACGACTGCGGGCACCTCGCCTTCAGCGAGAAGCGCTGGGTCAACTCGGTGATCGGGCACCTCGTGCTCGCGCCGGAGTTCACGGGGTTCCACAACTGGCGCATCTGGCACAACCACCACCACGCGCGCACCCAGGCGCGCCGCGTCGACCCGGACTGGGCCGAGATGGGCATGACCCGCGCCGAGTACGACGCCGCGCCGCTCGGCCAGAAGGCCCACGTGAAGCTCGGCTTCGGTACCCCCGCCGGAGTGATGGTCGGCTTCTGGGTCGGCATGGTGCGCCGCACGTTCATGCGCAAGCTCGCGCCGCAGATCCCGCTCGCGCGCGGCGCCGACCGCGAGCTCCTCACCTCGACGCTTTTCATGGTCGTGTCCTGCACCGCGCTGAGCATCGTGCTCGTGCGCTGGGGCGGGGCGTTCGCGGTGGTGAAGTACTACTACGTGCCGGCGTTCATCGCGGCGGCGCACGGCGCGCTGCTCACGTTCCTGCACCACGCGAGCCCCGACTCGCTCAGCTTCGACCGCGAGGCGTGGACCCCCTTCCGCGGCCAGGTGGTCTCCACGTTCAACGTGCGCTTCCCGCGGTTCGTCGAGGCCATGTGGTTCGACATCAACGTCCACCTCCCGCACCACATCGCGCCGCGCATCCCCTGGTATCACCTGCGCACCGCGGCCGACGCGATCAAGGCCGCGCGGCCCGACCTCTACATCGAGCGGCGCTTCAGCTTCGGCTACCTGCTCGCGATCTGGAACAAGCCGCTCCTCGCCCGGGTGCCTGGCGAGGACTACTACGCGGCGATCTCGTTCGCGGAGTCCGAGCAGGCCGAGCCCTCGGCTCAGGTTTCGGCGAGCTAGCCCATCAGGTCGAGGAACGGCCCCGCGCCGAGGAGCGAGGTGCCGCCGTCGATGAGCAGCGTCGCGCCGGTGACGTAGTTGCCGGCGGGCGAGACCAGGAACAGCACCGCGTCGCACACCTCGTCGATCGTTCCATAACGACCCAATGGAACGCGCTTGCGGAGCGCGTCCGGCATGTCGCCGGGGGCGAGGCGGGCCATCCCCTCGGTGCCCTCGATCGGCCCCGGCGCGACGGCGTTCACGCGTACGCCGCTCCGCCCCCACTCGAGCGCGAGGTCGCGGGTCAGCTTCTCGATGCCGGCCTTGGCGGCGCCGGCGTGGCACTGGAGCGGCGTCGGCACCGTGGCCTGGGTAGCGGTGATGCTCACGATCGACCCGCGGGTCTTCGCGAGGTGCTCGAACGCGGCGCGCGACACGTTGAACGTGCCGCAGAGATCGATGTCGACGACGGTGCGGAACCCGTTGGCGGACAGCGAGGCCGCCGGCGAGAGGAAGTTGCCGGCCGCGCTGTTGACCACGACGTCGAGCCGCCCGAACTCGGCGACGCAGCCGGCGACGGCCGCGGCGACGTCGTCGTACTTGCGCACGTCGGCCGGGAACACCTTCGCGACGCCGCCCGTTTCCGTGATGTGGGCGGCGACCGCGTCGAGCTTCTCCTTGGTGCGCCCGAGGAGGGCGACCTTGCACCCCTGCGCGGCGAGCATGCGGGCGAGGCCGGCGCCGATGCCGCTGCCGCCCCCCGTCACGAAAGCGACCTTGCCGACGAGGAGATCCTTGGCGAAGACGTTGCTCATGGGGAGGCGATGGTAGCCGCCTGCCGCCGAGGCGCTACCATGCGCGCGCCCATGCGCCGCCCTGCGATCTCCGCGCTCTTCGTCCCGGCCCTGTTTCCCGCCTTGCTCGCGGGCTGCCCGTCGTCGGGCGCGGTCGCCAAGACCGTGGCCTCGCCGCCGCCCAAGCTCGAGACCGCGGGCAAGTGCCAGCCCGGCAAGAGCCAGCTCGAGCCGCTGGTCGTCGAGTGGGCGAGCACCGACCGCGCGAAGCTCGAGGCGCTCGCCAAGAAGCAGCTCGTCGCCGTCAGGTACCAGGGGTGCGACCTCACCGTCCTCTCGGGGTGCTCGGTCAAGGGCAAGTACGGGTACACGGCGGTCACCCGCAAGCAGGATCACGTGGCCATGCGCGACGCCGACGAGCTCTACGCCAACGTGCCGCTCGGCGCGGCCAAGCTCGAGGCCAAGCTACAGAAGGCCGGCCAGCTCACCGTCGACATGACCATCGTCGGGCGGTTCGAGTCCGACCACGCGCCGCCCTTCCGCAAGGACGACCTGTCGGGCGAGTGCGAGGGGGCGACCCACGTCGTGAGCGCGATGGTGACCGGCGCGTTCACCTTCTTCACCGGCGTCGGCGCGAGCGTCGAGGGTGGTGCCTCCGCGATGGGCGTCGGCACGGGCGCGAAATCGTCGACCCAGAACGAGCAGCTCGCCAAGGACGGCGACGCGAGCGCGTGCGCGAAATCGACCGGCAGCGACCCGAACCCCCCCGAGGGCTGCGGCGCGCTCATCCGCATCGAGGTGGTGGCGCTCGGCGTGGCCAAGCAGACCCAGCCGGAGTGCCCCGAGCGCACGCAGTGGGACGGCTCGCAATGCGCGGCGGTGGTGGCCACGCAGGCCGCGGAGACGGGCTCGAACGAGAAGGTGGCCACGCCGACCATCGGCGGGAGCACCGCCAAGAAGGCCTCGTGCACCTACGGCGACTCCACGGGCTGCGCGGTCGCGTGCGAGACGCAGATCGACGCGCCGAGCTGCAACGACCTCGCGCTGATGTTCGCGCGCGGCGACGGCGTGACCGTGGACGACAAGAAGGCGACCGAGTTCTTCGGGCGCGCCTGCGACCTCGGGAGCGCGCTCGCCTGCAACAACCTCGGCATCCGCTTCGAGGGCGGCAAGGGCGGCGTGGTCGACCTCAACCGCGCGCTCGTCTCCTACCAGCGCGCGTGCGACCAGGGGAACGGCGCGGGGTGCAACAACCTCGGCCGGCTCTACGGCGGGGGCATCGGCGTCACCAAGGACGACACCAAGGCGCTCGCCGAGTTCGGGCGCGGGTGCGGCCTCGAGGACGCCGGCAGCTGCGCGAACCAGGGGTGGTTCCTCGTCCAGGGGCGGGGCACGGCGGCCGACAAGGGCAAGGGCCTCGGCCTCCTCAAGAAGGCGTGCGGCGCGAACCACGACTGGGCGTGCGGGCGCCTCAAGCTCCTGCACTTCATGCACGCCGACTAGCCGACCGTGTCGATCACCTTGGTGCGCGTCGGGTCGTAGATGTCGATGGGGACCACGCGCACCAGCACCCGGCCCGAAGGCAGCGGGTAGTCGCCGCGCGCGACCGGGATCGCGGCGACGGCGGTCCGGTCTCGCTCGGAGAGGCGCAGGGTCGCGAGGCCCTCCTCGGAGATCACCTCGGTGTCCGCGGCGCCCTCGAGGCAGAGGAGACCGTCGGGCCACACGTAGGTGGCCGGCTTGTGGTGCGCGAGCCGGCCCGCGACCAGGCGGTGCAGGTCGGTCACGCAGTTGGCGGCCACCACGAACACCGCGCGGGTGCCGTCGTCCTCGAACGAGCCCTGGCTCGCGTAGACCTCCTGCATCGACGCGCCGTCGCGGGCGCGGCCCTCGTCGCAGGTCGCGCGGAACGCCGGCTCGTCCAGGTACGAGGCGCGGCCGAGGTCGGTGACGAGCGCCGGATCCTTCGCGCGCACGACGTCGAGGAAGGCGAGCGTGTCCCAGTCCTTGATCACCTCGTACTCGTCGCCGGTGAGCCCGACGATCTGCAGGAAGATCATCTGGCCGTTCGGCGTCGTCTGCAGGGGAAGCTGCGGATCCTCGACGAACGCCATCGCGGTGAGCGCGGTCTGGCGCTGCAGCGCGATGGGACCGTTGGCGGTCATGTGGTGGCCGGGGCCGAAGGCGTTGCCGGTGCGGAACACGTAGCGCGCGAGGTTCTGCAGCAGCGAGAACACCCACGACGGCGGGCGGTGCGCCGCGGCGTCGGGGTCGATGACGCGCATCGTGAGCTCGAAGCCGTAGCCGCTCACCGCGGGCTCGTCGGTCTCCTTGCCGAACAGCTCGGTGAACCCGTAGGTCACGAAGTGCCAGTGCCTGCGCCCGCCGTGGGTGCTCGCGAACACGCTGACGCCGTTCAGCGGATCGTCGCCGCCCGCGCTCGCGGGCGGGGTCGCGGCGAAGTGCAGCGGTTCGACGCCCGGGTAGACGACGGCGAGGGCCTGGTCGATGGCGTTCCACCCCGGCGCGCCGGGGACTTCGGGCGAGGTCATCGCGGGACGCTAACGCAACCCGGCGAGCGCCGCCTTCCGGTTCTATCGGAGCGCGGGCAGCTCCACGTCGTCGGGCACCGCGAGGTCGAACCGCTCGCGGAGCAGCCGGGGGACCTCGCTCCGCGCGATCTTCGTGCGCGTCGTGCCCGCGCGGTCGCGAACGATCCACTCGTCGTCGAGGAGCGCGTGGCGCGCGGTCTCGGTGGGGCGCGCGACGATGAGGTGGCGCTGGAAGCGCGACGAGGGGTGGGTCGAGGTGAAGTGGTTCATCGCGACGTAGTCCACCGCGGTGTGCGGCTCGTCGGTGAAGGCGTACATGTCGTGGAAGGAGTCGTCGCTGGAGGCGGCAGCGAGCACCGTGAACGCGCCCTCACGGTGGAGCCGGAAGGTGCCGAGGTCGGTGACCTGGGGGCCGGGCTCGTCGAGGGCGAGCGGCGCGGTCGGCACGAAGCCGCCGAAGCCCACGTCGACGAGCCACGACGCGCCCGCGATCTCGACGCGCAGGAGCATGTGCGTACGCGGCGTCGGGCCGTCGGCGTTCCAGCGCACCCGGGCGGCGAGGGTGGTCACCGAGAACCCGAGCGCGCCCAGCACCGCGGCGAACCAGGTGTTCTGCTCGAAGCAGTACCCGCCGCGCCCGGCGTGGACGAGCTTGGCCTCGAGGCTCGGCAGATCGAGCAGGATGGGCTTGCCGAGCTGCACGTCGACGTTCTCGAACGGGACGCTGCGCACGTGGCGCCCCATCAGGGTGCGCACCGTCTCGAGGGTGGGAGGGAGCGGGGTGCTCTCGGCGAGGCCGATGCGACGGAGATACGGGCCGAGGTCCATGCCGACGAAACATCGGTCGAACGCGACGGATCGACAAGGCACAGTTCACAGCTCGTCTCGCCAGCGGCTGTCTCCCTGAACGATCGTTCGGAACATGACATTGGTCATCGACGCAGCGCGACGTGATGGCAATTTCGCTGCTCGGACATGGTCAAGAAGCTCCTCGACAGCCCCTGGCTCCTCTTCGTGTGCACGATCGCCGCCCCGCTCGGCGCCTACGGCGTCCTCGGCTGGTTCACGCGCTGACCCGTCGCGGCCGATCGGGGTACGCTCGTTCCCCTGATGGACCCGATCTCCGCCGTCATCGGTCTCGCCCTCACCGGCAACACGATCGAGAAGGAGTACCGCGCGCTCGACGAGGCGATCCGCCGGACCGAGCGGCTGGTCCCCGAGTTCGATCCCAAGACCTACGACGCCCGCGCCCTCGCGCGCGCTCTCGACTCCTGGGAGCGGCGGATGGTGTTCGAGCACCGCTCGACGACGGTGTTCGCGAACCTCGCGGTGCAGCTGTTCGAGGCCAACGCCTCGCTCGACGCCAAGACGGTCATGCTGCGCATGGCGCAGGACGAGGTGCGCCACACCGAGACCTGCGGCCAGGTGGTGATCGGGCTCGGCGGCAAGGGCGAGGTCGAGGCCGACGTGGCGGTCCCGCCGCTCGCGACCCACCGCGGCGTGTCGCCCGAGGAGCGCGCGCTCCGCAACGTCATCTACACGACGTCGATGTCCGAGATGGTGGCCATCGCGATGCTGGTCGACGAGCTCGATCAGACCAAGGACCGCTTCCTGCGCGACGCGACGCGGAGGCTCCTCGCCGACGAGGTGCTGCACGGGCAGTTCGGCTTCCTCTACCTCGAGGCGTGGCGCCCGTGGCTCGACGCGCACCCCGACGTGAAGGTCTCGCTCGGCCGCTACCTGACGCACGCCTTCAAGGTGATCGAGGGCGTGCTCGGGGGGCCGGTGCAGGCCGAGGCGCCCCTGAGCGAGGACGAGCTCGCGCTCGGGCTGCACTCTTCGGCGCGCGGGCGAGAGATCTTCTACGAGACGATGGAGCACGCGATCGTGCCGGGTCTCGAGCGGTTCGGGATCGAGGCGGGCAAGGCGTGGAAGGAGCGCCGGCTCCTCGAGGGCGGCACCGTCCCCGAGCGCCCGCGGATCTGAGGTGCGCGCAGCGTTCGCGGTGGTGGCGGCGCTGGTCACCAGCGCGTGCGAGCTGACGTCGATCAAGTGGACGTCGGACGTGACCTTCGAGCTCGACCGGCGCGAGCTCGCGGTCGGCGAGTCGGTCGAGGTGAAGTTCTCCGTGCGCGTCGAGGACGGGCGGCACTGGTGGATCGCGCTCGTGCCCGAGGACCGGCCGTTCGACGACCCACGCGATCGGGTGGTGATCCCGAAGGGCGCGAAGACGATCCGGGTGGTGGCGGAGCACGAAGGGCGGTGCGAGGTGCGCGTCTACCACGACCCCCAGGGCACGCCGGCGATGGTCGCCCGCGCGAAGGTGCGGGTGCGCTGAACTCGACGCGAGCGGCGAGGCGTCAGAGACCGACGAGGTAGCCCTCGCGGAGGGCGGACCAGTGCTCGAACCACGGCGCGGTGGAGCACTCGTCGACCCACGCGCGTGCGCTTGTCGAGCACGGGGCCGCCGCGCCCCATGACGCGGTGGAGCAGGTGGGTGAGGTGCGCGGCGAGGGCGCGGAACCCGGTGCTCACGGCCGCGCAGGCGCGCGCCTAAGGGGAGCGTCAGGCCGGGAGGTCGGGTGGGGGGAGCGGGCCTTTGATGGGGCCCTTGTACGGGGGGTAGTGTTTGCCGGGGGCGCACACGTGGCCGACGTGATTCGCCTCGCCTTTCCGGCACACGCGCGGCGCGGCGGCGGCGTTGGTCTCCCACGAGCAACGACACGGGCCGGTGCCGGAGGTCGGGTCGTTCGGCGGGTCCTCGTGGGGCACGGTCGCGAGCGTCGACGCGGAGACGGAGGGCGACGCGGAGGCGCTCGTCGTCGGATCGGGGGTCGCGGTCGGCGGGGTCTGCGGGCCACCGCACGCGGGCAACGCGGGCAGGAACGCGAGGGCCTGGACGAAGCGCAGGCGGCTCATGACAGCTCCGGGGGATCGAGCGGGCCGACCACGGGGGGGTACTTGTACTTCTTGTGGTTGCCGGGCTGGCAGACCTGGCCCCCCGCACTCGTCTCGCCCTTCTTGCAGACCCGGGGGGCCGCGTTGGGGTTCGTGTTCCACGAGCACCGACACGGGCCGACCCCGGCGGTCGGGTCGTCGGCCGGGGTGTCCACCGTGGCGACGGTGGTGGTGGTCGCGCTCGCCGACGACGCCGACGCGCTCGACGCGGTGGGTACGGTGGGCTCGGGCTGGCCACCACCGCACGCCACCGCGATCACCGCGCCGCTCCCGGGGAGCGCGAGCCCGCGCACGAAACGGAGGATCCGCGCGTCCATTCCCCGGAAGGATACCCGAGCGGCGGCGCGTCGGCGAACGGATCTCAGGCGGCGAGGCGCGGCGTGACCTCGGTGTCGCCCAGCAACGCGGCGAGCTGCTTGCGCGCGCGGTGGAGGCGCGACATCACCGTGCCGATGGGGACACCGATCGCGTCCGCGGCGTCGCGGTAGCTCTGCTCCTGCACGTCCACGCGGAGCAGCACCTCGCGGAAGCTCGACGGGAGGCTGTCGAGGGCGCCCTTCACGCGCGGGGACAGCGCGCTCGCAGCGTCGGGGGTCGCGTGTTCGGGGGCGGTCCACGCGCAGGGATCGACGGTGAGGACGCGGATGGCGTCGCGCTCGCGGCGGCGCCGACGGTAGCCGGTGACGAACACCGAGAAGACGATGGTCTGGGCCCAGGAGCGCAGGCTCGTGCCCGGCACGAACTGCTCGCGGAAGCGGAGCGCGCGCTCGATCGAGTCCTGCACCAGATCGTCGGCGGCGGCCTCGTCACGCGTCAGGCGGAGCGCTCGGGCGCGGAGGTCCGGGCGGAGCGAGAGCAGCTGGTGCGCGAACAGGTCCTTGGCGATCGACATGACGAGCTCCTTGGGACGCACGTCCCCTGCGCGGCGCGGACGACGGTCCGGCCGCATGCGAAATGCGGTGCACTCCGCGAGGTCCGCGGTGGCGATGGACTCCTGAGCAAGGCCCGCGCCACGAGCCCGAACACGCGATTTCGGCCGAGAAACCCGCCGTGTGTCCACGGAGGTGCTGCCAGTCTGACACGGACCTGCGGCTCCTACGCCAACGAGGCCACCGGTCGGGTCTCCGCTTGCCCAGGACGGTTTCGTGCCGTAGAGCCAAGGGGATGGCCAAGCGGCAGAAGCCTGGGACGGAGGGCGACGGCACGTCGCCGAAGTCCGCGGGGGCCAAGGAGCTCCCCTCGCTGCGGGCGACGATCGAGCGAGCGCTCGCGCGGGACGAGCCACCGGACGATCTCCTCCCCATGCTGGAGCGGCTGCGGCGCATGGCGATCGAGGGCAGCGACGATCGTCGCTTCGCCGACCGCCGCATCGCGGAGCTCCTGCTCGAGACGGAGCCGTGGCGCGCGGCGCTGCACATCCGGAGGCTCGTCCGCGAGCTCCCCGACGACGACGCGCACTGGGCCCTCATGGGCCTCGCGCAGGCGCTCCTCGGCAACCACAAGTTCGCGGCGCAGTCGTACCGGCGTGCGCTCGCGCTCGACCCGGGCAACCCCTGGTACGCGCACAACCTCGGGCACATCCTCGACGTGGGCCTCGACCGCGCGCGCGACGGATTGCCGTGGCTCGAGCGCGCGCACAAGCGCATCCCCGATTCGACCCCGGTCACCTGCTCGGTGGCCCACGCCTTGTTCCGGCTGTCGCGGCTCGACGAGGCGCGCGCGGTCCTCGCGCCGCTCCTGCGCAAGAACGCGCACGACCCCGACGTCTGGGCCATCGCGCGTCAACTCGACCGCGCCGAGGCGGCCACGGCGCCCGCCCGCCGAAAGGCGAGAGCCAAGCGCCGCACCCCGAGCTGAAGCCACCGCGCGCCCCCTGGAGCTCTGCGCCGAGAGCCGCGAGCGCCGTCGGGCGGTCGATCGCGCAAACAAAACCAAACTTCGGGGGTGAGCCTCTCCGGGCGCGCTGGCATCGTCTATGGTCAGCGCCCATGTCACGTCGGTCCGTCGTCTGTGTCGGCCTCCTCACCTCGTTCGTCGGGGCCGCGTCGGTCACGCGCAACGGGGGCGCCCAGCCCGCAGTCGTCGCGCCGATCGTGAGCAGCTCGGCCAAGGTCAACGAGGATCCCGCGCCGCCGATCCCCAAGCCGAGCCGCTCGGTCGGGTCGTTCAAGGAGCTCTGGTCGCTGCTGCCCAAGAACGCGAGCGATCTCCGCATCGCGCTCGCCGAGGTGGAGCGCGCCGAGGCGGCGACGCGCATCGCGCAGGGCGCGGTGCTCCCCCAGGCCAACGCGAGCCTCGGCTTCACCTGGAGCCCGGCGAGCGCCTTCGGCGCGGGCGGGATCACGTTCGGTGGGCTCAACGCCAACGCGCAGGTGTCGGTCACCGCCACGCTCGTCAACGTGCGCGCCTTCCACAACATCGGCACCGTCAAGGTCGGCGAGGAGATCACCGCGCTCGGCGTCGTCGAGGTGCGCCGGAAACTCGGGCTGTCGCTCTCGCGGTCGGTCGCCTCCATCGTCGCCGCGCAGCGCCTCGCGGAGGGCAACCGCGAGTCGCTCGACCTCTCTCTCCAGCGCCTCGCGCTCACCCGCAAGCGCCTCGCCGCTGGCGTGGGCGACGCCCGCGATCTCGTGCGCGCCCTGCAGGACGTCGCGGCGGCCCGCGCCTCGGTGGCCCCGAACGACGAGTCGCTGCTGCAGGCGCAAGAAGGGCTCGGCGTCGTCGTCGGCACCACGGACGCGATCGGGGTGACCACCGATCTGCCCGGCCTCGAGGCGCAGCTCGTGGGCTTCTGCGGCAGCGGCTCCGGCAAGCCACGCACCGACGTGCAGATCGCGAAGAAGCAGATCGTCGTCGCCGAGCGCAACGTCGACGACATCACGCTCAAGTTCTTGCCGAACCTCACCGCGGGGTTGAGCGCTGGCGTCTCCGGGCGGGCCTTCGACGGCCCGTGGAACACACCCTTGAACCTCTCGCTCACGTTGAGCATCCCGCTCTACGACGGCGGCATCCGCTATGCCGAGAAGCGCGATCGCATCGCGCTCGTCGAGGAGGCCAAGGCGCGCGCCGTCGCGGTCGAGCTCGCCTCCCGCATCGAGCAGGCGCAGGCCAAGCGCGCGCTCGGGGTGGCGATCGCCGCGCAGACGTCGGCCAAGGAGGCGCGCGACCTCGCGGCCGAGGCGCTCCGCCTCGCGCAGCTCGCCTACGAGGGCGGTGTCGGCACCAACTTCGATCTCATCGACGCCGGGCGGCTCCTCCGCCAGAGCGAGACCACCCTCGTGCTCCGCGACTTCGACGTGGCGCGCGCCCGCCTCGTCCTGCCGTTCCTCGAAGGAGCCTGCAGCGGCGTGGAGAAGTGAGCAGAGCGAGCCGGAGGCGAGCGAAGCGAACAGCGGCCGCCTCGAGCCGGCCGCCGGCGGCAGAGTCGACCTCGTGGCGTCGGGCGCCTCCAGCCTCTATCGTGGAGCGATGGCCGTGACGCGCTCGCTCCTCGCCCTGTCGATGACCGCTGTGGGGTTCGCCGTTTCGCTCGGCGCCTGCAAGAACGAGCCGCCGCCCAAGTCGGCCGATCCGATGGGGTCGAACACGTCGGCGGCCTCCGTCGGCACCACCATGACCCCGTGCACCGACGCGCCGTTGAACCCGACCGAAGCCGTGGCCAAGGAGCCCGGCGTGATCAACGCCTGCCTCACGTCGGCGGCCAAGGGTGGCGTCGCCGCGCCGTGTGGCAACGCCAAGATCGCCCTCGAGGTGGGCAAGGACGGCAAGGTGATCCGCGCCGACGTCGCCGACTCCTCCCTTCCGCCTGCGGTCACCGACTGCATCAAGGCGCGCCTCGCGGCCATGCAGTACGCCTGTCCGAAGGAGGGCTCGGCCACCTACACCGTGCCGATCGGGTTGCCGCTCGGCGGCGCGGGCGGCGCCTGCCCTGGGCTCCCAGGCGTGCCGGGCGTGGCCTCGGGCACGCCTTGAGTCGACCCTCGCTCGCGACGCGTGCCCGGGCCGTGCTCGACGAGGCGGGAGTCGCGTCGGGCGCGCGGGTGCTGGTCGCGTGCTCGGGGGGCTCCGACTCGCAGGTCCTGCTCGACGTGCTCGCGCACGTGGCGAAGGGCGGGCGCATCGCGCTGGCCGCGTGTGGCGTCGACCACGGCCTCCGATCCGAGGCGGCGGAGGAGCTCGCGCTCGCGGCGGCGCTGGCGGAGGCGCGCGGCGTCCCGTTTCGCAGCGTGCGGCTCGCCGTCGAGAAGGGGAGCAACCTGCAGGCGCGGGCGCGGGCGGCGCGCTGGGACGCGTTGCTCTCGGTCGCCGACCAGCTCGCCTGTCCGTTCGTGGCCACCGCGCACCACCTCGACGATCGCGCGGAGACCGTGCTGCTCCGGATCCTGCGCGGGGCGCCGCTCGCTGGCCTCGCCGTGCTGCCCCCCCGGGAGGGGCGGCGGCTCCGACCGCTGGTCCGCTGTCGAAAGGCCGAACTGGTCCGTCACGCAGAGCGACGCGGGCTCGCTTCGGCCAGGGATCCGTCCAACGAGGATCCTCGATTCGTCCGCGTGCAGATCCGGACCGAGGTGCTGCCGCTCCTCTCGCGCCTGGACCCACGGGTGGTCGAGCACCTCGGCGCCCTGGCCGATCGGGCAGGGGACGGCCGCGATCGGGACGAAGCCCGCCTGTTCGCCGACGTTCGCCGCGAAACGGGTGTTTCTCCGTCCGCGCGGGCGATCGCGCAGCTCCTCTCCGGGGACGAGGTGCTCCTACCGGGCGGCCGCGCCGCTCTCCTACCGGAACCTCTCGGGCGGGTCGTCATCAGAGAACAGAATGCCGCCGATCCCGCGCGACCGACCGCCTCTCGGAAGGCCTCCCAAGGCTTTGCCGAACCGAGGTCGCGTGCTAGGTCCTAGAATGACGGACGAGGGGATCGTGGTTAGAACTCCAAGGATCGTCGGTGTCGCCGCCACTGGTAACGCGTTCGTGGTGGGTCGCCTGCCCTGTCGTCTGCTGAGGGAGCCGTGAAGCAATCGCACAAAGCCCTGTTGATGTGGGTCCTCCTGATCCTGATGTTCGTCGCGATCTGGAGCTTCTTCGGCGCCAGCGAGCGGTCCAGGGTCGTCCCGTTCTCCGAGTTCATCGGTGACGTCCGGGACAACAAGGTCCACTCGGTCAAGATCAAGGACCGCGAGTACAAGTACACGCTCAAGGGAGACCCGGCCACGGGCACCGCCCCGAGCGCGGCCCCCGGCGGCGCGGCTCGCCCCGAGGAGAAGGTCACCATCGGGATCAACTCCGAGGAGCTGAACAAGGAGCTCTTCAACAAGGAGCGGGCGATCCAGGTCACCGTCGAGAAGGAGGACGGCTCCCCCCTCTGGGCCTCCGCGCTGGTCACCTGGCTGCCGACGATCTTCCTGATCGTCATGTTCTACCTGCTGATGCGGCAGATGCAGGCCGGCGGCGGCAAGGCGATGAGCTTCGGCAAGTCGCGCGCGCGCCTCCTCAGCGACTCGGCCAACAAGATCACCTTCGCCGACGTCGCGGGCATCGAGGAGGCCAAGGACGACTGCGAGGAGATCATCGCGTTCCTCAAGGACCCGAAGAAGTTCCAGCGCCTCGGCGGCCGCATCCCGAAGGGCGTGCTCCTCATGGGCGCCCCCGGCACCGGCAAGACCCTGCTCGCCAAGGCCCTCGCCGGCGAGGCGGGCGTGCCGTTCTTCAGCATCTCCGGCTCCGACTTCGTCGAGATGTTCGTCGGCGTCGGCGCCTCGCGCGTCCGCGACCTCTTCGAGCAGGGCAAGAAGCACGCGCCCTGCATCATCTTCATCGACGAGATCGACGCCGTCGGTCGGCACCGCGGCGCAGGCCTCGGCGGCGGTCACGACGAGCGCGAGCAGACCTTGAACCAGCTCCTCGTCGAGATGGACGGCTTCGAGTCGAACGACGGCGTCATCATCATCGCCGCCACCAACCGCCCCGACGTCCTCGACCCGGCCATCCTGCGCCCGGGCCGCTTCGACCGCCGCATCGTGGTCTCGCGCCCCGACGTGAAGGGCCGTGGCGAGATCCTCAAGGTGCACACCAAGAAGACCCCGCTCGCGCCCGACGTCGACATCGAGATCCTCGCGCGCGGCACCCCCGGCTTCGTCGGCGCCGACCTCGAGAACCTCGTCAACGAGGCCGCCCTCCTCGCCGCCCGGCAGGACAAGGAGGCGCTCTCGATGATCGACTTCGAGCTCGCCAAGGACAAGGTCCTCATGGGCGGCGAGCGCCGCTCCATGGTGATCAGCGACCAGGAGCGCAAGACCACCGCCTACCACGAGGCCGGTCACGCCCTCGTCGGCAAGCTGCTCTCGCCCAACGCCGACCCGGTGCACAAGGTCACCATCGTGCCGCGCGGGCCCGCCCTCGGCGTCACCCAGTTCCTCCCCGAGGAGGACCGGCACACCTACTCGCGCGCCCAGGCCGAGGCCCGCATCGCGGTCGCCATGGGTGGTCGCATCGCCGAAGAGCTCATCTTCGGGGAGCTCAACACCGGCGCCGGCAACGACATCAAACAGGCGACCAACCTCGCCCGCAAGATGGTCACCGAGTGGGGCATGAGCCCCGCGCTCGGGCCGCTCGCCTACGGCGACAGCGACGAGAACCCGTTCCTCGGCCGCGAGATGTCGATGCACCACGCGACCTACTCGGCCGACACGGCCAAGAAGATCGACGACGAGATCCGTCGCATCGTCACCGAGCAGTACGACCGCGCGCGCAACATCCTCACCGAGCAGCGCGACAAGCTCGAGCGCCTCGCCGAGGCCCTCCTCGACCGCGAGACGGTCGACGGCAGCGAGCTCGACGCGATCCTCGAGGGCAAGCCCCTCCCGCGTCGTGAGCGCGTCGTCATCCCGACCTACTCCGACCGCGCCAAGGAGCAGCGCGACAAGCGCAAGCCGTCGAGTATCTTCGGCACGCCGCGCCCCGCCCCCAGCGGAGGGTAAAGGCCGCTGGATGCAGCGAATCGGCCACCTCGAGAGAGGCGGCCGGTTCTGCTTTTGGGGACGAGCGCTGCGTCATGCGCACGGGGCCTGGAAAACCAAGCGGTGGCCGACTACGGTTCCGGCGCCATGTCCGGACACTCCAAATGGGCGACGATCAAGCACAAGAAGGCTGCCACCGACGCGAAGCGCGGCCGGATGTGGACCAAGGTCATCAAGGAGATCCAGGTCGCCGCGCGCATGGGGGGTGGAGACATCAACGCGAACCCTCGGCTGCGCAAGGCGGTCAACACCGCCAAGGCGGCCGCGATGAACGCGGACAACATCACCCGCGCGATCAAGCGCGGCACCGGTGAGCTCGAGGGCAGTTCGTACGAAGAGGCCACCTACGAGGGCACCGGCTCGGGCGGCACGCTCTTCATCGTCGAGGCGCTCACCGACAACAAGAACCGCACCGTCGCCGAGCTCCGCAAGATCTTCGAGAAGGCGGCCGGCACCCTCGGCTCCTCGGGCACCGCGGGCTGGGCGTTCGATCGCCGCGGCCTCATCACCATCCCGCGCGCTGCGGCCGACGAGGACAAGCTCCTCGACATCGCGGTCGGCGCCGGCGCCGACGACTACACCGACCAGGGCGACACCTGGCTCATCACGACCCCGGCCGACCAGCTCGACGCGGTCGCCAAGGTGCTCGAGGCCGCCTCGATCACCCTCACCGAGCAGAAGCTCGGGTGGATCCCCAAGAACAAGAAGGACGTCGTCGGGCGCGACGCCGAGATGTGCATGCGCCTCGCCGACAACCTCGACGACCACGACGACGTGCAGAACGTCTACGCCGACTTCGACATCAGCGACGAAGAAGCCGCCAAGCTCGAAGGCGCCTGAGTTGCGCGCGGCCGGCCTCTGCCTCCTGATCGCGTCGCTCGGCGCGTGTCGCTCACGGAGCCAAGAGGCGGGTCCTTCCGGTGCACCCGCCGTCGCCTCGTCGGTGTCGCCTGCCGTCGTCGGGGCACCACCCGCGGCACCGGCACCGGCACCGGCGCCGAGCGGTCCCGGCGATCTCAAGGGCCTCGGCGGCGCGCGCCCCGTCGTCGCGACCCACGTGGGCAAGGGGCTCGACGCGACCAAGCCCGCGCCGCTCGTCCTCGTGCTGCACGGATATGGCGGCACCGGCGGCGAGCAGCTCGCCTACTTCGGGCTGTCGGCGGTCTCCGACGAGGTGGGCTTCGTCGTGATCGCGCCCGACGGCACGCTCGACTCCACCGGGCGCCGCTTCTGGAACGCCACCGACACCTGCTGCGACTTCGAGGAGAAGAACGTCGACGACGTCGGCTACCTCGTGGGCCTCGTCGAGGAGGTCAAGAAGCGCCGCGCGATCGACCCCCGCCGCGTCTACGTCGTCGGGCTCTCCAACGGCGGCTCGATGGCGATGCGCCTCGCGTGCGACGCCTCGACCACGTTCGCGGCGGCCATCAGCCAGGCGGGGTTGTTCTTCTCCGACCCGGGGCGCTGCGTGCCCAAGGAGCCGGTCTCGTTCCGTCACCTGCACGGCACCGCCGACAAGCTCGTTCCCTACGAGGGCGGGCCGATCGGGAGCACGATCCACCCGAAGGCCAAGCCGCGCACGATCCTCTCGGCCAAGGCGCTCGTCGCCGCCTTCGCCAAGGTCGACGGCTGCCAGGCGCCGCTCGTCGAGCTGCCCGCGAAGATCGACCTCGACGTGACCCAGCCCGGCGCCGAGACCACCGTCGCGCGCCACGAGGGTTGCACCAAGGGCTCGGCCGTCGAGCTCTGGACCATCGCCGGCGCGGGGCACGTGCCGATGGGGCTCGGCGCGATCGGCCGCGTGGTCTGGGACTTCTTCGCGGCGCACCCGAAACCCTGATCCGCGGAGCCACGGTGCGGCAGCTCACCAACGTCGTGGGGTTCGACGACGCGCCGTTCCCCCACGCGCACCGAGGCGACGTGCGCCTCGTGGGCACGGTGTGCGCGCGCACGCGGCTCGACGGCGTGCTCTCGGGGCGCGTGCGGCGCGACGGGGCCAACGCGGCGCGCACGATGATCGCGATGGTGCAGGAGAGCCAGTTCGCCCACCACGTCCGCGCGGTCCTGCTGCAGGGGATCGCGGTGGCCGGGTTCAACGTGGTCGACGTGCAGGCACTCGCCGAGGGCCTCGGGGTGCCGGTGCTGGTCGTGATGCGCAAGCGGCCCGATCTGGCCGCGATCCGCGAGGCGATCGGCCGGGTCCCTGGCGGCGCGCGCAAGTGGTCGCTGATCGAGGCCGCGGGCCCGATCGAGCCGGTCGGCAAGGTGCTCGTGCAGCGCACGGGGCTCACGCTCGAAGAGGCGCGCAACCTGCTCGTGTCGACCACGCTGCACGGCAACCTCCCCGAGCCGCTGCGCCTCGCCCACCTCATCGCCGGCGGCGTGACCACCGGCGCGAGCCGCGGGCGCGCGTGACGTCCTCCCCGCGCTGACCTACCGCGACGTCATGCGTGTCCTCGGCGTCGATCCTGGCACCCGCAACCTCGGGTGGGGTGTCGTCGACGTGCGGGGCACCGTGCTCACCCACGTCGCGCACGGGATCGTGCGCGCGGACGAGTCGCTCACGCTCGCCGAGCGCCTGCTCGTGCTCGACGACGGCTTCCGCGCGGTGCTCGCGGCCCAGGCCCCCGAAGAGGTGGCCGTGGAGTCCCTGTTCTTCGGCAAGGACGCGACGGCCGCGGCCAAGCTCGGCCACGCGCGCGGCGTCATCCTGCTCGCCATCGGGCGCGCCGGGCTCGCGGTGCACGAGTACGCGCCGGCCATGGTCAAGCGCGCCCTCGGCGGCTCGGGGCGCGCTGACAAGGCGCAGGTGGCGTTGATGGTCCGCGCGATGCTGCGCCTCGCCGAGCTCCCCCGCGCCGACGCGGCCGACGCGCTGGCCATCGCGATCGCCCACGTGCAGGCCGCTCCGCTGCGGAAGATCGCCGCGCTCCACGCGACGGCCCTCGCCGCCCGCCCGCCCACCCCGCGGGTCGCGGTCGCTCGCCCGCGCCGGACGCAGTGAGCGTGGTAGGCTGCCTTCGCCTCATGCGCGTGTTGCCAGTCGCCCTCGCCGCCTTCGGGTTCGCCCTCCTGGTGGTCCCCGCGTGCACCTCGCGCCCGATACCCGTCCACCTCGACCCCTCGCCGCGCGAGTTCGTCGCCTCGGACTACGAGGCGATCCTCAAGCGCTGGACCCGCTCCGAGAAGCTCTACACGCTGCAGGGCGTCGACGACGCGCTCGCCTCCACGTCCACGTTCGAGTCGTGGGAGTTCCGCTGGGCCTACGTCATCCGTTACGCCGAGGACTACCGGCTCACCATCGAGCAGCGCAAGGAGCTGCTCACGGCCGCGCTCGACGACGCCAAGCAGTCCCACCAGTTCTACGTCACGCTGCACGGCAACAAGTACCAGGACGCAGACCTGCTGCGCCAGAACCCCGCTTGGGTCGCGCGGCTCGTCGACGACAAGGGGCACGTGAGCGCGCCCGAGAAGATCATCGCCATCCGCAAGCCGGGGCTCCTCGAGCGTACGTACTTCCCCTACACCAACGGCTGGCGGCAGACCTTCCGTCTGCGCTTCCCGGCCAAGACCGAGACCGGGCCCAGCATTGCGGACGACGCCAACCTGGTCGTGCTCCGCTTCTCGGGTCCCCTCGGCAACCTCGAGCTGACCTGGGAGCGCGCGAAGTAGCCGCGAGCGCCGTCCGTTACGGCCGCAAACGGAGCCAAATGGGCGCGTCCTGGGCCCGCTGAACGAGCAACCCCCAACGCGCTGCGAACGGTGTAGTCTGCGGCCCCCGGCAGTACTCTGCCGGCGCAGTGCATTCCGCTTAGTGGGCGCAGTCGGAGAACGCGTTTTCGGAGCCACGATGAGCGAGCAGACGATCCGTCGAGCACTCGGCAAACTGCAGGACGATCCGGACGACACCGGGGCGTGGAGCGCGCTGCAGGACGCCGCGATCGACCAGGCCGACAGCGGCATGGGCAAGGATGCCTTGCTCGAATTGCTGGCGGCTGCCCGCGCCGAACACGGCGCGCGTCGCGAGGACGATGCTGTCGCGCGTCTCCTCGAGATCGAGGTGCTCGTCGCGGAAGGCACACCCCGCGAGGCCGAGTTGCAGGCGGAGCTTTGTCGAGTGCTCAACGAGGTGCTCGACGACGTCAAGCGCGCGTTGCCGGCGCTCGCGGCGCTCGCCAAGCTGCGCCCCGACGACGAGTCGTTGAAGAGCCGCATCGCGGCCATCGAGGACGAGCGCAAGCGCTGGCCCGAGCTCCTCAAGGAGCTGATGGAGGCCGCCGACCGCATGGAGGGCAAGCCGCAGCCGCAGGCCGCGATGCTCTACACCGCCGCGCAGACCGCCTATCGCTACGGCCTCGAGGGCAGCCCCGACGAGGTCGCCGCCACCCGCGGCGTCATCATCGAGCGCCTGGAGGAGGCCCTCGAGCTCGCCCCCGATCGCCGCGAGACCGCGCTCCTCCTCGAGCGCCTCTACCGCGCGCAGGGCGAGTGGGAGAAGGCCGCGAAGGTCCTCGCCAAGATCGCCCTCGAGGCGCCCGACAAGGAGACGCGCCTCGCCGCGTACATCCGCCTCGCGCGCGTCTCGCTGCGCAACCTCAAGGACGAAGCGCGGGCCACGCAGGCCTACGAGCGCGTGCTCGATCTGGCCCCCGGCCAGGACGAGGCCATGGGCTACCTCGTCGATCACTTCAGCAAGGCCGAGGCGTGGGACTACCTCGTCGCGGTCTACGAGGACGCGCTCAAGGCGCGCCTGCGCCCGGGCAAGGAGCTCGAGATCTTCTTCCAGATCGCCATGATCAACTGGCGGATGCGCAACCGCCCCGAGGCGGCGGAGCCCTACTTCGAGAAGATGCGGCGCGCCGAGCCGGCGCACCCCGCCATGCTCTCGTTCTTCCGCGACTACCTGCCGCCCAAGAACGAGGTCGGCCGCCTGGTCCAGATCCTCACCGACGCGCAGCGCGCGATGCCCGAGGGCCCGGAGCGTCAGACCCTCGGCACCGAGCTCGCCAAGCTGAGCGAGGAGACCCAGGGCGCCGGCAAGGCCATCGAGCACTGGCGCAACGTCCTGCGCCAGGACGCGACCAACCAGGAGGCCCGCGACTCGCTGCGCCGCCTCTACTACCGCACCGAGGCGTGGCCGGCCCTCGTCGACCTCGTGCGCCAGCAGGCCGACAAGCTGCCGCCGAACGATCCGGCGCGCGTGCCGCTGCTGCGCGAGCTCATGGAGCTCCACCGCGACAAGACCAAGCAGGACACGGCGCTCGTGCCCGTGCTCAACCAGCTCATCCAGCTCGAGCCGGCCGACATCGACGCCGTCCGCGAGCAGGTGCGCGTGTTCGAGGCGCTCAACCGCCCCCGCGATCTCGTCACCGCCCAGACCCGCCTCGCCGAGCTCGAGCAGAACCCGGTCGTGAAGGCCGAGCTGTGCCGCGCCGTCGCGCGCCAGTGGCTCGAGAAGTTCAGCAACATCCAGAACGCGCTCGATGCCTACGAGAAGGTCGTCGAGCAGATCCCCGACGACGAGGAGGCGACCGCCAAGCTGCGCGAGCTGTACGGCAAGCGTCGCGCGTTCAAGCAGCTCTACGACCTGCTCGCCGGCATGCGCGCCCGCGCCGCCGGCGTGGAGCGGCGCGAGCTCACCCTCGAGATGGCCAAGCTCGCGGCCGAGCGCCTCGATCGCGGCGCCGACGCCATCGCCCTCTACTGGGAGCTCGTGGCCGAGGACCCGGGCGCGCCCGGCGTGCTCGACGCCCTCGAGAAGCAGGCCGAGCGCGACAAGGACTTCGTCGCCCTCGCCAAGGTGATCTCGCACCGGGTCGACCAGGCCGGCGACGACGACGCCAAGATCAAGCTGCTCGAGAAGCTCGGCTCGATCTACGAGTCGCGCGTCAAGGACACAGAGAAGACCATCGAGACCTGGCGCCGCGTCCTCGAGCTGCGCCCGGGCTACCCGAAGGCGATTCGCATCCTCCGCGAGGAGCTGCTGACCGCGGGCGACTTCGACGGGCTCACCGAGATCTACGCGCAGCAGTCGGACTGGGAGGGGCTCGCCGACGCCCTCACCACCGCCGCCGATCGCGCCGAGGATCCCGAGCTGCGCGTGGCGCTGTCGTGGCGCGTGGCCGCGGTCTACACCGACCGCATCCAGCGCCCCGAGCGCGCCGCCCGCGCGTACGACCGCATCCTCGCGGTGCACCCGAAGGACCAGAAGGCCGCCGCGGCGCTCGCTCCGATCTACGAGAGCGAGTCGCAGTTCGCCAAGCTGCCCGGGCTCTACGAGATCCTGCTCGAGGGCGCCGAAGACGACGTCGAGAAGGTGCGCCTGCTCGGCCGCCTCCGCGAGCTCTCCGCGGGCCCGCTCGCCGACAAGGCGGGGGCGTTCAAGTACGCGCGAGAGGCCTTCGGCATCCTGCCGAACGAGGAGGCCCGCGAGGCCCTCGCCGCCGCGGCCGCCGCGGCCGGCGCGCACGAAGGCTACGTCGACGCGCTCCGCGAGCGCCTGTCGCGGCTCTCCAACGCCAAGAAGCTCGAGAAGGTCGAGGAGCGCCGCCGCCTGCAGCGCGAGGTCGCTCGCGTCCTCGCCACGGAGCTCAACAAGCTCGACGACGCCGTCGCGCTCCTGCGCAAGGTGGTCGACCACGACCAGGAGGACAACGACTCGATCGTGGCCCTCGACCGCCTGCTCCGCGAGGCCCGTCGCGCCGATGATCTGCGCGGCCTCTACGAGCTCCGCCTCGAGCGCGCCGAGTCCACCTCGGTGCGCGTCTCGTTGCTCGTCGAGTGGGCCCAGCTCGAGGAGGACGTCTTCGCCGACGCCGCTCGCGCGCGGGACATCTACAAGCGCGCCCTCGAGCTCACCCCGGACGATCGCGTCGCGCTGCGCGCGCTCGCCCGCATCGAGCTCGCCACCGGCAACGCGGCCGACGCCGCGACCACCCTCGAGAAGGACCGCGATCTCGCCGTCGGCACCGAGCGCGCCGAGCGCGAGGTCGACCTCGCGCGGCTCTACTACAGCAAGCTCGATCGTCCGGCCGACGCCCTCGCGGCCGCCGTGCGCGCGCTCGAGATCGTCGCCCACGACCCGGGCGCGATCGCCGTGCTCGAGGCCCTCGAAGAGGTGCCGGCCCAGTCGCTCGCCGCGAGCCAGCAGCTCGAGCGCGAGTACGAGGCCACGGCCGCCTACGACAAGCAGGCCGCCGCGCTCGAGAAGGTGCTCGCCGGCACGACCGACGAGCACGAGCGGCGCGCCCTCTACACGCGCCTCTCCATCGTGCACCAGAACCAGCGCAACGACGCCCGCGCGGCGTTCGAGGTGCTGCTCCGCGCGGTGTCCGAGCTCGCGTCCGACCTCGACCCGTGGGACCGCCTCGCGGAGCTCGGCGCCCAGATCGGCGAGTTGCGCAAGGTCGCCGACGCCTACGTCGCGGCCCTCGCCGTGGGCGGCAAGAAGCTCGCCCCCGAGGTCGAGCGTGAGCTCTGCGAGCGCGCCAGCATCCTCTACGAGGACAAGCTGAGCGAGCCCGACGCCGCCATCCCCTACCTCGTGCGCATCCTCGAGGCCGACCCGGCCGACGCGCACGCGTTCACCCGCCTCAAGGCCATCCTCACGGCCCGCGAGCGCTGGGACGACCTGCAGAAGATGTACGATCGCGCCGTCGACTCGGCGAGCGATCCCATGCGGCGGGTCGACCTGCTCTCCGAGATGGCCCTCGTGTTCGAGGACATCCTCGACGACCCGGCGCGCGCCGCCGCGGCCTACGAGCGCGTGCTCCCGATCGATCCGGAGAACGAGCCCGCGATCCGCGCGCTCGACAAGCTCTACCAGCGCGAGAGTCGCTTCCGCGACCTCGCCCGCCTGCTCGCCGGGCGCACCGAGCGCGTCGACGACGAGACCCGCACCAAGCTCGAGAACCGCCTCGCCACGCTGCACCTCGAGAAGCTCGACGAGCCCGCCGAGGCGCTGCGCTACGCCGCCGCGATCCTCGAGCGCGACGTGGGCCACGCGGACGCGCGCGCCATCGCCCGCACGGTGATGGGCCGCGACGCGACCAAGCTCGCCGCCGCGCAGGTGCTCGAGCGCGTCTACCTGGCGCGCGACGAGGCCCGCGAGCTCGACGAGGTCACCGCCATCCGCCTCGGCGACGCGGCTCTCGGCAAGGACGAGCGCGTCGAGCTCCTGCGGCGCCTCGCCCAGCTGCGCGACGAGCGGCTCGCCGACGACCAGGGCGCCCTCGCGGCCCTCGGCGACCTCCTCCCGCTCGACCCGTCCGACGCGAGCGCCCGCGCCAAGCTGCTCGACGTGGGCCGCCGCGCCTCCGCCCACGAGCGCGTGTGCGCGGTGCTCGGCGCCGCGGCCGACGTGGCCGAGAAGGAGGGCGACGACGTCCTCACCGCCGAGATCCTCGTCGACCAGGCGAGCGTCTTCGAGAACTTCCTCTCCGACGACGGCAAGGCCGAGACGGTCTATCGGCGCATCCTCGGGCTCAAGGACAAGGGCGGCGAGCCCTCGCCGGCCCAGCGTCGGCCGGCCCTCGAGGCCCTCGAGCGCATCTACACCACGCGCGAGAAGCACGAGCCGCTCGCCGAGATCCTCGCCCTCGAGGTCGACTTCGAGGACGACTCGGCCCAGCGTCGCGTGCTCCTCGGCCGCCTCGGCAAGCTGCGCGAGCAGGCGCTGCTCGACGCCGACGGCGCGATCGACGCCTGGCGCAAGTGCCTCGAGATGGACGACGCCGACGCCGAGGCCCTCGAGGCCCTCGACCGGCTCTACTCCGCGACCAACCAGTACAAGCTCCTCGTCGAGGTGCTGCGCTCGCGCGAGCGGCTCACCGACGACGCCGACCTCCGTCGCTCGCTGCTCAAGCGCAGCGCCGAGGTCCTCGCGAGCAAGCTCGACGACGCGGCGGGGGCCATCGAGGCCTACCGCACCCTGCTCGACGGCTTCGGGCCCGACCGCGAGATCCTCGCGGCCGTCGCGGCGCTCTACGGCAAGTCCGCGCAGCACCGGGACCTCGCCGAGTCGCTCGAGAAGCAGCTCGACCTCGCCACCGAGTCCGCCGACCGCGTGAACCTGCTGTCCCAGCTCGGCACGCTGCGCATCGAGCACCTCGAAGACCTGCCCGGTGGCCTCGAGTGCTACCGCGACGCGCTCACCCTCGATCCGAGCCACGCGGTCACCCGCGAGTCGCTCGAGAAGCTGCTCGCCGCGTCTTCGTCGGAGGGGGAGGCCGCGCGCGCCGAGGCGGCCGCGCTGCTCCGTCCGCTCTACGAGACCGAGAACGCCGGCGAGAAGCTGCTCTCGGTCCTCGAGATCCAGGCCAACACCACCGAGGACACGCACGAGCGCCTCGACGTGCTCGCGACGGCGGTCGTGGTCGCCGAGACCAACCTGCAGGATCCGAAGCGCGCGTTCGCCCTCGCGGCGCGGGGCCTCGCCACCGCGGCCGACTCCAACGTCGTGCCGTGGGTCGAGCGGGTCGAGCGGCTCGCCGCCGCCACCGATGCCTGGGCTGCGCTCTCCGAGCTGTATCGCAAGGTCGAGCCCGACGTCATGGACGACGTCGCCAAGCTCGACATGGTGCTGCGCGTCGCCGAGCTCGCGCGCACGCGCCTCGACGATCGCGCCGTCGCGCGCCAGTACTACGTCCGCGCCCTCGAGCTCGCGAGCGACGATCTGCGCGCGCTGACGGCCCTCGAGCGCCTCTACGAGGAGGACGGCGACGCGCCCGCGTTGCTCGACATCCTCAAGCGCCGCGTCGAGGTGGAGACCGACGCCCCGCAGAAGATCGCCCTCCTGATGAAGCAGGCGAAGCTCAGCGAGGACAAGCTCGCCGATCCCCGCGGCGCCATCGAGGCCCTCGAGCAGATCGTCGAGAACGAGACCACGCCGCCGTTCTCGGCCCTGCGCATGCTCGAGCGCCTCTACGGGCAGGTCGAGCGCTGGAACGACGTGCTCGCGCTCCTCGAGCGCCAGCTCGGCCAGGCCCCCGACGGCCCTCCGTCGGGTGGCGAGAGCTACCGCACCGACGTCGAGCTGCACCACGCCATCGGCGTCGTCGCCCAGAAGAACCTGAGTGACGTCGACCGCGCGCTCGACGAGTTCCGCACCGCCCTCACCATCGACCCGAGCTACGCGCCCACGGTGACCGCGCTCGAGGCCATGCTGCAGGACGAGGCCCTGCGCTCGCGCGCGGCCGAGATCCTGGAGCCGGTCTACCTCGCGCGGGTCGACTGGAAGAAGGTGATGAACAGCCTGGAGGTGCGCCTGCTCGACGCGCAGGATCCCTCGGAGCGGCGCGCCTTCCTGGTGCGCATCGCCGGCATGCACGAGGACGAGGGCAAGGACCTCGGCGCCGCCCTCGCCACCTACGCTCGCCTCCTCGGCGAGGAGCCCACCAACGAGGACACGTGGAAGGAGCTCGAGCGGGTCGCCCGCTCCGGCAACCTCCACCACGATCTCCTCGCGGTGTACGAGGTCGAGCTCGCGAAGATCACGAGCGACGACGACGTCACCGCCCGGCTCGCGTTCCGCGCGGGCGAGCTCGCCGAGCAGCTCGGCGACCACGAGAAGGCGCTCGGCCTCTACCGCCGCGTGCACGCGGTGGACGCCGCCAACCGCGCCACCTTCGAGGCCATCGACCGCCTGCTCCAGCGCGGTGAAGGTCGCGCCGAGGAGCGGATCGCGCTCTACCGCGAGGCCCTCGACCACCGGTTCGAGGACGTCGAGCGCGTGAGCCTGCTGCGCTCGATCGCCGAGCTGCAGCGCGACGCCCGCAAGGACGACAGCGCCGCCATCGACGCGTTCCGCGAGCTGCTCGAGGTGAGCGACCGCGACGAGGGCGCGCTCGACGCGCTCGAGGCCCTCTACGGCAAGAGCGAGCGCTTCCGCGACCTCGCCGATCTCCTCGAGCGCCGGGCCGACGCCGAGGACGACTCGGAGCGCGCCGCCAAGTTCCGCCTGGCCCTCGGCAAGGTGCTCGACGAGAAGCTCGGCGACACCGCGGGCGCGATCGATCGCTACGAGCAGATCGTGCAGAGCCTGCCGAGCCACCGCGGCGCGATCGACGCACTCGAGGCCCTGCTCCCGCGCGAGGAGTGGAAGCCCCGCGTCGCCGAGATCCTCCGCCCGCTCTACGAGGGCGCGGACGACTGGCGCCGCCTCATCACGCTCGGAGAGGAGCGCCTCGCGCTCGCGTCGGACGTCGGCGAGAAGACCGCCATCCTCCGCGAGACGGCCAAGCTCTGGGAAGACCGCGGCGACGACAAGCAAAAGGCGTTCGACGCCATCCGCAAGGCGTGGGCGCTCGACCCCGAGGACGGCGCGCTACGCGGGGAGGCCGACCGCCTCGCCGAGTCGCTCGCCGACTGGGACGGCCTCGTGGCCGCCTACGAGCTGGCGGCGGGCGGCGTCGACGACGTCAGCAAGCCCGACCTGCTCCGTGGCCTCGCCACCCTGCACGACGAGCGGCGCGACGACCCGCGCGCCGCGCTCACGACGCTCGATCGCTTGCACACCCTCGACCCGGACGATCTCAGCGTCCTCGAGCGCCTCGACGGCTTCGCGACCCTGCTCGGCGACTGGCCCGTGCTCGATCGCGTGCTGGCGCGCCGCGCCGAGGTCGGGGGCGATCCGCCCGAGCAAGCAGGCTTCTACCGCCGCCTCGGCGGCCTCCGCCGCGACATGCTCGACGACGTGCCGCGGGCCATCGAGGCCTACGAGCACGCGGTCGAGATCGAGCACGACCACCCCGGCTCGCTCGATGCCCTCATCGAGCTCTGGGAGCGCCAGGTGGCCGGCGATCCGGCCGGCGCCAACGCCAAGCTGGTCGACCTCTACCAGCGCCGCGTCGACCTCGCGACCTCGTCCGAGGAAGACCTCCGCTACGACCTCATGATGCGCCGCGCGAGCGTGGCCGAGCACGGGCTCGCCGACGCGCGCGAGGCCATCGCCTCGCTGCAGGCGGCGCTCGCTGTCCGCGCGGGAGACCTCGACGCGGTCAAGGCGCTCGAGCGGCTGTACGAGGCCGAGCGCATGTGGCCGGAGCTCATGGAGGCCATGCGCCTGCGCGCCGCCACCGTGTCCGAGGCGAGCGAACGCATCGAGCTGCGCAAGCGGATCGCCGAGCTGCAGGCCAAGGAGCTCGACGACCCGGCCGGCGCGCTCGAGATCTACCGCCAGGTGCTCGACGACGCGGCCACCGACGAGGGCGCCATCAAGGCCGTCCGCGCGATCGGCGAGAAGGACGATGGCCTGCGCTCCACCGCGGCCGACATCCTCGAACCAGTGCTCCGCAGCGCCGGTCGCCACGACGACCTCGTCGCCGTCCTCGAGCTCCGGCTCGGCGGCCAGCAAGAGCCGTTCGACCGCGCGCGCACGCTCGCGGCCATCGCCCGCGTCCACGAAGAGGGGCGCAGCAAGCCGAGCGACGCGCGCGAGGCCCTGCTCCGCGCGTTCGAGGAGACCCCGGACGACAAGGCCCTCCGTGACGATCTCGAGCGCCTGGCCAAGGCCGAAGAGGGCGACGTGGGCTTCCGCGCCTACGCCGAGGCCCTCGAGAAGAAGGCCGGCGGCGTGTACGACGAGGCGCTCGTCCGCGAGCTCCTCACCACGCTCTCGCGCATCGCCGAGACCGAGCTGAAGGACGATCGCCGCGCCGCCGCGGCGCTCGCCAAGGCCACCGAGCAGGCGGGCGATCTGCCCGAGCTCCTCGAGGGGCTCGACCGGCTCTACGCGCGCTCCAAGGACTGGGATGCGCTCGCCGACATCCTCGGTCGTCGCATCGAGGTGGCCACCTCGCCGGGCGAGCGCTCCGACCACCGCGCCCGCCTCGCCGGCGTGCAGATCGCCGAGTTCGGTCGCAAGCGCGACGGTCTCGCGACCCTGCGCACCGCGATCGAAGAGGTGCCCGAGCACGGCCCCACGCGGGACGCCCTCGAGAAGCTCCTCGACGACAGCGACCTCTTCGAGGAGGTCGCCGAGGCCCTCGAGCCCGTCTACCGCGCCGCCAACGACCACGGCAAGCTCGCGTCGCTGTTCGAGCGTCGCATCGACCGCGCGCCGTCGCACGAGCGCACGCGGCTGCGCCTCGATCTCGCCCGCGTCCTCGAGGAGAAGGCCAACGACCCGGCCGCCGCCCAGCGCCAGCTGGAGCGCGCGCTCGAGGCCGAGCCGCTCGAGCCCGAGCCGATGGCCGAGCTCGAGCGCCTGCTGCCCATCACCGGTCAGTGGAAAGAGGCGGCCGACCTGCTCGCCAAGATCCTCGAGGGCTCCGCCACGCTCACGCGGGACGGGCAGCGAGACCTCTGGGTGAAGGTCGCCGACTTCCGTAGCCACCTCGAGGGCGGAGAGACCAACGCCGTCGAGGCCGCCTACATGAAGGCGCTCACCCACGACCCGGAGAACGTCGACATCCTGCGCACCATCGAGGGCCTGCAGCGTCGCGAGGGCCGTGAGCGGCACCTCGTGATCACCCTGCGCGCGCGCGCCAAGCTCGAGGGAGCCCTCGAGGAGAAGCGCACGCTGCTCCGCGAAGCGCACACGCTCGCGACGACGGTCCTGAAGGAAGACGGCGAGAAGCTCGGCGAGGAGATCCTCCGCGAGCTCCTCTCCGAGGACGAGGCCAACGAGTGGGCGCTCGAGCAGCTCACCGCGGCCCGCGCCACGCAGAAGGACTGGACCGAGGTCTTCACGCTGCTGATGCGTCGCGCCGAGCTGGCCGCCGCCGCGAGCGAGCAGACCTCCCTCCGTCACGAGGCGGCGCGCGTCGCGCGCGTCGAGATCGGTCACGCCCCGCAAGCCATCGAGCTCTATCGCGAGCTCCTCGACGGCAGCGACGGTGGCGTCGGCGACGAGGTGGCGAGCAAGGCCCTGCGCGAGCTCTACGCGGAGCAGAAGCGCTGGAACGACCTCGCCGACCTGATGCAGCGCCTCTGCGACAACGCGCGCACGCCCGAGGAGCGCAACCGCCTGCGGGTCGAGCTCTCCACGCTGCAGCGCACCGAGCTCAAGCGCCCCGACGACGCGGTCGACACGCTCCGCGCGGTCCTCGACGAGGAGCCGAGCAACGTGGACGCCGTGCGCGAGCTCGGCGCCCTCTACGAACAGCTGGGCAAGCACGAGGAGCTCGCCGAGCTGCTCACCGCCCAGATCGACCGCGCCAAGGACGGTGGTGAGCTCGCCGCCGAGCTCGCGCTCCGGGTGCAGCTCGGAGAGCTGTACGCGGGTCGCTTGCAGGACCCGGCCCGCGCCATCGACACCTACGAGGGCGTGCTCGGTCGCGACGCGCGCCACGTGGGCGCGCTCACCGCGCTCGTGCGCATCCACGAGCAGCGTGGGGACCGCGAGAAGGGCGCCGACGTGCTGAAGAAGCTCGTCGACGAGTCCACGGGCGTGGAGGGCGCGACCCTCGCGCTCAAGCTCGCCGGCCTGCGCGCCGAGCTCAAGGACGACGCCGCCCGCGAGGAGGCGCTCCGTCGAGCGCTCGACCTCGCCGAGGGCGCCAAGGACGCGGACCTCGCCCAGAAGGCCCGCAAGGAGCTGCGCGCGCACTACCAGCGCACGTCGGCGTGGAGCGAGCTGGCGGGGATCCTCGTGGTCGAGGCCGAGCTCGAGCAGGACCCGCAGGTCAAGTCCAAGCACCTCGAAGAGGCCGCGCGCATCCACCTCGAGAAGCGCGAGGCGCCGGGCGAGGCGGCGACGCTCCTCGAGCAGGCCACCGCGCTGCAGCCCGAGGATCGTGCGCTCTTGCTGCTGCTGTGCGACGCCCTCTCGGCGAGCGGGCGCGGCAAGGACGCGGCCGACGTGCTGCGCAAGATCATCGAGTCGTTCGGTGGCAAGCGCAGCAAGGAGCTCGCGGTCTATCACCACCGGCTCGCGCACGCGCTCAAGGCGCAGGGTGAGCAGGAGCCCGCGCTGGCGGAGCTCGACCTCGCGTTCAAGATCGACCCGGGCAACATCGTGGTCCTCCGCGACCTCGGCCGGCTCGCCCTCGAGGCCAACGACCTCGACCGCGCCCAGAAGACGTTCCGCGCCCTCCTGCTGCAGAAGCTCGACGGCCTGAGCGGCATCACCAAGGCCGAGGTGTTCTTCCACCTCGGCGAGATCAGCGAGAAGCAGAACGATCGCGCCAAGGCGATCCAGATGTACGAGCGCGCGGTCGAGACCGACGCCTCCCTCGTCCACGCCAAGGAGCGCGTCACGGCGCTCAAGGCGGCGGGCGCGGGCAAGGCGCCCAGCCTTCCGCCGCCCAAGAAGGACTGATCCTCCGCGGAGTTGACCGACATGTAGCAGAGTGCAGGGGCCCCGAGCGCCCCTGCGCTCGTTTGCGCATCCCGTCACTCTGACGTTACGCTGGTTCTCGGATGGCGATGGGGAGCGTCGAGCACGTCAAGGAGCTCGGCCAGCGCAGCGTGCCGACCAACGCGGTGCGCGCTCGCTTGGGCGGCGGATCGCCACGCCTGTTCGTCAGCCAGGTTCGCCGCAGCGACGCACACGCCGTGGAGGCGGCGGCGCTCAAGAAGCTCCGCAGTGAGTTCCTCCCGCGCGTGGCCGACACCCTGCCAGGAGACGACGAGACCACCCTGCTCGAGGAGTGGGTCGATGGTCTCGTGCTCGCCGACTGTCGAGAGCCACCCCCGCTCGGGATCGCGCTCGCGGTCTACCTCGACGTGCTCTCGGGGATCGCTGCGCTCTCGGCGTCCGCGCTCGTCCACGGCGACGTCTGCCCGGACAACGTGCTGTTCGGCGCGGACGGCATAGGGCGCCTCCTGCAGCTCGGCGGGGGCTTCGTGGCTGGGCAGCGCCACAACTCGCGCTACGTGCGGTTCCTCGCGCCCGAGGTGCTGCTCGCCGACGACGCCCAGGACACGCGCATCGACGTGTACGCCGTCAGCGTGCTCCTCTGGGAGGCGATCGAGCGGGCGCCGCTGTTCGTGGAGATGCACGGCAGCGCGATCCTCTCGCGCCACCTCTCGGGCAAGCTCGTCGCGCCGCGACCCAAGGACGCACCCTGGGCCGCGCCGCTCTCGCCGCTGGTGCTGCGTGGCCTCGCCACTGATCCGAGCGGTCGCCCGGCGACCGCGCGCGCGTTCGCCGACGAGCTGCGCGCCGCCGTGCGCGGGCAGATCGCCACGCGCGCCCAGGTCGCGGAGTGGGTGCGCAACGAAGCAGGGCCCCGGCTCGTCGAGCGTCGCGCGGCGCTCGGGCTGCCCGCACTGCCAGGTACGGCGGCACGGGTCGCTGCGCCGCGAGCGCCGGCAGCACCTCCTGCGCGGTCGTTCGGGGCCACCGCGGTCGCGCTCGCCGCGCCCATCGCGAAGGTGCCCCCGCCCGTCACGATCGCTGCGGCGCCACCCACCCCCGCCAGCGGCGAGTCCACCACCCAGCCGCGCCCGGGCCCGGCCTCCAACTGGCTCACCGAGGAGGTCGATCTCGACGAGGACGAACCTCCGGTGCCGACGCTCCCCGTGCACACCCCGACCATACCCCGGCGGGGCGAGCCGCCGCTGCGGCCGGCGCTCGAGGCCCACCCGTCGGGCGAGGTTCCGATCGATCTCGTCACCGATCCGGACGATCGCGAGTCGGTCCCACCGCTCGCGTCGCGCACCTACAGCGATCGCCCGACACCCCTTCTCGGCCACGAGGATCTCGCGTCGCTCACGTCGGCGACGCGGAGCTCGCTGGACCGCGTCACCCACCCCGTCTCGTCGTCGGCGATCGTGCCGTCGGAGGCGCGCCCGACCAGTCCACTCATCGCCGCGCTCCCCGCCACCCCAGCACCACCGGGGGCGCCGTCAGGGCTCACGCCGCCACCGCCGCCCGTCGCGAAAGCTGCGGCGGCCGTCGCGCCGGTGCTCTCGGCGCCAGTGACGCCGGCTGTGCCGGCGGCACCTCCTCCCACGCCCTTCGCGGCGGCTTCCGCGGCGGCTCCAGGGCCTGCCGAGTCTCCGACGTTGCCCACGCCGAGTGGAGCCGTGACCGCGCTGGAGACGCCCCGCGAGAGCGATGGAGGGCCGCTCCCGTCGCCGCTCGTCACGCACGAACCGCCGGTCGAACCGCGCCGTCGACGCGCGGTGTTCCTCGTCCTCGGCATGGTGGTCGTCGCCGCCGTGTTCTTGATCGTCGCCTTGTCGACCGGCAAGCGAAAGGACTCCGAGCACGCGAGCCCCGAGGTCACCTCGAAATCGGCCGCGAAGACCAAGGAGATCGAGAGCACACCCACCGCGCTGGCGAGCGCTGCGCCGTCGGAGGTCGAGACCGCGAAGCCGGTCCCCACCACGAAGAGCTCCACGGGATCGTCCAGCGCCGCGTCCGCTCCGAGCAGCGCAGTCTCGGCGAGCTCGCCTGCGGCGCCGCCCAAGTTCGTGCCCGGCCCGCCGGGCGACAGCAAACCCAAGAAGCCAACGCCCGACACCAAGTACGATCCGATGGGAATCTGATGCACGCCGGTTCCAAGCCCACCTCCCGCGTCGCGGCTCTGCTCGTGGCGCTGTCGCTGCTCGCGGCGCCGCTGCGTCCCGCGTTCGCGATCGGCGCGAACCCTGGGTCCGCCTCCCCGGTCCAGCGAGAGCAGGCGCAGGCCAAGTTCCTCAAGGGGCGCGACCTGTTCGCCGCCAAGAAGTACGCAGAAGCGGTCGTCGAGCTCCGCGCCTCGATGGAGATCGTGCAGAGCCCCAACGCTCGCCTCTACGTGGCGCGCGCCCTGCGAGAGCAGGGCAAGCTCCTCGAGGCCTACGTGGAGTTCGGTCGGACCGCGGTCGAGGCTGACGAGCTCGCTCCGCAGGACGCGCGCTACGCGAAGACGGCGGCCTCGGCGAAGCTCGAGCGCAAGGAGATCGCGCCGAAGCTCGGCTTCGTCAACGTCACCATCGAGCACCCCGAGGCGTCGACCATTCTGGTCGTCGGCGGCGAGGAGGTGAAGCGCGCGGGGTGGTCGGAGCCCGTGCCCGTCGCCCCCGGGACCACCGAGCTCGAGGTGCGGACGGAGGGGAAGTCGACCCTCAAGAAGTCCGTCACGCTCGGCCCTGGCGAGAAGACGACGGTGACCATCGACGCCGCCGAGGCCAAGGCCGATGCGGTCGACAAGCCCGTGAAGGAGCCGACCAAGGAGCCGGAAGCGCCCTCGTCGGGCTCCGGTCTGCGCGTGGGCGGGTTCGTCGCGGGCGGCGTCGGCGTCGTCGGGTTCGCGCTGTTCGCCGGGTTCGGCCTCGCCGCGCGCTCCAAGTTCAACGACCTCCAGACTGCCTGCGCCACGGGATGTCCGACGCGCACGTCGGACATCGACGCCGGCAAGCGCGATCAGCGGATCGCCAACATCGGGCTCGTCGTGGGCCTCGTGGGCGTGGCCACCTCGGTGACGCTGTTCGTCCTGTCGCGGCGCGGCTCCGCGACCACGCAGGTCGGATTCACCCCGACGGGGGTCTTCGTGGGAGGTTCGTTCTGATGCGCGTGGCTTCGCTCCTCGTCCTCCTTGCTGGGTGCGCCTACGATTTCGATGGGCTGCAGGCGACCGAGGCCGGCGCGTCCGACGCGGTTGCCGATGGCGTCGCCGACACCCGCGCCGAGACCACGACCGACGCCGCTTGCACGAGCGCACCGGCGTCGTGCACGGACGCGGCCAAGACGTGCGCCGACAAGTGCCGCGCCGACCGAACCACCTGCGAGGGCGCCTGCGGCGGCAGCACCTCGTG
>JAEUKC010000039.1:0-43734 GCA_016794445.1 Myxococcales bacterium
ACCGCCGAGCTCAACGCCCCTCGCATCACGCCTGAGGACGTTGGTGCGGCAGCGGGGTACTTCCCACCGACGCAGCGTCTCAGTGACCAACTCATCGAAGCCTCGATCGAGGTTCAGGAAGCGGCCGCTGTGCGAGCGCTTCCAGGTCGGGGGTCCGGCCCATAGGTTGCTTCCCCGCACGAGCGAGGAGACAACCGCTTTGCCGACCGTGGCCGCCCCCAAGAAACCTCGCCGCCTGAGTAAGTTTGGCGCGTTGCGCGAGTTCGACCACGCCAGGTGGGCCAAAGAGGTGCGCAAAGCCATGAGGGCCGCCGCGGGGCGCATTCCTGCCGCTGCCGTAGCTCTCGAGGTTACGCCGCGCACGCTGTTTCGGTGGCTAGACGACCCAGAGCTAGCCGACGTCGAGCGGGCGCCACACGGGACGCGGCCGGGCGAGTCCTGACCTTTCTGCGTGGCACGACTCTAGTGTCACATGTCGATCGGTTGAAGGTAACCGCCTGGTATTGCCTGTGATTCAGCCGCAAGGCTCGTGGCTTCGAGACAAGAGACATGACACCAGAGTCATATGTCATATGGCTATGGAATACTTACGACACGAATGTCATAAGTGGCATGGGCAGTGCAGGGCGAATGGCATGACCTTCCACGACGATGAGGCCGCCTAGATGGCCCGCCAGCGCTCCGGCTCCCTGGAGTATCGCCAGGGCAAGGGCTTCTTCCTGCGGGTCACCGTGGACGTGGAAGGCGCCGACGGCATCCCCCGCGCCGAGCGGAAGTGGATCGACCTCGAGACCCACGACAAGAGCCGCGCCCTCCGGCTACAGCGCAAGCTCGTCGCCGAGCTCGCCACCGGCCGCGTCGTCGCCGAGGTGAAGGAGACGCCCAAGGCCCCCGAGACCGTCGCCTCGTGGGCGGCTGCCTGGCTCGCCCAGCGTACGGCCGCCAAGGTCGTCATGGTCGGCAGCGAGACGAGCCACCTCAATCACCACGTGCTGCCCGTCCTGGGGCCCCTCTCGCTCGCCGAGGTGCGTCCGACCAACATCCGGGCGGTCCTGGACGAAGCCGTGCGGAAGGGGCTCTCCAAGGGAACGGTGGGCCACCTCCGTCGCCTGATGCATCGGCTGTTCGGCGCTGCGTGGAAGGCCGAACTCATCCGCGAGAACCCCACCGCCCGCGTGTCCGTCGCAGACCTCGGCATCCGCGAGACCGTCCGGAAGCGCACCATCCTCAACGACCAAGAGATCGCCGCCTTCCTGGCCAGCCCGCACGGGTCCCTCGAGATCAAGATGCTCTCCCTCGTGGCCCGCATCGAGGGCGGCATGCGGACCGCCGAGGTGAACCGCTGGCAGTGGCAGGACATCGACCTTGAGCACTTCGCCCGGTGCACGGTCCCCCGCGCCAAGGGCGGCGATGCTCAGGCGCTGGAGATCCCGGAAGTGCTGCGCCCCTTCCTCCGTCGCTGGTGGGAGGACCACGGCAGCCCCACCGCCGGGCCCGTGTTCCCCGTTCGCCGTGGCAAGCGCATGGGCGCCGAGAAGTCCGCGAACACGAGCTACGCACACCGCCTCCGTCGCGACCTGCTCCGGGCCGGCATCGACCGCCACGAGCTGCACAACGACACCGCACGCACCCGCCGCGTGGACTTCCACTCGTTCCGCCGCGCCTTCGTCAGCGCTGCCGCACGCACCGGGGTCAACGCACAGACCTCCATGCAGCTGGCCGCGCACACCTCGATGCGGACGCACATGCGGTACGCCGTCGAGGCCCACATGGAGATCCCCGCGGCGATGCTCCCGCGCATCGCGGCCCCGGTTCAATCGTCCGCATCGGAGGACGATTCACCAGAGCCCGACAGCGCAAACCCCTTGTTTTCTGCACGCCACAGAGGATTCGAACCTCTGACCTTTGGCTCCGGAGGCCAACGCTCTATCCAGCTGAGCTAGTGGCGCGTGTGGCGGAGGCTTACCGCACCCCCGCGCTCCCGCCAAGTACAGTCAGTCCTCCGTGAACCCGGCCACCTTCGTCAGCGCGTCGGGCAGCTTCATGTCCTTGGCCCACCCGCACTTCAGCGTGCGCGAGGCGAGCCGGTAGGCGCCCGTCTCGTACCGCGAGCGGAACAAGGTGGCGTGCTCGAGATCGCCGGGCGGCAGGAGCGCGACCCACTGGTCCCCGCCGGCGGCCGGCACCGGAGAGGCCTCGATCATCGACATGCAGGGCTCGCCCGTGCCGTTCGGGCCCGTACGCAGGACCGCGCTCGACGTGGCGAGCACGCGGTCCGCGCCGTCGCCCTTCACGAGCACCGGGTGCCGGGTGCCGGTCGAATAGGGGACGTTGATGCGCAGCGCGTCCTTCGGCAGCGCGCCGCACGCCTTCGGCGGATCGCCGAGCGACTTCTGGGTGGGCATCGGGAACAGGCCGCCCGGGTCGTCCTCGATGTTGCCCTTCACCACGAACCCGAACGCGGCGGGCGGGTGCGCGGCGCTGCCCGGGTAGAGGATCCCGAGCGCCGCGCCGGTGCCGACGCCCGAGTCGAGGAAGCGGAACAGGCCCTTTCCGGGCAGATCCGCGTCGGGCCACAGCGACCAGAGGCGGGACTCCCACGCGCCGCCGGCCTCGTTCGACCAGGTGACGAAGAAGTTCGCCGGGTAGGCGTCGGCGAACACCACCGTGCGCTTGCCGATGCGCGTGGCATCGTAGTGGAAGTTCAGCGCGGACCCACGCACGTCCTTCTGCGGCACGTCGGGCCAGGTGAGCTTCTCGACCTTGCCGGACTCGCTCACGAACCAGAGCGGCTGGTCGGGCATCGACGACGCGAGCGGGCGCACGTGGATGCCACCCGGGGCGATGGAGAGGAGGAACGTGCGCGCCTGGCTCGGATCGGCGCGCCCGTCGACCACGTCGCGGATCGGATCGAGCGGGCCCACGCCCTTGATCGTGCCGCGGTGCACCTTGTTCGTCGCGGCGACGTACCAGGCGACCTCCACGTCGACCGTCTGCTTCGGGAGGATGGCCGCGAACGGGGTGGGCGGGGGCGGGGGTGGCTTGCCGAAGGGCTTCGCGGAGCTCACGGGCGCGGGCGTCGCGGTGGCAGGCTTCGGGGCCTTGTCGCGCTTGAACGTGTACTTGAGGGCGGCCACGCCCTCGACCTGCATCACGGCATTGACCGCGTTGTCGGTCGACTTGTCGGGCGCGAACAGCGCGATCTCCTTGCGCTCGAGGACCCCCTTGGCGTCAGGCTTCTGGACGATCGCGACCACCGCGTTGGTCTTCGGGTCGCGCCGCGCGAGCACCCAGCGCGTGTCGCCGCCGAGGTCGGCGTGGCCCACGCCGGGCAGCGGGAGCGGGCCCTCGGGCAGCCACTCGCCCTGCGCGGTGCACTCGATCCCGGTGCGCGCGACGTGCTTCGGCATGGTGGGCGTGGCGGAGGCCTTGACCGGACCGACGGCGCCCGCCGCCAGCTCCCAGCCCACCCGGATCCCCCGCCCGCCCATCACGCACGACCACGCGTTGCACACGACCGGCCGATCGCTCGTGGTGACGACGGACGGCGCGGCCGCGGCGACCTCGGTCCAGGTCTCGCCGCCGTCGGCCGACTCCGACGCGGAGCCGAAGCCGTCCCAGATCAGCGCGCGACGCCCCGCGGCGCCGACGTAGGGCATGCCCGGCGTGGAGACGATCGAGCCCTTGAAGGTGGCGCCGTCGTCGGTGCTCACGTAGCGCACGAGCCCGCCGAAGAACGGCAGGTACACGGCGACGAACGAGTCCTCGACCGCGACCACGCCGCCGCCGCCGTCGGGCTGGATCACGCCCGGGCCGCCCGGCTCGGGGATCGCCGCGAGGGTCTTGCGCGCGAAGTCCTTGCCGCCGTTCTTGCTCACGAACAGCGACACGATCCCGCTCTGGGTGGTGCCGAGCGCGTAGGCGTTCTGCTTGCCGAACACGACCGTCTGGAAGCGCGTGCCCTGCAGCGACACCGCCTTCGCGACCACCTTCGCGCCGGGCAGGCGGACGATCGGCGGGCTCTCGTCGCAGATCCAGTCGTTGTGCCCGCGCTTGCACGCGCCGTCGACGAGCAGCGTGCCGTCGGGCGCGACCCAGATGCCCCGCTCCGAGCGCTCGGCGCCGTTGAGGACGCCGTCGCTGACGAACTTCTCGCCGTGGTCGGTGCTCTTCCAGAGGTGCACCTGCGGGCGGTAGCTCGGCGGGTTGTAGTTCCACCCGGGCTTGCCCCACTTGGGCGGGGGGACCGGCGCGTTCTCGCCGGGCAAGCGGTCGCAGCCGATCTCGATCTGGTCGTCGTTGCCGCCGATGCTGACCGCGTTGCAGCCGTCGAGGTCGGGCATGCGGCGCACCTTCGAGGCGAAGCCCGCCGCCTTGCTCGCGAGATCGACCACGATCAGCCGATGGCGGTTCTCGCCGTCGGGGTCGGGCGAGAGCTCGAGGTAGCGATCCGAGAGGAGGAGCCCGCGACCGGTGCGTATGGCCTCGGCGAGGTCGAGCGTGACGCCGCCCTCCGGCGCCGGCAGCTCGAACCCGACGTGCGCCGCCGCGAGGTTGCGCTCGAGGCGCAGCGGGCCCTGCTTGAGCTGCGCGCTCCCGAGGATTCCGTCGAGCACGAGCTCGCCGTTGGCGTCGAGCGCCACGCGGCGCGCGCCGATCCCCGGGCTGCCGACCACCTTCCAGTTCGCGCCGTCGTCGTCGGTGGCGAGCAGCTGCTGCGGCGCCGCGAGCGCGAGCCCGAGGCCGCTCGCGTGCATCGCGAGGCTGGTCAGCACGCCGTTCAGCTTGGGAGCGTTGACCGGCGCCCACGTGGACCCACCGTCGGTGGAGCGCACGAGCGCACCCGCGGCGTCGACGGCGACCACGCTCGCCTTGCCGGGCGTCGACAGCCGCAGCGGCTTCGGCGACTTGCGCTTGGCCTTGGCGGGCCCGAGCGGGTCGTCGGTCTCGAACACCGTGCCGCTCGCGCCGACGAACAGGAACTTGCCGCCCGTCGTGTGCACGACGCCACGCAGGTCCGACCCGAGCAGGGTGGTCGCCGCGACGAGCCCGCCCGCCGTCTTCTTGTCGAGCCAGCGCTCGCCAGTCTCGTTCACGTAGAGCGTGCCCGCCGCGCCGAGCTCGAGGCGGGTCTCGAAGGTGGTCGAGTTGGACGGCGCGAGCACCCATCGGGAGGGGCTCTCCACCGGACGCACCGGTTTTGCCGTCGGCTTGGCAGGAGGCACCGGCGGGGCGACGTGGACCGCGGGGCTGCACGCGCCGAGCGCGAACAGCGCCGCGAGGCGGGAGATACGCACCATCGGCGCATGATAGGCCAGGATTCCGCCGCACGGGGCCCCGCTTCGGCAGAGGCTTGTGGTATGGTCGCCGACCTGATGACGACCCGGGTGCTCGTCGTCGACGACAGCCCCACCATCCGCAAGGTCGTGGGTGGCGTGCTGACGCGCGCCGGCTACGAGGTCGGCTCGGCGGGAGACGGCGTGCAGGCGCTCGTCACGCTCAAGCGCGACAAGTTCGATCTCGCGCTCGTCGACTTCGTGATGCCGAAGCTCAACGGCTTCGAGCTGTGTCGCAAGCTGCGCGAAGACCCGGAGCTGCGCGACCTGCCCGTCGTGCTCATGAGCGTGAAGGCGGACAAGATCCGCGACCACTTCCTCCGCCAGACGGGCGCGCTCGACGCGATCACCAAGCCGTTCGATCCGCGCGGTCTCTTGCTGGCCATCGAGGGCGCGCTCCAGAAGGCCGAGGAGGGCAGCCGGCGCCGGCGCCCCGACAGCCTGCCCCCCAACTCCCAGGAAGACGGCGGGAGCGAGAGCACGCTCACCGACACGATGCCGCCGTCGAGCCTCCGGCTCTCCATGCCCGAGCCGATGCTGCAGAAGCTCTGCGAGGTCGTCGCGCGCGCGGCGAGCCTCTCCAACGAGGCGGCGCGGCTCTCGATCGAGCGCGCCTACGGCAGCGAGGGCCTCGGCTCGCTGTGGACCGAGATCGGCGGGCAAGGCGCGCGCGCGGCCCTCTCGGGCGACCTCGTCGCGATCCCGCTCGCCGAGGTGCTCCAGCTCCTGCAGCTGCAGCGGCAGACCGGCATCATCACCATCTCGAACGACCGCACCGAGGTGCAGATCGCCATGCGCGACGGCCTCGTCGATCTCGCCACCGGCAAGGGCGCCGCCGACGAGTTCCGCCTCGGCCGCTACGTCGTCGACGGCGGCAAGCTCGACCGCCCCGCGCTCGACAAGTTCATCGCCCACGAGCGCCGCGAGAACACCGGGCGCCTGCTCGGTGACGCGCTGGTCGCCGAGGGCATCCTCACCCGCGACGACATCCACAAGGCCCTCGAGCGCCAGACGAGCGAGCTGATCTACGACGTGCTCCGCTGGACCCGCGGGCGCTTCGTGTTCGACCAGAAGGCCACGCGCACCGAGGCCAACGCCGCGCAGCTCGGGCTGCCCATCAGCGCCATCGTCATGGAGGGCTTCCGTCGCGTCGACGAGTGGCGGCTCATGGAGGGCGTGCTCGGCGACTTCGACGCCACGTTCTACCGGGACCCGGGCGCGATCGAGGCCATGGGCACCGCCCGCCTCACGCGCGAGGAGCGCATGGTGCTGATGGCGGTCGACGGCGACAAGACCACCAACGAGATCATCGGTGGCCTCTCGATGGGCAGCTTCGATGTCTGCAAGATCCTGTATCAGCTGGCCCAGTCGCGCTTGATTCGCCGCCGGGCTTCCTGAGCGTGTAGGATGCCGGGCATGCCGCGCCCCACGCCTGGCCCCTTGGCCCTCGTCTGCTTCGCGCTCCTGCTCGGAGTCCTCCCCGTGCTCGGCACGGCGTGCAAGAAGGAGGAGCCGGCGCCGGCCGCGACGTCGTCCGACGACGACGACAAGGACAAGAAGAAGAAGAAGAAGAGCGCCGACGACGAAGAGGGCGACGACGACGAGGGGAAGAAGAAGAAGAAGAAGAAGGACGACGAGGAGCCGGCGCCGCCGCCGCCCTCGGTCTCCGTGAGCGCGAGCGTGTCCACCACGGCGCCCAAGCCCACCACCACGGTGGTCGCGCCCAAGCCCACCGGCACCGCCACCACCACGGCCAAGCCCTCGAGCACCCCGACACCGGGCTGGCCGCTGCCGACCGTGCCGCTCCCGACGATCCCGATCCCGACCTTCCCGCCGCCCGCGACCACCTGAGCGCGGATCAGCGTTCGGCGAGCCGCTCCGCGAGGAGCAGCGCGTCGACCGGCCAGTAGTCCATCCGGCGCACGCGCGACGCCCCCACCTCGGCGAGGGGTCGGCACGTCAGCACCGCGCGCAGCCAGTCGGCCGGGATCGCCGGGCGCCCGTGGAACGCGCCGAGCAGCGCGCCCGCGATGCAGGCGTTGGTGTCGGTGTCGCCACCGCGCCCCACCGTGTCGACGAGCCCCTCCTCGAACGACGGCGCGTGCAAGAGCTGGAAGAAGGCGTTTTGGAGGGCGATCGCGTAGAAGCCCTGGTGGGTCACGTAGTCGCGGGGTGCGCCGTCGCGCGCGGCCTCCACCACCGCGTGCACGTGACGGGCGGTGATCGGCTCCGCGAGCGCAGCGCCCACGATCTCCTCGCGGCTCGCACCGTCGAGCGCGGCGATCAGCGCGGCCACGTAGACGGCGTTGGCGTCCGCGCACGCAGGGTGCACGTGGGTCAGCGCGGCGTCGACCCGCGCGGCCGCGATGGCGGCGCGAGGATCCCGCGCCAGCGCCAGCGCGATCGGGCTCACGCGCATCAGCGCACCGTTGGCGAGCGAGTCCGGGTTCGGGCGACCGCGCAGCCCCCCCGAGACGGTCGCGCCCACGTCGAACGGGCTCGAGCCCAGCCACGCGAGGTAGGCGGCGCGCACCGCCTCGACGTCGTAGCCACCCCGATCCACGAGCGAGCGCGCGAGGGCGAGCGCGAGCTCCGAGTCGTCCGTCGGTTGCCCTGCGAGCGTGCCCCACGTGCCGCCATCGCGCAGCGCGCGCACGCCCTCGGGGTGGCGCGCCGAGATCTCGGCGGAGCTCTGGAACTCGACCTGGGCGCCGAGCGCGTCGCCGATCAGCTGACCGAGCCACAGCCCCTGGCAGCGCCGCAACCGCGCGACGTCCGCGACCCCGTGACCTCGTCGCGGCTCCACGAGCGGCGAGGCGGGACCGCCGCGTCGACGCACGTCGTCCCAGGGATTCTGCGCCATCACCGCGACCAGCGACGGCGGGCCCGCGAAGCCGAAGCGCAGCGACCCCTCGGCCTTCGCGTCGTAGCGGAACGGGCGACCGTGCTCGTCCACCAGCGTGGCACCGCGACCGCGGAGCAAGGCGTGCCCCGCGGCGACGTCCCAGCTCGCGCACCCCGAGAGGCACACCGCGCCGTCGCCGTCGCCCGCCCCCACCCGCGCGAGGCGATGGGCGACGCTCGGGAGCGCGAAGAACCGTCCGGCGGGGGCCACGCAGCGCGCGTTGGCCGGTGCGTTGCGATCGGCGTCTTGCGAGACGAACACCACGCCGGTCGACGCCGGCGCGGCCATCGGGTCGCCCTCGGCCCACGCGAACAGCTCGCCCTCGTCGTCGGGCCACGCGTAGGCGAACACGACGCCGAGCACCGGGGTGCCCTCCGCCACGAGCGCGATCGACGTCGAGGATCCGCGGAAGCCGCGCAGGTACGCGGCGGTGCCGTCGTTCGGATCGACGACCCAGATCGGTCGACCGGGTTCACCCTCGACCCGACCGGTCTCCTCGCCGAGGAAGCCGAAGCCAGGGGTCGCGGCGAGCAGACGGTCGCGGATCAGGCGCTCGGCCTCCTCGTCGGCGTCGGCGTGAGAGCCCCCGCCCCGCGCGCCGCCGGGGCGTCGAAAGTCTCGGAGGAGGTGCGCGCCGGCCTCGCGAGCGACCGCGATGGCGGTTTGGCGCAGGCCTTGGTAGGAGGCTGCCATGGCACGGACGATGCGGACGCCGGGTCCGTTCCTCAAGTGGGCGGGTGGCAAGGGCCAGCTCCTGGCCGAGATCCTGCCCCGCTTGCCCGGGGAGATCTCCGGCACCTACATCGAGCCGTTCGTGGGCGGGGGCGCGGTGTTCTTCGAGCTGTGCCGCGTCGAGCGGATCGCCCGCGCGCGCCTCTGCGACACCAACGGCGAGCTCGTCGACGCCTACCGGGCCGTCCGCGACCACGTCGAGGACCTGATCGCGGCGCTCGGCGCCCACGTCAACGAAGAGGCTCACTACTACGAGGTCCGCGCCAAGGACCCGGCCACCATGCCGCTGCCGGAGCGCGCGGCGCGCACGCTCTACCTGAACCGATGCGGTTTCAACGGGCTGCACCGGGTCAACGCCGCCGGGCAGTTCAACGTGCCGTTCGGCCGCTACAAGAACCCGCGCATCTGCGACCCGGAGGGCCTGCGCGCGGCCTCGAAGGCGCTCGCGCGCGCCGAGCTGCGCGTCACCGATTTCGCCGAGGCCTGCGCCGACGCGGGGCCGGGCGACGTCGTGTACTTCGACCCGCCCTACCTGCCCCTGTCCCCGACCTCGAACTTCACGAGCTACGCCAAGGCGGGCTTCGGCGAGGCCGAACACCGAAGGCTCGCCGAGGTGTTCGCGGGGTGCGTCGCGCGCGGCGCCTACGTGCTGCTCTCGAACAGCGACATGCCGCTCGCGCGCGAGCTGTTCGACGGCTTCCGCATCGTCACCGTACAGGCCACCCGCGCCATCAACAGCAAGGGCGACAGCCGCGGGAAGGTCAACGAGATCCTGGTGCAAGGCTTGGAGCGACGCGAAGCTGCGGCCGGCTGAACATGCGCTGCAGCGCGCGCAGCACGGTGCGCTCGAACGCGACCACCTCGGCGTCGGGCTGGCAGCAGTAGACGCCGGGCTCCTCGACGAACTCCTCGGTGAGCAACACCGCCGCGGCGCACACGCGCTGCGCCTGCGCGAAGCCGATCGCGTGGAGGGCCGAGATGGGGCGGAGATCGCGCGCGGCCACCACGAGGTCGAGCGGGCGGGTCGGGTCTTCGCGGGAGCGCAGCACCTCGGCGTGCAGCGCCGTCGTCTCGGCGAGCTCGACGACGTGGAGCCCGCGCGCCGTGAGCCGTCGCGCCGTCTCGCGGCGCAGCTCGCGGTCGGCCACCACGACGAGCGCGCGCGGCGGCCTTCGGAACCGCAACGAGAACGCCACCAGCGCGTGCGTGAGCGCGTCGGTGACCGGGGTGTCGCTGGACAGAGCGGCCGACATTCGAAGGATCCCCCAGCAATCAGTGTGCCCTCTGGGGGACGGGGCGGCAACCAGCGCCCGCGCCGAACACGACTGGGGGCCCCGAGCCCCAGTGTGGGGAATGGTGTCCCCAGTATGGATCCCCCGTTGACCGACCCGCTTCGCCGGCTGAAGTAGAGGGCGTGCTCCCACTCGTCGCCACACCGGCAGGGCTCCTCTTGTCGGAGCTCGGGCTGCACCTCGATCCATCGACCGCGGTCCCACACGCCTTCGTCTCGCACGCACACGCGGACCACGCGCGCGCCGCCGCCGGCGGGACGATCTACTGCTCGCCCGAGACCGCGGCGCTCCTCGCCGCGCGCGGACCGATCGGCGCCGACGTGGTCACCCTCGACTGGGATCGGCGCCTCGAGATGCGGCTCGGCGGCGAGGCCGTCTCGCTCTCCCTCGCTCCTTCGGGGCACGTGCTCGGCGCGGCGCAGCTGATCGTCGATCACGCGCGGCACGGGCGGCTCGTCTACACGGGCGACTACCGCACGGGGCCGGGCGACACCCACGCCACCGGGGCTCCGGTCGCGTGCGACGCGCTGGTGATCGAGTCCACGTTCGCCCTGCCGATCTTCGCGTTCCCGGACCGCGCCGCGACGCTCGCGTCCATCGTCGAGTGGTGCCGCGCGACGCTCGCCGCGGGGCAGACGCCGGTGCTCCTCGCGTGGGCGCTCGGCAAGGCGCAGGCGTTGATCCACGCCCTGCTCGCGGCCGCTCTGCCGGTCATGGCGCACGGAGCAGTGCACCGGATGTGCGCGGCGTACGAGGCGCTCGGCATCCCGCTCGGCGTGGCCGACGGGCGCCTGCGGGCCTACGCGGACGTCCCGAAGAAGGAGCGCGCGGTGCTCGTGACGCCGCCGCGTACGCGCGCCACGCCCATGGTGGACAAGCGCAAGGACGCGCGGATCGCGCTGGTCTCGGGGTGGGCGATGGTCGACGCCGCGGTGGAGCAGCGCCGCGCCGACGCCGGGTTCGCGCTCTCGGATCACGCCGATCACGACGACCTGGTCGCGACCGTGAAGACCACTGGCGCGCGCCAGATCGTGTGCACCCACGGCGACGGGGACGCGCTCGCCCACGTCCTCGTCACCCGCCACGCGCTCGTCGCGGGCGCGCTCGACGTGGCGGCCATCGACACCCGCGAAGAGGCGATCGGATGAAGCGCCTCGCCGCGACCCTCGAGCGGGTGCGCCTCACCCGCGCGCGCAACGGCAAGGAGGCCGCGCTCGCCGAGCTGTTCGCGACGCTCGAGGGCCCGGCGCTCGCGGCGGCGGCGCGGCTCTCGGTCGGCCTCGCGCTGAAGGCCGCCGATCCGCGGAGCGTCGGCGTCGGCTGGGCCAAGGTGGTCGACGCCGCGGTCGAGGCCACGGGCTGGGACCGCGTCGTGCTGCGCGCGTGCAGCGCCAAGTGCGGCGACGCGAGCGAGGCCATCGCGCTCTTGCTCGCGCGGGTACCGGGCCACGCCGACCGGCCGGGCTACCAGCTCGAGGAGGTCGCCGCGCTGTTCGACGCGCTCGCGACCGCCGCCGACAAGCGGCCCCTGGTCGAGCAGATCCTGCAGCGGGCGACGCCGCTCGAGGCCAAGTACCTCCTCAAGATCCTGCTCGGCGGCCTGCGCACGGGGGCGCTCGGCGGCGTGGTCGAGGGCGCGATCGCGCGCGCGTTCGACCTCGAGCCCGACGCCGTCCGCGCTGCGGCGGCGATGTTCACCGACCCGGGCGAGCTCGCGGTGGCGGCGAGAGAGGGGCGGCTCGACGCGGCGGCGATCGAGATCGGGCGCCCCGTCGCGTACATGCTCGCGACGCCGATCGAGACCATCGCGAGCGAGCTCGACCCCACGCGTCACGTGGCCGAAGACAAGATCGACGGCATCCGCGCCCAGGCGCACAAGCGCGGGCGCGAGGTGGCCGTGTTCGCGCGCGGGCTCGAGCGGGTGACCGAGAGCTTCCCCGAGGTGGTCGAGGCGCTCGCGAAGGTGCCGGGGAGCTTCGTGGTCGACGGGGAGATCGTCGCGGTGCACGCCGACGGGCGCGTGCGCCCGTTCCAGGCGCTGCAGGCGCGCCTCGGGCGCAAGCGGCCGACGCGCGCGCAGCGCGAGGCCACGCGGGTCACCTACGTCGTCTACGACCTGCTCGCCGAAGGTGACCGGGCGTGGATCGCGGCGCCGTGGACCGAGCGCCGCGCGCGGCTCGGCGAGCTCGGCCTCGCGGCGGCCGGTCTCACGGTGAACGAGGCGCGGGCCCTGGTCGAAGGCCCCCTCGAGCCGCAGCTCGAGCGCGAGTTCGACGCCGCGCGGGCGCGGGGCCACGAGGGGCTCGTCCTCAAGCGCGTCGACGCCGCGTACGAACCAGGGCGCCGCGGGCAGGCGTGGATCAAGGTGAAGAAGGCCTTCGCCACCCTCGACGTCGTCGTGACCGCCGCCGAGGAGGGGCACGGCAAGCGCGCCGGGCTGCTCAGCGACTACACGTTCGCCGTGCACCGCGGGGACACGCTCGTGAACGTGGGCAAGGCCTACTCGGGCGTCACCGACGCGGAGATCGCCCAGCTCACCGAGCGCTTCCTGAAGACGACGATCGAGCGCTTCGGGCGCGTGCGGATCGTGAAGCCGGAGGTGGTGATGGAGGTGGCCTTCGACGGCCTCCAGCGCAGCAAGCGGCACGCGAGCGGGTTCTCGCTGCGCTTCCCGCGCATCGTGCGCATCCGCGACGAAAAGAGGCCCGAGGACGCGGACCGCATCGAGACCGTGGAGGCGCTGTTCGCGGCGCAGGTCGACACCGGACACCGCGAAGAGGAGGCGCCCGTCGCGCAGCTCTCGTTGTTCGGCGAGCCGAAGAAGGACTAGGGCGTGCCCGAGGGCGACACGCTGCACCTGCTCGCGAAGAAGCTCGCCCCCGTGGTCGGGAGCGAGGTCGTCGCGGTGGTGCTCCCTCGCTCGGACCAGCCCACGCGTGGCCTCCCGGGGCGCAAGCTCGACGCAGTCTTCGCGCGCGGGAAGAACCTCGTCTTCAGCCTCGAGGGGCCCGCGATCCTCGTGCACCTGAAGATGACCGGCTCGGTACGGCTCGCGCCGGCGCCGTGGCGCGGCCCGATGGCGCAGCTGTCCCTCGCGATCGAGGTGCCGGGGCGCGTCGTGGTCGCGCTGCGCGCGCCGACGGTGAAGGTGTTCTCGGCGCGGGGGCTCGCGGAGCAGCTCGCGCGCCTCGGCCCCGATCCGATCGCCGCCGACTTCGACGCGGACGAGGCCGTGCGTCGGCTCCGGGCGCGGTGCGAGACCCCGCTCGCGCTCGCGCTCACGGACCAGACCGCGATCGCGGGGATCGGCAACGAGTGGAAGTCCGAGCTCCTGTTCGACCAGCGGCTCGATCCGTTCGCGCGGGTGGCGGAGTTCACCGACGCGGAGCTCGGCGCGCTGGTCCGCCGGGCCTCGGAGGTGATGCGGGCGACCGTGGCCTCGGGCCGGTTCGAGCGGGTGATGCGACGACCGGGGCCGCCGCTCGCCGTCTACGATCGCGCCGGTCAGCCGTGCCTCGACTGCGGTGGGCGCGTGATCATGGAGCGCCAGGGTCGGTCGGGGGAGAACCCGCGGTCGACCTATTACTGCCATCACTGCCAGCCACGGCGGAGCTGAGATTCTCGGGAACTCGACCGCCCAACCGCTGTCGACGGGAGCCGGAGGTGTTCCATGCTCGAAAGCTTTCGTGAGGGTGGTTGGGCGATGATGCCCACCGCCCTCCTCGGGACTCTGCTGTTCGCCGTCGCGCTCCGCTACGCGACCAAACCGGAGGCGCGGTGGGTGCCGCTGCAGGTCTCGCTCGCGCTCGCCACGCTCGCCACGGGCTCGCTGGGCTTCGTGGCCGGGCTGGTCAAGAGCGCGACGGCGCTCGGCGGGGTGCCACCGGGGCGCGCGGGCCAGATCTTCGCCATCGGGTTCGGCGAGTCGCTGCAGAACGTCGGCCTCGCGCTCACGCTCCTCGCGCTCTCGGCGCTCGTCGTCTCGTTCGGGGCGGCCCGCGCGGCGCTGCAGCCCACGAGCTGATCAGCGGCGCTTCTTGCCGATGTACGCGCGCGCCTGCACGCGGCCGTGCTCTTCGAACTTCTGCACCGACGGTCGGAGCCCGGCGCCGCGCAGGTGGCGGAGGAACGCGTCGGCGGGGTAGCCGCTCCACACCGCGAAGGCGCCGCCCGGCGTGAGCGCGGCGTGGGCGGCCCGCAGGCCCTGGTCGTCGTAGAGGCGCGCGTTCTCGGGAAACGACGCCCACTCCGGGCCGTTGTCCACGTCGAGGAGGATGACGTCGAGGTCGCGCGCCTCGCGGATCACGTCGACCACGTCCTCGCGCACGAGCCGCACGCGCGGGTCGGTGAGCGCGCCGGCGACGAGCGGTGACAGCTCGCCGGTCGCGAGCCGCACCACCGTCTCGAGCTTCTCGGCGACCTGGATCTCGGCGCGCGTGGGCGCGACCTCGAGCACCCCCGCCAGCGTCGAGCCGAAGCCGAGGCCCCCGACGAGGACACGGGGCGCCTCGGAGACCCAGAGCTTGGCCGCGAGCCGGCCGAAGTCGCGCTCGGTGCCGAGCGCTGCGCTCGTGAGGATCGGCACCTCGCCGATGAGCAGCTCGTGGTGACCCCCACGGTCGCGCAGCGTCAGCGTGCGCCCTTGCTCGTGGAACGTGCGGGTCTTCGGGGGCCGAGCCACGAGGCGCAGCTTAGCGATCCCGCGGCCGAGGGGTATCCTGTCGGCATGCGTGGTCTCGCCCTCGCCGTCCTGATCATCGGCGCCGTGGGCTGCAAGCCGGCGGCGAGCAGCGCTGTCGAGGTGCGCCCCTCGGTGTTCCTGCAGTCCATGGAGGCCACGTACCCCGTCGTCGCGAGCGACTTCCCGCACGCGCACGCGGCGGTCGCAGCGAAGGGCGGACTCGAGAGCACGTTGCAGGCGGGCTTCGAGGGGGAGTGGACCTACGAGGTCAGCGGTTGTCGGGCGACCTCGCTGCGGGTGGACCTGAAGGTGGAGCATCGCTTCCCCACCTGGGATCCACCGAGCGCCGCGGCGACGAGCTCGTGGCGCGACCTCCTCGCCGGCCTCGAGGGCGTCCGCAAGGATCGCGACGAGATCCTCGCGCAAGAGTTCGGTGCGTTCGTCAAGCAGGTGTACGGCCTCGAGAAGAAGTACGAGTGCTCGGAGTTCCGGACCACGCTCGATCGGCTGTTCGAGGAGGCCCAGCAGCGCGCGCTCGCGGGCTGGAACAAGTCGGCAAGCGGCGAGTCGTGGCGCCCGTCCAAGAAGAAGGGCGCCGGACCGGAGATCTGAGCCCGGAGATCTGAGCCCGGAGATCGGGTCAGCGGCCCGTGACCCACTCGACGAAGCCGTTGTAGCCCATCATGATCGTGATCTCGTGGCCCTGGCCGAGCAGGTAGGCGCCGCGGCCGCACAGCGAGACCATGATCGGGATGCCGAAGCACGCGGTGAGCTGCGGGCCCACGGCGCGCGGGGAGTGCGGCGCGAACGCGGCGCCGAGGCCGAACGTGGCGCCCCAGATCTCGTCCATGCGCGTGTGCTGCACCTCGAGGTAGATCGGTGCCATGCGGACGGGGCTCTCGCCGCCCTGCCCGTCGAAGATGCGCAGCCCGAGCCCGAGGGCCGCGCGCGTGCTGCCGTGCAGCGCCTTCGGCGTGATCCACCCGCGGTGCGCCTTCTCCTGCGAGAACGTGAACAGGTTCGCCTCGAGCTGGATGTGGCCGGCGTTGCGACGGCTCCCGTCGAGGAGGCCGGACGCATAGCCCCCCATCGCGGACACCCCGAGGATCACGCCCTGTTCGCCGGGATCCACGGGCGCGGCGACCGAGACGGAAGTGACGTCCGGCGCGGGATCGGCCGGCTGCACCGGGACCGGGTGCGGGCTCGAGTGGGGAGCGCGGGGCGCGGGCGCGGCCGGGGGTGGCGCCTCGAGCGACACGTGACCGAACGCGTGCCCGTCGAGGTGCTGATGGAAGATGCACCCCTCTGCGCCGAGCGCGAGGGCGAGCGCGAGGCCTCTCACTCGCATTTGTTGCGGTCCTCCATCGCGAGGACGAGGGGGAACGAGGCCGTGGCGCCGGCCTGGTCGCGCACGACGAGCACGCCCTTTCGCTTGTCCAGGTCTTCCCAGACCGCATCGCCGTCGAAGCGGATGGGCACCCACGAGAACACCTCGTCCCCGGCCTTGAGGGTCATCGGGGGCGGGAGCTTCTGGGCGGGGAACACCTGGTCGCCGACGCGGAGCTCGATCGCGGTGACGGCGACGAAACACGGCGCGCCACGGCCCTCGAGGCGCAGGGTCAGGCCGAGGCCCTCCTTGCCGGACGCGCGAGGGACCACCGCCGCGTCGGCACAGGCACCGAAGGGCTGCTTCTGACCGTCCGCACGCCACGTCGGGTACTGGCGTGGGCCCTCGTGCGGCGCAAAACAGCCCCCGATGAAGAGCATTGGCAGCAATGGCAGCAACCTCACGGGCCCACCTCGCAGCTCGCGACGGGGAACACGAGGCGGCGTCCCTGGTAGCCGAAGCTCGGGATCAGGCCCTCGCAGCCGTTGCCCACGTCGGCGGGCAGCACGAACGAGACCTGCACGGTGACGGTGCCCTGCTCCACCATCGGGGGCGGCGGCGTCGGCATGTCCCCGCGGGTGCGCACGCGGAGCTCGGTGGAGGCGCGCACCTCGAGCGTCGGCCAGCTGAGCGCGAGGGAGCACGGGCCGCCGCGGGTCCCGAGGACGACGCTGCCGGTGACCTGCGTGCCCTGCCGGCGCAGGCGGAAGCCGGGCGACGTCAGGCAGGTCTGTTCGAGCGTGCTGGTGAGATCGGGCGGGTCGACCGGGGTCTTGCAAGGGGGATAGTGGAGGGCCGAGGTGGCGCTCGAGGCGACCGCGGCGACGAGCACCGCGAGCCGATCGCCGTGACCGAGGCCGCGCGAGGGCGTGGGGGCCTCCCGCATCCAGAGCGCCGCCGCGAGCGCGCACGGCAGCGCGAGCAGGTCGCTCGGGTCCATCACGGCGGGGCCGAGGAGCGCGGCGTAGAGGGCGTTGACCGGCGTCGCGAGCTTGACCGCGGCGAACGCGAGCATCGTCGCGAGGGCCGCGCGGGGAGGAGTGACCCAGCGGAGCTTCCAGGCGCGGGCGACGGTGACGAGCAACACCGGGAAGAAGAACAGCCCGGCGAAATCGCTCAGCTTGCCCGTCACCACGGCGGGGACGATCGATCGCCCCTTCAACACGTGATCGTTGATCACGAGCAACGCCACGCAGCCGAGCGGCAACGGGTGGGCGAGGGTGCGGGCGCGGGGCATCCGGGACAGTGGAACGAGGACCTTCAACGCAGCTTACACCTGGGTATGCTCGGTGGGTGCGGCGGCGAGCGACCAAGCAGGCGGACTCCGCCTCTCCGGGGCAACCCCGGGGACGATCCATCACCGAACACGGCCACGGCCCGACGGGCGGCGCGCGGTTGCGCGCGATTCGTCGCGCAGGACGAGCACCGTTGGTCTCCGCCGCCGCACGTTCATGAAGTGGCTCGAGCCGGCCCTCGCCCGGACGGTGGCCGAGGCGCTCGCGGACGCCCTGCCTGGCTCGCGTGAGGACCGAGAGGCACGCTGCCTCGACGTGCTCGGAGCGTGCGACGAGGAGGCGCTCGCGAGTCTGCTCGAGCGTGTCCCACCCTCGCTCGCCTGGAGGGCGCTCGTCGCGTGGATCCTGGGCGACGACGCCTTCGCCCAGCTGCTCGCGGGCGGGGTCGCGGTCGAGCCTCCACGGGCCAAAGCGCCGTCACGCTTCGAGGTGCCGTCGCTCGACACCGAGGGTGATCTGGCGGCCTGGCTCGCCGTGACGCCGCGGACCCTCGAGGCCTTCACCGATCCCACGGACGCGACGCGGAGGGCGCCGCGCGGACCGATGCGGCACTACACCCACCGGTGGGTCGGCGCGCGCCTGATCGAGGCGCCGAAGCCGCGGCTCCGCGCGCTCCAGCGCCGCATCCTGCGCGGGGTCCTCGACGCGGTGCCGCCGCACGACGCGGCGCACGGGTTCCGCCGCGGCCGATCGATCTTCACGAGCGCGGCGCCGCACGCGGGAAAGCCCGCGGTGCTGCGGGTCGACCTGCGGCGCTTCTTCCAGACGGTCCACCTCGCGCGCGTGGTCGCGGTGTTCTCGGCGCTCGGCTACCCGCGCGCGGTGAGCCGGGCGTTCGCGCGCGTGTGCACCCACGCGGTGCCGGACGACGAGCTGGTCGGGCAGCCCTTTCTCGCCAGGCAACGATTGCGCACCCGTCACCTGCCCCAGGGCGCACCGACCTCGCCCGCGCTCGCCAACCTCGCGGCCCATGGGCTCGACGTTCGGCTCTCGGCGCTGGCTCGAGCGGCGGGCCTCGCATACACCCGCTACGCGGACGACCTCGTCTTCTCGGGAGACGTCGCGCCCGGCTTCGCGTCCCGCGTCGCCAGCATCTGCGCCGAGGAGGGCTTCCCGGTCGCGACCGAGAAGACCCGCCTCCGCCGCGCGAGCGACCAGCAGCGCGTGGTCGGGCTCGTGGTGAACGACCACCTCGGCGTCGCCCGGTCCGAGCGCGACCGTCTGCGCGCGATCCTCCACAACTGCGCCCGCTCCGGCGTGACGGCCGAGAATCGCGCGGGGCACGCGGATTTTCGGGCGCACCTCGAGGGGCGGGTGTCGTTCGTCGAGCAGGCGGACCCGAGACAGGGGGCCCGCCTCCGCCGACTCTTCACCGCTATCTCGTGGTGATGGCAGCATCTGGCAGGATCAGCGGCGGCGACGGGTCGCCGCGAGGCCCGCGAGGACGAGGGCGCCGAGCGCGGCGGCGCTGCCGCCGGAGGCGCCGGTTCGGCAGCCACATCCGCCGGCCTCGGGCGTCGCCTCGCCGAGCGCTCCGCCGTCGACGCCCACGTCGGCGCCGGCGTCGCCCGGAGCCGTGCCGGTGTCATCGAAGATCGGTCCGTCGGGCACGCCCGAATCGCCGATGTCGACGATCTCGACCACCACGCCGTTCGAGCGCGTCTCGACCGACGAGCCCTTGGTCTTCGATGCCGCGCGCACGACGGCGAAGTACTTCTTGCCGTTGACCAGCGCGAGCGCCTTGAGCTTCACGTCGGTGGCCGCGCCGACGTCGACCCAGTCGGGTTGCGTCACGTAGGTGCCGCCCTCGGTGACGATCGCCACCTGGTAGCCGTCGGCGTCGGCCACCTTGTCCCAGGAGGCCGCGAGCGTGTCCTTGGTCTTCACGGTGTCCACGTCGGGGCCGGGCACCGCGCCGTACGGGTCGTTGTCGACGATGGTGGCCGGGGCGGGGAGCAGCCGCGGGCCGATCGCGTGCAGGTAGCCGTCGGCCGCGGGCACGAGGATCTCGTCGACGCCGTCGCCGCTCGTGTCCGCGAGGATCGGGTCGCCGACCGCGAACTTGAGGTCGAACGACCAGTCGAGCGCGCCGCTGCAAGGGTCGACCGCGTAGAGGAACCCGTCGGTGCTGCCCATGAGCGCGCTCGGGTGCGTGGCGCCGGAGATCAGCTCCTGCTTCACGGCGACGTGGCCCACGGTGCCGAGGAACTTCTTGTCGGTCGCCGCGTCGGCCGCCGAGGCGAACACCTTGCCGCCGGCGAGGTAGACCGTCTTGGTGGTGCCCACGCTGGCGCCGTTCATGTCGACGAGCCGCACCATGCCTTGCACCTGCGACGAGGGCTGCACCCACACCGAGCGACCGCCGCTGCACGCGCCGCGCGCGCCGTGCGGATACGGGCGGTCGTCGGCCCCGATCCACTTCTGGGTGACCAGATCGTTGGCGAGCGTGCGCGCAGGGAAGTAGCCGCGGCTGAGCGTCACGTCGAGCTTGCCGTCGCCGTCGACGTCGGCCACGGTCGGCGTGAAGTAGGCGAGGAACGTGGTGTTCTCGGCGAGCTTGGCGCCGGTCGCACCGTTGAGCACGCGCAGGGTGTTGGGGACCACGTAGAGGTCGCTCACGCCGTCGCCGTTCCAGTCGGCGAGGGAGAACGGCTGAAAGCCCCACTGCAGCGCCTCGGCGTGGGGGGCGCCCCAGATCGGCGCGCCGGTCTTGCCGTCGTGCACCTGGAGCTTCACCACCGAGCCCGGGGCGATCCAGGCGGCGAACACGTCCTTCACGCCGTCGCCGTTCACGTCGCCGCCGAGCGGATCGTAGGTGAGCGTGCCATCGGGCATCTTGCGATCCCACAGCTTGGTGCCGGCCGCGTTCACGGCGAGCAGCGTGTCCGGCTTGCGGGTGATCGGGTCGTTCTTCACGCAGACGAGGCCGGGCTTGCCGCCGTCGATGCCGCCCACCGTGGTGGGGGAGCCGGCCTCCCGGATCTCCCAGGAGATCGCGGGCGGCTTGCTCATCCACGCGCCGGTCGGGTCGAGGCGCAGGAGCGTGCCGCGGCTGTCGCGGACCACGGGGGCGTCGGCGGTGCCGTCGAGGCGCGGCGCGATCGGCTCGCCGAGGAACCCGCCCACGCGCATGCCGGGGAGGGTGACCTTGAACTCGCCGGTGCCGTAGATCAGGTTGTTGGTCGGCGCGAAGGCGTCGTCGAGGACGAGCAAGAAGCCGTCGTTGCGCGTCAGCAAGAGCTGCGGGTAGCTGCGGTTGACGTTGGCGAACACCTCGTTGGTGAGGATCTCGATCCCGTCGGGCACGCCATAGCTGGCCTTCGGCGAGGCGAGGCCCTTGGCGTCGAACGCGTAGGCCGTGTAGCTCGCGAGGGTGCTCCCGACCGCGCGCTGGAAGAACACCGGGTAGACCTTGCCGTCTCCCTTGAGGTCGATCGTCAGGGGCTTGCCGCCCACGGTGCTGCGCGCGGCCTTCGCCCAGTCGGTGCCGTACGGCACCTTGAAGTCGCCGACGTCGGAGAGCGAATAGACGGCGGGGAGGATCGTGCGGTCGAACCGCCACGTGGAGAGGCCGACCCCCGAGGCCGGCTCGGTCAGCAGCTCGAGCTTCTTGTCGCCGTCGAGGTCGACGAGGCCGACGAGCTTGCCGCCGGTCTTGCCGAGCTCGGCGCCCGTCTTGGCGTCGATCACGGTGGTGGTCCAGGGGCCCGCGCCGTCGCGCGACGCGAACACCACCTCCCACTTGCCATCGCCGTCGAGGTCGACGACGGAATTGCCGACCCAGCGCAGCTCGCCGGTCGCCTTGGGCACGGGCACCACGTTCCACAGCGTGCGCACCTTGGTCGGCGCCGCCGGGTCGTAGGTGAACGCCGCGACCCGCCGCCCGCCGCCCACCGTGGCGAGGTACGAATCCTGGAAGCAGATCAGGTCGTCGCCGACGCGCCCGTCGACGTTCGCGGCGTCGCACGACGCGTAGTACATGGTCTCGCCCGCGACGTCGCTCGAGCCGAGCGCGGCGCCGGTCTTGCCGGTGGTCAGCGTGTAGCCCGTCGCGTTGCCGTAGGCGACGTCGGCCGAGCCGTCGCCGTCGAAGTCGCCGATCGTGGTCGCCTGCGCGCCGCAGTGGCTGCGCGACAGCGGCGCGTAGAGCTTGGTCGGCGTGCCGAGCTTGCCGGCCTCGAACTTGTACACGCCGCCGGCCGGGCTGGCCGTGGGGCTGATGCCGCAGCACGCGCAGTCGTCGATCAGGATCTCGAGGGTCTTGTCGCCGTCGAGGTCGGCGAGGCGCACGCCGCCGACGTTGCCCACCTCGCCATCGGGCTCGCGCCAGAGGATCGCGCCCGTCTTGCCGTCGAGCACGTAGACGTTGCGGGCCGAGCTCGCGACGACCTCGAGCGCGCCGTCGTTGTCGAGGTCGACGACGCCGTGGATGTTCGTGAGCTCCACGGGGGTGGACTCCCAGACGAGCCGGTCGTCGGGCAGCTTGGCGATGGCCTTGCCGCCCGCGAGGTAGACCACGTCGACGCGGCCGTCCTTGTCGACGTCGATGGCGAGGTGGCTCGTGCCGCGGAGCGTACCGCCCAGGTATCGCTGCCAGTACTGGGTCGGCTTGGCGATGTCGCACTTGCCGCCGGCGATGGCGGTCCGTTGCGCGTCGTGCCGGGAGACTGGCCATTCCGCGACCGCGGCGGGCGCGACGAGGACCAGCACGAGGGCGAAGGCTGCGAAGGGCGACCGCTTCATCCCCTCATCCTAACAGGAGCCCTGGGGCGCGGGCCCGACGGTCCGTCCAGGGGTGCGTGCGACACTCCATCCGCGCCTTCGCCCACCCGAGCCACCGGCCTCAGGCGTTGTACCGTCCGGCGCACGGCGACCGCTGCACGCTCGTCCTCCTCGGGGCCACGGGCGACCTGGCCAAGAAGAAGCTGCTCTCCGCGGTCGGTGATCTGCGCCGCAAGGGGCTCTTGCCCGGGGCTTGCCGGATCATCGGCGTCGACCGGATGGACCTCGACGACGCCGGCTTCCGGGGCCTGGTGGCCGAGGCCATCGCCAAGGGCGACGGCGCCGACGGGATGGACCCGCGCGACCTGCACTCGATGCTGACCCGCACCCACTATGTGGCCGGCGACCTCACCGACCCCGAGCTCTACGAGGACCTCGTCACCCACATCGGCCTGCTCGAGCGCGACGTGCCGCCCGAGTCACGCAACCGGCTGTTCTACCTGGCGGTGCCACCCGCGGTGTTCGAGCCCGCGGTCGCCCACCTCTCCCGCGTGGGGCTCCTCACCCGACGCTCGGCGGAGGAGCGCCCCTGGGCCCGCGCGATCGTCGAGAAGCCGTTCGGTCGCAGCTTCGAGTCCGCGGCGGCCCTCGATCGCGCGGTGCGCTCGCGCATCGAGGAGCACCAGATCTTCCGCATCGATCACTACCTCGGCAAGGAGACGGTCCAGAACATCGTGGTGTTCCGCGCGGCCAACGCGATGTTCGAGCCGATCTGGAATCGCGACCACGTCTCGCACGTCCAGATCACCGCGGCCGAGTCGGTCGGCGTGGAGGGCCGCGGGGGCTACTACGACACCGCGGGCGCGGTGCGCGACATGTTCCAGAACCACCTGTTCCAGCTGCTCGCGCTCACCGGCATGGAGCTGCCCACCAGCCTGCGCGCCAACGCCGTGCGCGACGAGAAGGTGAAGCTGCTGCGCTCGGTGCGCGTGCTCGACCCGGCCCGCACGGTGCGCGCACAGTACGGCTCCGGCGTGGTGGGCGGACGCATCGTGCGCGGCTACCGCGAGGAGACGGGCGTGAGCCCCGAGACGCACACCGAGACCTACGCGGCGCTCGAGCTCGCGATCGACAACGGGCGGTGGCGCGGCGTGCCGTTCTTCCTGCGGTCCGGCAAGCGCCTCGCCGGTCGCTGCACCGAGATCGCGGTGCACTTCAAGACGCCCCCCTACCTCATCGAGGGCCTCACCGGCGAGGAGCCGGGGGAGCCGCTGCCCGAGAACGTGCTCGTCCTGCGCGTGCAGCCCGAGGAGGGGATGTCGCTGACCTTCGCGACCAAGGTCCCGGGCGTCGTGCGCGCGCTCGACCCGGAGCTCTCGGTCGCGCCGGTCGACATGCGGTTCGACTACGACGAGGCGTTCGGGACCGAGCACCACGCGGCCTACGAGACCCTGCTGCTCGACGCGACCATCGGCGACGCCACGCTGTTCACCCGGAGCGACGAGGTCGCGACCAGCTGGCGGCTGCTCGACCCGCTGCTCGACCGGTGGGAAGCCGACCGCACGCCGTTGCCGACGTATCACTCCGGCACGTGGGGCCCGAAGGAGGCGGACGCGTTGCTCGAGGACCACGGGTTCTGTTGGCGCGTCCCGGGCTCCTGAACTATCGAGGGCCATGGGTGAACCCTGGTCCGCCATCGACGCGCTCTTCGAGCGACACCTCCTGCCGAACGATCCCGTGCTCGAGGCCGCGCTCGCGGACAGCGTCGCCGCCGGTCTCCCGCCCCACGCCGTCTCGCCCACCCAGGGCAAGCTGCTCCACCTGCTCGCGCGGATGTGCGGGGCGCGGCGCATCCTCGAGATAGGCACGCTCGGTGGCTACAGCACGATCTGGCTCGCCCGCGCGCTCCCCGAAGGTGGCGAGCTCCTGAGCCTCGAGATCTCGGAGGACCACGCCGCCGTCGCGCACCAGAACCTCGCGCGCGCGGGGCTCCCGAATGCGGAGGTGCGCGTCGGCGACGCCCACGAGAGCCTGCGCGCGCTGGTCGCCGAAGGGGTCGCGCCGTTCGATCTGATCTTCGTGGACGCGGACAAGAAGAGCGGCCCCGCCTACTTGGACCACGCGCTCGCGCTCTCGCGGAGGGGGACCGTCATCGTCGTCGACAACGTGGTGCGCGGCGGCGCGGTGCTCGACGAGGAGAGCGCCGACGCCAACGTGCGTGGCGTGCGCGCGCTGCTCGCGAGGATGGGCAACGAGCCGCGGCTCTCGGCGACGGCGATCCAGACCGTCGGGAGCAAGGGCTATGATGGCTTCACCCTCGCCGTGGTGGAGTGAACATGCGGGCCCTCTCGATCGTCGTCGTCGCCTTCCTGGCTTGCAGCAAGCCCACGCCCGAGACGCGACCCATCAGCCCCGATCCTTCGACCACGGCGTCCGCGACCACGCCCCCTCCCACCCCCCCCGCTCCGACCCCCGGGCCTTGCGTCGCGAACAAGGACTGCGAGTGGGACGACCCCTGCTTTGCCAAGGTGTGCATCCCCCGCACCGGCAAGATCATCGCCTGCGAGGAGAGCACCAAGCCGCCGGGCACCTGCGGGTGCGTCCTCGGCAAGTGCACGCTCCGCCGCGACGACCCGGCGACCGGCGCGAAGAAGACGGGCTGCACGAGCGCCGACCAGTGCGCGTTCGACCCGAAGACGGGCGGCTGCGGCAAGGGCGAGGGGCCGCGGTCGATCGACGAAGGTGGGTTCTGCACGTGCACCGCCGGCACCTGCGCGCCCGGGTTTGTCGACCGCGTCGCCTGCGCCAGCTCGGCCGACTGCAGCTGGCTCGAGGAGCCGCTGCGGCCCGTGTCGTCGAAGAAGGTGCCGCGCCCCGCGGGCAAGCCGTGCGCCGGCTACTCGCGGAGCGCGGAGTGTCGCGACGGGTCGTGCCAGATCGCCGTCTGGAAGTGCTAGGCGCGCGTCAGGGCAGCGCGAGCTTCACGCGCGCCTGGATCCAGCCGCGGAGCACCTCGCCGGGGACCGCCGCCGTGACCGCGCCGCCCGCCGGATCGAGGGGGCGGGCCACGATGGTCAGCGTGTCGCTCGCGACCGACAGCTCCACCTCGATCGGTCGGTCGGCGGTCGACCACGCGCGGAGACCCTTCTCCAGGTCGGCGAGCGCGCGCGTCGTCGTCGCGAACGCGCTCGGCGCGTCGGGGTAGGGCTTCGCGTCGGCGAGCGCCGCGAGCCGGTCGAGCGCGGCGACGACGTTCGCGTGACGCGGCCTTCGGACCTCGAGGTGCACGTCCGCGGAGGACGTTCGCCGGGCGAGCCCTCGCAACAAGTAGTCGGAGTGTCCGCCCACCGTCGCCGGCTCGCCGACGACGAGGAAGCGATCGACGAACCCGACCGGGACGCGAAGGGCCGTGGTGCCACCTATCGGCGCGCCGAGCCACTGCGCGCCGTCGTGGGTCGCGAGGGCGAACCGGTCCTTGGCGAAGGTGGGCAGGCGCGCGGGATCGTCGAGTCCCCACGCCCCGGCGAAGCAGCGGTCGCCACACCCGATCGCGACCAGCGGCTTGCCGGGCTCGAGGGAGGTCTCGAGCTCGGGCGGCGTCGCGAGGAACTCCGCCGCGAGCCCGAACGCGGAACGCGGCAACGGGAGCGCGATCAGACCGAGCAGCTGTCGCCCCTTGGTCCAGGCACTCGACGGATCGGGGACGATGGCCTCGACGATCACGTCGGCCGGTCGCGACGGTGGCGGCGCCGGCGGAGGAGGAGGGGCCTTCTTCCGGCACGCGAGCGCACCCGCGGCGACGAGCGCCGCGAGCACGATCGCACGACCCCTCGGCCCGCTCACTTCATGAGGACGACGGAGCCCGCGGCCACGACGGTGATCAGCACCGAGATCACGATGCCGAGGCCGACGCCGGTGGGGTGCTCCTTGTCCTTCTCCACGAGGCGCTGGAACGCCGAGAGGAGCAGGAGGCCCATGCCCGAGATGCCGGTGGCGAAGCCGGTGTGGCTCAGGAAGCGACCACCGTCGCCATCGATCTTGAACGACCCGACGAGCCATCCACACAGGATGAAGACGCCGAAGAGGATCGCCGCGACGAGCAGCATCGGGTTCTTCTTGATCGAGCTGTCGGTCGGACCACTCGGCGCGGCAGGCGCAGGCGCGGCCGGCTGCTGGTAGCCCTGCTGCGGATACCCCTGCTGCGGTTGCTGTTGATATCCCGGATTCATCTTGGCTCCCTGGGGCACGACGGCCCATGGCGGTTGCACGAGACATCTCACGCGCACGGATGCACGGTCAAGCAGAGCTTCTCGGCGTTTGCAGTCGCCGAAAGGAGTGGTTTCATGGGTCGCCGTGAACGTCATCGAGCCCGCCCGCACGTCGCGCTCCCGCTGTCGTCACTGCCGCAAGGAGATCGAGGAGGGCGACCTGCGATTCGGCTCCGATCACGAGGGGATGTATGCGGACGGGGCCGAGGCCTACGGCTGGTACCACCTGCGCTGCGCGGCCCAGCGGCTCCCCGAGGCGTTGCGCGACGCCCTGAAGAAGGTCAAGAAGCCCGGCGAGATCCCCGACCACGACAAGCTCGTGGCCACCTGCGATCTCTCGCTCAAGAAGAGCGCCTCGCGCTACCCCTACGGCGAGCGCGCGCCCTCCGGCCGCGCCCGCTGCATCCGGTGCGACCAGCCGATCGGCAAGGGCGAGCTGCGCGTGGCCGTCGAGCGCGAGATCGTCACCGGCACCTTCGCGACCGTCGGCGCGGGCTACCTCCATCCCGCGTGCGCCGTCGCACACCTCGAAGACCCTGCGCTCTCCACCCAGCTGCGCGCGCAGTCGCCGCTCCTGTCGAAGACCGACCTCGACGAGCTCGTGGCGGCCTGCGAGGCGGCGGCAGCCGATCACCCCGTGGAGCCCAGGAAGGTCGAGGCCCCCACCCCCCGAGCCGCGCGCGTGGACGATCGCACCGCGGAGCTCGTGTTCGCGGACGAGCTCATCGAGCGAGGCGACCCGCGCGGCGAAGCGATCGTGATCGCGAGCCAGCTCCGGGGGCTCGCGCCCGAGGATCCGCGACACCGCGACCTGTCGCGCCGCGCGCAGGAGCTCCTGCCGAAGGCCACCGCGAAGTGGCACGACGACCTCGAGGTCCCGCGCGGGAGCCTCACCTTCGACCGCGGTGTCCCGACCGGCGCGAAGGTGGTGCTCGCGAAGAACAAGCTCCCCGAGAAGCTCCTCGCGTGCCCTTGGCTGCACGAAATCGTCGTGACCGAGGCCAGCGAGCCATCCCTCGCGGCCTTGCTGCAGCACCCTCAGTTTCCCCGCATCCGGGCGCTCTCGCTCACGAGGGTGACGTTCACCTGGGATGGCTTCCGGGGCTTCTGCGCGTGCAACGAGGTCGCCTCGCTCGAGTCGCTGCAGCTCACGGTGAACCTCGGCCTGCGCGCGGCCTTGCTGCTGCTGTCGTCGACCCGCTTCACACGCCTCGAGCGCCTCGACCTCGGCATGAGCTACGCGCTCGACCCCGACCTGTGGCCCCTGGATCGGGTGAACGGTCTGCCCGCCCTGCGTCGGCTCGCGATCGCGGTCGGCTTCACGCCCGAGGTGCTCGGGCGACTGCTCCGCTCACCCCTCGGGCAGCGGATCGAGGAGCTCGAACCGCGCTGGTTCCAGGAAGACCTCCTCGCCGAGCCGCTGCCCCGCCTGAAGAAGCTCGTGATCGGCGGTGGCTACCTCACGCCGCAGTTCGGCAAGGCGCTCGCGCGCGCGAAGCTCCCGGCGCTCGAGACCCTCGTCGCCACGGGGGTGCACCTCACGGACGCGGGCGTCACGCCACTCGTGAGCCCGCTCGTGCTGCCCGCCTTGCGCACGTTGGACGTGCGCAACAACCCGCTCGGGCCGGCAGTCCTCGAGCAGCTGCGCGCGCGCTTCGGCGGGGGGCTCGTCGCCGACGCGCCGGCACCCCCGAAGACCAAGAAGGCCGCGCAGAAGAAGGCCGCGACCAAGAAGCCCGCCGCGAAGAAGGCGGCGGCAGGAAAGCCCACCAAGAAGGCCGCCACCAAGAAGGCCGCCCGGCGGTAGCGCCCCGCGGCGGCGTCTGCCACGCTCGCCGGCATGCGCGGACGGAGCTCGTGGCTCGTGTTCCTCGCGCTCGTCGGCGGGTGCGGGGGCGCACCGCTGGCGTCTTCGCCCAAGGTGCTGCCGCCGCGCGCTGCGCCGAAGGCCGACGCCGAGGTGTACGCGCTCGATCCGCGCACGCTCACGGTCGACGTGGAGGTGAAGGCCTTCACCACGCACACCCTGCGGTTCCAGAAGCGCAGCGGCACCCTCACGTTCTCCGCCGCGACCCCGCTCGCCTCCACGCTGCGGGTCGACGTCGAGACCCAGTCCGCCGAGGCCACGCTCAAGGCCGTCGCCGACGTCGCCAAGTGGGACTTCCTCGCCGCGGGCTCCTACCCGCACGCGGGCTTCGAGTCGCACGTCCTGCGCAAGGAGGGCGACGCGCTCTACTTGGTCGGCGCCCTCGAGCTCCGCGGCAAGACGCGCCCGATCGACTTCCCGCTCCAGCTCGAGGTCAAGGAGTGCGAGCTGCACGTGGTCGCGTCGTTCCGCGTGCACCGCCGCGACTTCGACGTGGTCGCCGCGAACAGCAAGCTCGACGGCGCGGTCTCCGAGGACGTGACGGTCAACGCCGAGGTCAAGGTGGCGCGCAAACGCCCCGGCTGCCCCTGATCGGTCAGGCGGCGGCCTCGGCGGGCGGATCCTTCTTCCCGATCCAGCCGCGGAGCAGGAAGATCCCGACCGGTCCCATCATCGTCGTGAAGCCGATGATCGCCCAGAGCATCGCCGCGTTTCGCGGCCCGCTCGCCGGCACGTACCGCTCGAGCAGGTAGCCCGAGGTCGGCCCCACGAGGAACTTGGCGAGGAAGTACGGCAGCGAGGCGAGGCTCACGTAGGTGGCCTCGCGCCCGCGCGGCGCGATCGACACGTTGTACTCGTAGAGTCTGGGCGACCACAGCGCCTCGCCGATCGTCAGCACGATGATCATGGCGATCTGGAAGCGCATCGACGAGCCGAGGCAGAGCACGAACGGGCTCAACGCCGAGATGAACGCGCCGAGGAGCAGCACCTCGAACGGCCGCCGCTTGCGGGTCAGCGCGGTGCCGAGCGGCGCCAGCACGAGGATGAGCATCGAGTTGAACGACCACACGGTGCCCATGGGGAAGCCCTCGCCCTGCTCGCGCAGCACGTACTTCGGCCAGGTGAAGTGCATGTGCTGGAACATCATGCGCACCAGCGAGAGCAACACGAGCAGCATCATGAAGCGCCAGAAGATCTTGTCGCCGAGCACCTCCTTCAGCGCCACGAGCGGGCTCGTCTTCTTCTTGGGCTCGGCCACCTCGTCTTCGGGGTCGATGCGATGCTCGAAGTCCTTGCGCAGCACGGCGACGACGAAGACGGCGATCAGGGCGAACACGAAGCCGATGGCCATGATCGCGCGGTGGGCGCTCATCTCCTGCGCGCCGAGGAGTGGCAGCGAGATAACCTTCCTGGCGAGCTTCCTGGTGCCCGGGTCGAGGAAGAACCGGCGCGTCGAGTCGATGACGAGCGGGCCACACATCGCGCCCGCGAGGTTGAAGCTCACGTACCAGAACGAGAACGCGAACGCGCGCGTGCGCTTGCTCGAGGCGCGCTGGACCGCGGTCTGCAGCACCGGCGACGTGGTGGCGTAGGCGAAGCCGAACGAGAGCAGGGTCGCGATGGCCATCTGCCGCGACGGCGCGAGCGCCATGCCGAGTCGCGTGACCGCCGCGAGGCCGAACGAGAGCAGGAGGGTCCGACGCACGCCGATCGAGTCGGCGATCGACCCGACGAGGAACACGAACAGGGTGAGCAGCGTGGAGAAGGTCGCCGCCCACCAGCCCGCCTGCTTGTCGGTCATCCCGAAATCGCCCGAGAGCCACAGGGGCAACGTGGGGAGGAACGAGAAGATCCCCAGGTATTCGAAGAAGGTGGCGAGGTAGATCAGCCACAGCTCCCGGGGGGCGCGCAGCAGCGCGCGCAGGTCCTCGGCCAATGTCGTCTCGCGTTCGCTGGTTCCAGCCACGCTGCGAAGTTAGTCCGGTTCGGGGGAATCGGACATGCCGCGACGCAGCAACGACGTGTGCGCACCTGCCCCGCTATGGACGGAGGGTGGAAGGCCTCCGTACTCTGATCGAAGGGACGCCCGGCGGCGCGCCCTGACAAGGAGTCCACGATGCGGGCCAGTCGCGCGCTCACGAATCGCACTGTCTTCACGCTGCTCTCGCTCGGCGTCGGGGCCTGGGTGTTCTCGCCGCTCGCCGCCGGCTGCGGCGGCGACACGACCGAGATCGCGACGGACACCGACACCGGCACGCCGTCGGAGACGGGCGACGACGGGGACCTCCCGCCGGTGTGTGGCAACGGTGCCAAGGAGGGCACCGAGCTCTGCGACGACGGGAACAAGGCGAACGGTGACGGCTGCGAGAACGACTGCACCTGGAGCTGCAAGCCGCCGCCCGACGGAGACCCGGCCAAGTGTGACGACGGCAACGCCTGCAATGGCACCGAGGTCTGCGGCGCCGACCACAAGTGCGCGCCAGGCAAGCCGCTCGCCGACGGAGACGCCTGCGGCACCGGCAAGGTCTGCAAGGGAGGCACGTGCATCGACTCCGTGTGCGGCGACAGCGTGAAGACCGCGCCCGAGGAGTGCGACGACGGCAACACGACCAACGGAGACGGGTGTGACTCGTGCAAGTTCAGCTGCGTCACCTCGGACGCGGCGCGCAACTGCAAGTCCGCGGACGCCTGCATCGGCGACGGCACGTGCGACGACGCCAAGCACACCTGCACCGCGGGCGCGGCCAAGGCCGACGGCACCACGTGCGGCACAGGCCTCGTCTGCAAGGGCGGCGCGTGCGTGAGCACGGCTTGCGGCGACGGCATCGTCAGCGGCACCGAGGAGTGCGACCTCGGCGCGGGCAACGGTCCGGGCACGGGTTGCGAGGTGGATTGCAAGTTCTCGTGCAAGAAGTCGCCCGACAGCTGCCCGGACACGGAGCCGTGCAACGGCACCGAGGCGTGCACCACGGTGAGCGTCGGGGGCAAGAACGGCCAGAAGTGCGCCGCGGGCACCGCGCTCGGCGACGGCGCTGCGTGCGGCACCGGCAAGACCTGCAAGAGCGGGGTGTGCGCCTCGGCGAACTGCGGCAACGGCGTGCTCGACACCGGGGAGGATTGCGACTTCGGCGCCGGCAACGGGCCCGGGACCGGGTGTGAGCTCTCGTGCAAGTTCTCGTGCACCACCGCGCCCGACTCGTGCCCGGACAGCAACCCGTGCAACGGCGTGGAGACCTGCGCCGCGGTCACGGTCGGCGGCAAGACCGGCCAGAAGTGCTCGCCCGGCACCCCGCTCGCCGCCTGCGCGGCGTGCGGCACCGGCGGCGTCTGCGTGGCCGGGGCCTGCAAGTCCTCGGTGTGCGGCGACGCGTGCGTCGACGCGGCCAAGGGCGAGGCCTGCGACCCGCCGGCCACCGGCACCTGCGACGCGAGCTGCAAGAAGATCGTCGCGGCGGTGTGCGGCAACGGCGTGCGCGAGGCCGGCGAGCAGTGCGACGACAGCAACACCACGAACCTCGACGGTTGTGACAGCAAGTGTCAGTTCGAGCAGGGCCACCGGTTCAATTCGCTCAAGATGCAGTGGGGCACCGACGCGTTCTGCACCGCCAACACGCTCGGTGGCTCGATCGGCGGCGTGGCGCAGGGCCAGGTGCAGAAGCCGCTCGACGACGGCATCACCGCGGGCACGCTGAACATCCTGTTCAAGTACATCGCCCTGGACGACCTCACCGGCACGAGCGACCCCGCCGTCACGCTCGGGCAGATGGGCGGAACGGTCGTCACCGGCACGGGCTACAGCGGCACGTCGGATCTCGACTGGTGGTACACGGTCGACCCGCTCTCGATCGACGCGACCCGCACCCCCACCGCGACGCTCGCCGGCAGCATCGCCGCGAAGGTGCTCAACGCCGGCCCGGGCAACCTCAAGCTCACCCTCACGCTCTCGGGGGCTCTCACCCCGCTCAACCTGTCGGCCGTCCGCGTCCGCGGCACCATCGGCGCGACCAGCAAGCCGCTCGCGTCCACCGGCGCGACGCCCGGCCATCTGGTCGCCGAGCACCTCGACCCCGCGCTGGTGAGCTTCGCCACCACGAGCAACGGGCAGCTGTGCGGCAACGTCAGCGCCTACTCGCTCTCGAAGGTGCCGGTGCCCGCGGCCATCCTCGCGGGTGGCTCGGTCGCCTGCATCGAGAACTACAGCGCCACCAACTCCCTGCTGGACGTCCTGATCGGCGGCTGCCGGGTCATCGGCGGCCTCATCACCGCCGTGTCGAAGACCCAGCCCGACGTCTCGGACCCGACGGCCCCGGTGGCCGGCGTCGGCCCGAAATACACGCTGAGCGCCTCGTCGAGCTCCACCAAGGTGGTCGACACCTGCAAGGACAAGTCGGGGGCCACGGTCACCTTCGCGACCTGCATCAACTCGGCCGCGTACTCGAGCTACTTCAAGTTCACCACCGATCGCGTGATCGTGAAGTGATGCGGGACCTACACCCGCTGGGTATCCGCAGTCGCTGCGGTCCTGCGCAGTGACTGCAGCACGGCAGCGCGGTTCTGCGAGCGGTTCAGGGGGTATGCCGTTTGCTGGGTGCTCGACGTGGTCCAGCGTACCAAGCCCCTCCGTCCGACCTCCGTCACGCAGATCCACGCCGTCGCCACCGCGCTGTCACACGAGCTCCGCCGACTCGAGACGAGGCTCGTGGACCTCGAGACCCGCATGGCGTCCGCGATCGAGCGCGTGCCCGCCGAGCGCCGCGAGAGCGCGCGCAACCTGATCCACTACGTGGCGCTCCGCCAGCACGATCTCCGCGATCTGCAGCTCCAGCTCTCCCAGCACGGGCTGTCGTCACTGGGTCGCTCGGAAGCCTTCGTGATGGGCAACGTGGTCGAGGTCTCGCTGAGGGTGCAGGAGACCCTCGCGCTCCTCGACGGCAAGGGGGCCCTGCGCGAGCTCCGTCGACTCGCGCGGGTGCGCAAGGGCGCGCTCGACTGGGACGGCGCCAAGGCGTACCTGCACCGCCACACGCGCGAGATGCTCGGGCCGCGCCCGGACGACCGGCACATCTACGTCATGGTGACCGCGCCCTCCGCACGGGAGGCGGACCGAGCCTGGATGGCCCGCATGCTCGAGAGCGGCATGAACGTGCTCCGAGTGAACTGCGCGCACGAGGACGAGGCCCACTGGGATCAGGTGATCCGCGCCCTCGACGAGGCCAAGCGCACGACCGGGAAGGAGTGTCGGGTGCTCATGGACCTCGCCGGGCCCAAGATCCGCACCGGCCAGGTGGGTGGCGCCCGGACCGCCACCTGGAAGCCGACGCGGGACGAGCTCGGCGCGGTGACCACCCCGGCCCGCGTGATCGTGCGGCGCGCCTCTGCGCCGCCCATCGAGGCCGAGGGCCCCGTGCTCCTGGTCGAGGACGCGCTCTTCGCGCAGGTGCGCAAGGGCGACGTGCTCGCCCTCCGCGACGTGCGGGACAAGCGGCGAAAGCTCCCTGTCGTCGAGATCGACGGCGAGCAGGGCCAGCTGGTGGCCACCGCCGACAAGCGCGCGTATCTGCTCGGCAAGACCAGGGTATCCGTGCTCCGGGGAGACGATGTGGTCGCCGAGGGCGAGCTGGTCATCGGCGGCGCCTCGGACGCGGCGATCGACGTGCGCATCGGCGATCCCTTGCTCCTCACGGGTCGCGACGTGCCCGGCAAGGCTCCGCGCCGCGACACGGACGGCCGCGTCCTCCGCGCGGGAACCATCGCCTGTACCCTGCCCGCGGCGCTCGATCACCTCGCGGTCGATCACCGGGTCCTCTTCGACGACGGACGCATCGAGGCCGTGGTCCAGAAGCTCTCGGCAGAGCAGCGCGACTATCGCCTCCGCGTGGTGCGCACCCAGCGCCCCATCGCCAAGCTGCGCGCCGAGAAGGGCATCAACCTGCCCGACACCCACACCACGGTGCCCAGCCTCACGGCCGACGACAAGAAGGCCATCCGGTTCGTCGCGAAGCGCGCCGACCTCGTGGGCCTCTCGTTCGTGCGCGGCCCCGAGGACGTGCGCCTGCTGCACGAGGTGCTGGACAAGCACGGGCGTCCCGACATCGGCGTCGTGCTCAAGATCGAGACGCGCGCCGGGTTCGAGAACCTCCCGCGCATCCTCCTCGAGGGGCTCGTGCGGCCCCCGCTCGCGGTGATGATCGCGCGCGGCGATCTCGCGGTGGAGGTCGGCTTCGAGCGGCTCGCCGAGCTGCAAGAGGAGATCTTGTGGCTGTGCGAGGCGGCGCACCTGCCCGCGATCTGGGCGACCCAGGTGCTCGACACGCTGGCCCGCACGGGTGTGCCCTCGCGCGCCGAGGTGACCGACGCGGCGGCGAGCGTGGCCGCCGAGTGCGTCATGCTCAACAAGGGGCCCTACGTCGACCACGCCGTGCGGGTGCTCTCGGACATCCTCCGGCGGATGGAGAAGCACCGGTACAAGAAGCGCAGCCTGTTCCGGAAGCTCCGCGTCTCGACGCTGGTCACCCCCTGACCGTAGGATCGGCCGATGGGTCGCCGCTCGGACGCCTCGCTCGCCCTGTCGTTCGTCGCCGTCGCGCTGCTCGCGTGCGGCGGCGCGGTACGGATCCCCGCGCTCACCGCCAAGGGCAAGCAGGTGACCGTGTCGCCGAACCAGCAGGTCGAGGCCTGCAAGGAGCTCGGCCCCGTGGAGGCGGACCACGGCAGCGGGTGCGAGCCGCTCGGCCTCGAAGGAGCGCGGGAGGGCGCCGAGGCCAACCTGCGCAACAAGGCCGCCGAGCGGGGCGCCAACTACGTCCGGCTCACGGAGGAGCAGCGGCCCCACGATTCACCTGGGTGCCGCACGCGCACCTGGGTGCTCAAGGGGGTCGCCTACGCGTGCCCCGCGACCGACTAGGCGACCGCCCTAGGAAATCGCCCCGTGTGTCAGCATTGGCAGCAACTCTGCCGCGAAGCGCACGAGGCGCACCGTGCTGCCTTCGTCGGTCTTCATGCGGATCTGCGGGACGACGTCGTGGAGGTAACCCTCGTGGGCCGCGCGGTCACGCCACAGGGTGGTGACGAGGCAGGCGTGTCGACCACGGGCGACGAGGCTCCCGACGAAGCCGTCGCACGCGCGGGTGGCCTCCGCCCAGATCTTGCGCTCGACCAGCCAGTCGTCGATCCCGTCGTCGCGGACCCAGGCCAGCGACTCCGCTACATAGGTGGCGCCGACGAGCGAGCCCTCTTGCTCGAGCACGTCGAGGTACAGCGCCGCGTACCGCCCCACGGTCCCGGCCTCGGCGAGGGCGCGATGGTGGTCGTGCTCCATGAAGCCGCGGAGGGCCTCGTCGCTCTCCCACAGGAACAAGACCCGGGCTTGCCCCTCGTGCTCGGCGCCGAACGCCCCGCGGAGGCCGCCGGCCGCGACCGAGGCGGCGAGCCATTGCCGCTGACTCGCGATCCACGGCTCGCGATCCGTCTCCTGGAACGTGATGTGCTTGAGCCGCATGGCGTTCGAGCCACCGTACACGGTCGAGGCGCCGACCTGCCATGGAGAAGGCCTGGTAGGCTCCGGGCCCCATGAGTCCACTCCGAGAGATCGCCCTGGTCGTCGAGCGTGAGCTCGTGCGCAACCTGAGGAGCGCCAAGGGCCTCGTGCTCGCGGGCATCTGCGTGCTCGGGGGGGTGGGGACCACGCTGGTCACGCTGAGCGCGCAGGGCCGGATCGGCAGCAAGTTCGGCGCCGAGAGCGTGCACTCGATGCGGGAGGAGGCCATCGCCCAGGTCTACGGCAAGGAGATCGGCAAGGCGCTCGCCGGGATGCCCGAGGTGCTGTTCGTGCTGATGAGCGGCACGCTCGCCCTCGCCGCGCTGCTCGCGGTCTTCGTCGGCTTCGACACGGTGGCCGGCGACCTCCAGCACCGCGCGGTGCGCTACTGGACGGTGCGCACGCGGAGGAGCTCCTACTTCGTGGGCAAGTACCTCGGCATGTTCGCCGTGGCCTCCACGATGACCCTCCTCATGAACGTGGTCTGCTGGATCGTGATCCTCGCCAAGAGCTCGGTTCCCGTCTCCGACGTCGTCGTCTGGGGATTCCGGCTGTGGCTCGTGACCCTGCCGGTCAGCGCCGCGTGGTGCGCCCTCGTCGCGTTCTTCAGCGGGCTGTTCCGCACGCCGATCCTGGCGCTGCTCACCAGCGCGTTCGCCTGGCTCGTGCTGCTCGTCACCTACGGCATCGGCCGCGCCAGCGACAACGACACCATCACCTGGGTCCACCCGAGCGGCTTCGACCGCCTCTTGCTGTCTCCCTCGCCCGACAAGTTCGGGCTCGGCCTGCTCGCGTCGGGCCTGTTCGCCGCCCTGTTCCTCGGCGCGGCGCTCCTCCTGTTCCAGCAGAGGGACGCGTGAGCGCGGCGAAGGGGCCCGAGAGCGTCGCGTCGGCGGTCGTCCTCCGCAACGTCACCAAGCGCTTCGGCGCGAAGGCCGCGGTCGCCGGCGTCTCGCTCCGCGTCCCGCGCGGCGCGGTCTATGGGCTCATCGGCCCCAACGGCGCCGGCAAGACCACCACGTTCTCCATGCTCGCGGGGTTCCTGCAGCCGACGAGCGGGGAGCTCGAGGTGCTCGGCTTCGCCCCGAGCGAGGTCGACCAGCTGCGGGGACGCATCGGCGTGCTCCCCCAGGATGCGGTGCTCCCGCCCGGCGACCGCGTGGGCGCGCTGCTCGTCCACCTCGCGCGGCTGCAGGGCATGGACCGCACCGACGCCACCCGCGACGCGCAGAAGGTGCTCGCCGAGGTGGAGGGCGCCGGCTGGTGGGACACACGGTGCAGCGCGCTCTCGCACGGCATGGCCAAGCGGGTGCAGCTCGCGCAGGCGCTCCTCGGATCGCCCGAGGTGGTGCTGCTCGACGAGCCCACCGCAGGGCTCGATCCGCGCGTGGCCTACGAGGTCCGCCAGATCATCGTCAAGCGCCGCGGGCAGTGCACGCTCATCATCTCGAGCCACAACCTGCACGAGCTCGAGGAGATGTGTGATGGCGCCGCCATCCTCGACCAAGGGCGCCTCGTGATGGCCGGGGCGATCGGCGAGCTCACGGCCTCCGCCGCCGAGGTGCGCTTCGAGCTCGCCGACGGCCCCGTGCCGATCGAGGCCGTGCGCGGCGTGGCGGTCGTGGATCGCGCCGACTTCGACGCCGAGCGGCGCGAGCTGGTCGTCTATTTCACGCGCGACCGCGCCGACGCCGAGGCGGTCATCGCCGACGTGTTGACCGTGCTGCTGCGGGAGAAGGCCCGCATCAGCGGCGTCAGCAAGGGTCGTGGCCTCGAGCAGCGGGTGATGGAGCTCACGCGGTGACCGTCGGTCGGGCCTTCCCGCCGCGGCCGCGCGGGCTCAAGGGCCGCGCGCAGGAGCTCGAGACCCTCGACCGGCTCGTCGGCAAGACCCCCACGCGCCTCGCGCTCGTCGGCGGCGGGGGCAGCGGCAAGTCGATGCTCGCGGCCGCGCTCGGCCACCGCGTCGCGCCGCGCTTCGACGGCCGCGTGCACTGGTTCCGCATCGGCGCCTGGGACCTTCAGACCCTGCTCGAGATCCTGGCGGTGGGCTTCGGCACGCCCTCGGGCGCCGACCAGCGCCTGCCCGGCCTGCGCGCGTTCCTCTCGGCCGGCGGCCCGCGGTTCGTCGTGCTCGACAACCACGAGGACGACCGCGCCACGGCCAAGCTGCTCGACGCGCTCGACGGTACACCGGTCACGTTCCTCGTGACCGCGCGGCGCTGCCTGCTCGCGGGCGTGCTGGTCTACCCGGTGACCGCGCCGCTCGTGACCACGGGGCGCTCGGCGTTTCCCCGGGTCGCGGCGCTCACCCGGCTCCTGCGGTGGAACCCGCTCGCGCAGGACATGGCCGACGGCATCGTCGAGAGCGGCGAGGCCACCGTGGCCGACCTCCAGGCGTTCCTTTCGGCGCGGGGCCTCGGGCGGGTGCACGTGGTCGCCCACGAGGACGACGTCCCCGAGGTGAGCCTGCTGGTCGACTTCGCGTGGCGGCGCCTCCCGCCGCAGAGCCAGCGCATGCTCGCCGTGCTCGCGCACGTGGAGGGCGATCACGTGGACGAGACCTCGCTCGCGCAGCTCGCGCGGGTGCGCGGCGGGGCCGAGGCCGCGCTCGCCGAGCTCGTGCGCCTGCGCCTCGTCCAGGAGCCGCTCCGCGGTCGGTACACGCTGCATGCCGTGGTGCGCTACGCGGTCGCGGCGCGCACCACGTTCGACCGCGCGCGCTTCTACCACCACTACGTCCGGCTGCTCGAGCGCGAGCCCGCGCGCGTTCTCCGCGAGCAGACCCACCTGTTCGCGGCGATGGACCACGCCCACCGCACGAGCGATCTCGGGGCGATGCTGCGGGTGGAGCGCCTGCTCGACCGCCTTCGCTGATCCTGACAGTTGCTGCCACTGTTCAGAACGCCACGCCGAGCTGCAGCAGATCGAGGGTGGGGATGACGCCCCCACCCCCGAGGGTGTCGATGACCGAGGGCACGACCTTGTCCCGCGGGACGCCCGCGGGCAGCGTGGTGTCGGTCTTGTGCGAGAGCGGGATCTGCAGGCCGAGGCTGGTGCCGATCGTGAAGCCCGGGCGTGACACCCAGAGCAGGCCGAGGCGCGGACCGAAGAACCAGCTCTCCTGGTGGGTGGAGCCCGAGTAGCTGCCGTACGAGGCGACGGAGACGGTCGCGCTCGCGTCGAGGACCTGTCGTCCGAGCCGCGCGCCGAGGAAGAACGGACCACCACGGAAGGGGAAGATGCGCAGATCGGCGGAGACGGCCGAGACGCCGACAGACACGCCGCCGAAGGTCGAGGTCGGCAACACGCCGTACTCGAGCCCGACGAGGACGCGCTCGCTGACGAGGAACATGCCCTCGACGGTGAGCGCGCGCGGGGCGCCGACACCGCCGAGCACGCCGACGCGAACGGGCGACACCGTGCTCCCGTTCGAGGGCTCGGGCGTGCCCTCCTTGTCGAGCGGGGCAGCCGAAGCGGCCATGGCGAGGCAACACGACACACAGGTGATCGACGAGACGAGACGGAACTTCATGATCCTGCTCCTTGCGCGGGGCACCGAGCGGAAACTGCGGTGGGGACGATCGATGCGATGCGGCGATCCAGCACCACGTTCGATGTCTGATGCGGGTTCGTTCGAGGAACCTTGGGGTCACGGGGTCGGATCCATCACGCGTGGGAGGACCGGTGGTGCTCGCGTTCGTTGGTGCTAGGAACGCGGCCTCGAGGTCCCCATGAACCGCTCGCTTCCGCTCGCTGCCCTCGCCTTCGTCGCTTGCACCAACGACCCCGCGCCGGTCACGCCGACGCCGGTCGCCTCGGCCTCGATGAGCGCTTCTTCGACGCCGCCCGTCGCGTCGTCGGCAGCGCCGGTGGCCAAGGCCTGCCTCCCTGCCCGCGCCGCCGAGGGCGGGATCCTGCACCTCGCCGTGCAGGGCAAGCAGGTGCTCGCGTGCTTCCTCGACGCGAGCCGCACCGGTGGCAACCCCTACGCCGAGCCCGGCCAGTCGCACCCGTGTCTGCTCGTCGATCCCGAGACCGGGACCGCCACCGAGGCGCCGCCGTACAAGGTGCCCGAGTGGACCGACTCGGCGCCGTCGCCCACCGCGGTCACCGTCGAGACCACGGCGAGCACGGTGAAGGTCTGCCCCGCCGACAAGGCCAAGTGCAAGACGATCACCATCCCTGGTCAGACGCAGAAGGTGGCCAAGAAGGCCGAGCCGAAGCCCGCCGACAAGATGGGCAAGAAGGGCAAGAAGGCCGTCGCGCCGCCGCCGCCCGACGCCGACCCGCCGATCGCCGCGTTCGCCGACGACACGGGCAGCAAGGTGTTCGTGTTCGTGCGCGACAAGGACAAGAAGGGCGGCTTCCAGCTGCAAGGCGACACCTACGACGTCGCCACGGGCAAGCGCACGGCGCGCGCGCTGCTGACGACCTACGACCCGAGCAAGCCCGACACCCCGATGGGCTTCGCGGACCCCACCAACACGTGGCGCGGCCACTTCGTCGGCAACCGCGTGGTCCTCAGCGACACGTCGTGCTGTGGGCCGGGCCAGACCAACTGGCTGGTCGACCCGGTGAAGGGCCAGAAGCTGTTCCTCAGCGGGCACGGTGGCTCGTTCGCGCAGGATCCGACGAGCAAGGCCTGGCTCGCCCTCCACGACAAGGTCCTCTCGGTCGTCGACCTGGACGCCTTCAACAAGACCCCCATCGCGACGGCGCCCGGCGACGGGCTCGACCTCGAGTCGATCAGCGCCGACTGGATCTCGGTGGGCGGCAAGCTGGTGCTCGTCCACGCCAACAAGCCCGGTCTCGCCATCGTCGACGTCGCGGCCAAGAAGGCCGGTCCCACCCACGCGCTGCCGATCTGCGCCGCGCCCTGAAGCTCCGTTCGCAGCTCGGGCGTGACGGGGCGGGCGTGCCCTGCCACACTCGCGCGCATGGCGACCCCCGCCGTCTTCCCGGTGCAGATCTACTACGAGGACACCGATCACTCGGGGCTCGTCTACCACGCGAACTACCTCAAGTACTTCGAGCGCGCGCGCGAGCACCTGCTCGGGGTGCAGGAGCTCCTGCGGCTCTACCACGAAGAAGGCATCGGCTTCGTCGTCTACCGCTGCGAGCTCTCGTTCAAGCAGGGCGCGGTGTTCGGCGACACGATCGAGATCCGGTCTCGCGCGGTGCTCGAGAGCGAATACCGCGCGCGCTTCGAGCAGGACGCCTACCGCGGCGACACGCTGCTCGTGAAGGGCGTGGTCGAGATGGTGTGCCTGGACGGCAAGAAGCAGGTCGTGCCGATCCCGCCGTCGGTGGTGGCGCGGGTGCGCGGCTAACCGTCGCGATCGGCGGCGTCCACGGCCGCGATCGCGGCGCCGGACCAGAGCTGCGCCGCGAACTCCTCGGCGGTCAGACCGAACACGAGCGTGTCGCGCACCTCGCCGGTCGGGGTCGTGGTGTTGCAGCGCAGGCGCGCCTCCTCGGTGAACCCGAGCGCGCGAGGGACGCGGGCGCTGCGGTCGTTGGTCGCGTCGCAGTGGATGCGCACGTGGCGCGCCTCGAGCCGGCGCACCGCCAGCGCGGCGACGAGCCGCACGGCCTCCTGCACGTACCCCTGGCCCTCGCTCGGCTTCTCGATCCAGTAGCCCACCTCGAACGAGCGCACCTCGAAGTCGAAGCGATGCAGACCGGTCCCGCCGATCAGGCGATCGCTCCCCCGGAGCCGCATCGAGAGCGCGAGGTCCTCGCGCAGGATCCACCTGGCGCCGAGCCGCCGCGCGGTGGCCTCGCAGTCGTCCACGCCCTGGGTCTTGTCGACCCACGGGAGGAACCGGCGGAGGTGGTCGCGCGAGCGATCGACGACGGCGAACAGCTCGGCGCCGTCACCGCGGCGGAGCGGACGCAGAATGAGGCGCTCCCCGACGAGCGCGGTGGGCAGAGGGAGGAGCAGCGGGGACACGGGGGCAGCGTCGGTCGGTGTCACGTTCGACGCAAGCGCTACAGGGACACGAGCGCGATCGATCGCGGCGGCAGCCGGAGCGTGCGGGCGACGTCGCGCGCGGAGGGCGCCGCGGACGGCGTGTCGAAGACCGAGAATGCGCTCGCCGTGACCACGGCACCGCCGACGGAGAGCTCCACGTTGCGGGCCGACGTCGCGCGATTGACGATCAGCGCCCGCACCTTGCCGCCCGCGTCCTTGGTCACGAGGACCACGCCGAGGCCGCCGTCGAGCCGACCGTTCGCGGCGTTCTTGACCGGGACTCGCGCGCCGCCCACCACCTGCGCGAGCAGCGTGTACGCGTGGAAACCGGGCTTCGGCTTGCGATCGTTGCCCACGATGCCGAACGGGATGCCGACGTAGTAGTCGTAGAAGATCGACCGGTGCGCGTGCTCGATCCCGGCCGTCGCGGCGAGCGCGAGCACCGTGGCGGTGTGCAGCGGGACGTCCATCGTCGCCGGGTCCCAGCCCTTGCCGTCGAGCGAGAGGCCCCACTCGGCGAGGGCGAGCTCCACGTTCTGGTAGTGCGTGGACGCCTTGCGCGCGGCCGCCACCTCATCGACCTTGGCGGCGACCACCAGCGGGTCGTTGTCGTAGGCGTGGAACGAGACGAAATCGAACGGGAGGAAGCTGCCGTCGGGGAGCGCGGTCTTGTCGAACGCGCCGATCAGAGCCACCGCGGTGTCGCCGACGGCGAAGCTCCCGAAGCCGAACTTCAGCGCCTTCGCCGCGGGCGCGGTCGCCTTGCTGCGGTAGTCCGCGAGGCCCACGAGAGTGATCGCGGCCATCTTCACCCACTCGTCGAGGTTGCCCTTGGGCTCGTGGGTCTTGTCCCAGAAGTAGGGGAACTCCGGCTCGTTCCAGATCTCGAAGCGGGTGACGGGGCGGCCCTTCTCGGCGCCGCTGCCCTCGACGAGGCGGCGCACGAGGCCGACGACGGCGGCCGCGAACACGGTCGAGTCCGCCGGAGCCGCGTTCGAGATCGCGTTGGTGAACGTGGCCATGCACGCGTCGGGGACGACGCTGGTGGTCCGCGAGGGCGTGCGGTTCTTGGCGAGCGCGCGCGGCATCAAGTCGACGTCGACCCACGGCTCCACGCCGAACGCGGTCGCCTGGTCGATGGCCGAGCGCGCGTACCCGAGCGCGTAGCGCGCGTCGTCGGCGGTCATCGCCAGCGTGACGGGTTTGCCGTCGTCGGTGAACCAGTCGCGGCCGGCCACGAGGCTGAGATCGGTGGAGCCGTCCGGCGCGAGCGAGGCCTTGGGGAAGATGCTGGGGCACGGCGTGCCGTCGGTGAGCGTGGGCAAGAGCTGGGTGCCGAGCTCCCACCGGCCCACGCCGACGCGCCACTCGGAGAAGCCGGCCTGCTTCATCTGGGTGGGCAGGCCCTCGACCTTGGCGAAGTCGTAGAGGGCGCCGGAGAGATCGTACTGGCCGAGCAGGTAGCGCGAGACGGTGGGGCCGGTCGCGCTCGGGTCGATCTCGATCGTCCAGTCCACGGTGGGGGTCACGTCGGCGAGCGTGTCCCCGTCGGCGCCCGCGTCGGAGGGGGGCGTGGCGGCCGCGTCCTCGGAGCAACCAGCGAGGCAGAGGAGGGCCAGGAGGAGGTGGGGGCGCATCGTCCGGAAAGGATACTCGCTTGAAGCTCGCGGAGCCGGCGGCTCGATGCCGCAGCGCTCGTGTCACCATCTGGCAGCATCGTCAGCGCGGCAGGACG
>JAEUKC010000250.1:0-6188 GCA_016794445.1 Myxococcales bacterium
GCGGGCCGCGAGAACACGTGGGCGCGCATCCAGCCGGCCACGTTGCGCGCCTCGTAGGGCAGGTGCCCAGCGACGCAACGATAGACGACGAGCCCGAGGGCGTAGACGTCGGCGCGGCCGTCGATGTCCTCGCTCTCGACGATCTGCTCGGGAGCCAGATACTCCGGGGTCCCGATGATGATCCCCGGGCGCGTGAGCCCGGTGGACGCGGTCTCGCGCACGAGCGAGGCGCCGAAATCGAGGAGCTTCACGCCGGGTTCACGGGTGGTCAGCATGACGTTCTCTGGCTTGACGTCGCGGTGCACGACGCCCGCCGCGTGCGCGGCCGCGAGGCCCGAGGCCATGACCTCGCCGAGCCGCACCGCGACGCGCCAGTCGAGGTGACCCATCCGCGCGAGCCGCTGCGCGAGGGACTGCCCCTCGACCAGCTCGAGGATCTGGAAGAGCCTGCCGTCGGGCGAGACGTCGACGTGCAGCACGCGCACGATCGCCGGGTGCTGCACGCTCGCCGCGGCCTGCGCCTCGCGCAGGAAGCGGCGGAAGGCGTCGAGCTCGCTCGCGTCGACCGCCTGCACGAGCTTGATCGCGACGTCGCGACCGGTCTGGCGATCGCGGCCTCGGTAGACGACCCCCATGCCCCCGAAGCCGATCGCCTCGGCGATCTCCACGCGTTCGGCGACGACCGCGCCGGCGCGCAGCATGGGCGCCTCGGTCGCGTTGGAGAGCCGCTCGAGGGCCACCCCGAGCTCGGCCGAGCGCTCCTTCACCTTGACCGCCAGGTCCGCGTTGAGGCGGTCGATCTCCTCGGCGCGGGCGACGATCTCGCGCACCTGGGCGTCCACCTTCACTTGCAGATCCTGGCGGGCGCGCTCGAGCGCGAGGCGCGCGCGGGTCTCGCGGACGGCGCTCGCGTGGAGCGCCCGCGCGGTGCCCCACGCCACGAGGCCGACGCCGAGCACGGTGAGGGCGCTGACGTCTCGCGACACGACGACCGGCCGGGCGAGGATGGACCCGAGCACGCTCGCGACCGCGCCGGCGTCGACCGCGGTCCGGACGGAGAGGCGGGGGCGCAGCAGGGTGGCGGTCCCGAGCAGCGACAGCATGAAGCCGACGAGCGCGCCGTTGTGGGTCTGCGCGTTGATCGCCATCGCCGCGCCCACTGTGCCGTACACCACAACGGTCGCCTCGCCGATCCATCGCGGCGGTTTGGTCCAGGCGAGCACGCCGAGCACCAGCGCCGCGGGCAGGGCCGTCGCGTGGATCCGACCGAGGCCGGCGATCCACGCGGCCTCGCCCGGGCTCGTGGGGCGGCGCGCGGTCAGGAGCACGCCGACGTGCAAGAGGACGAGCAAGGGCGCGAGGTAACGCGTGACGGTGACGTCGTGCGCCAGGCGAGCCGCGTCGAGATCCGTGCGCTCTTCCTCGGTCAGAGGGTCCGAGGCGCCCCCCAGACGGCGCCAGAGCGAGGACACGAACGGAGTATAGCGCGGTGGGCGGCCCCGGACTCTAGCCAGACCGGTCGAATCGGCAGGGGTCAGGCGCGGATGCGCCAGTGGCCGACGAACGAGCGGCCGACGTCGTCGCAGGTGGGGTCGCACACGATGACCTCGGGCCGTGCGTTCTTGCAGTAGACGAGGACGTTCTGCCGGAACACGCGGCCGAACGCGATGGCCTCCTCGCGATCCATGCCGTGCACCACCCACGCGGGCTCGCGCCAGATGCTGTCCGGGTCCTCTTCGTAGCCGACGCACGCCTCCACGCGGTAGCAGCCGAGCACCAGCATGTCGCGCAGCACCGAGTGGCGGGCGTCGTTCACCTTGCGCGGCAGCAGCATCGAGCGCGGGTTGTACGCGGTGAGCACCGCGAACGTGCGGGTGAGGACGTCGGGCATCGCGCTCGGGTCGTTGGCGGTGTCGCCGTCGAGCGAGGCGCGCACGATGCCGTTCGGCGACGGCAGGTCGAAGATCGTGCCCAGATAGGAGCGGAGGAGTCCCTGGTCCATCGCGGGCGACGCTACCGTGGCTTTTCGGTGTCTGCCACCCGAGCGCCACTTGAGACCTGGAGGGCAGGTCTTATGTTGCCCCTCGTCCCATGATCCAGCGTCGATCCCTCATCCAGTTCTTGTTCCTCGCGCTGCTCGCGTTCGCGTTGCCGCTCGTCGGTTGTGCCAACTACGACGAGCTCGTCGAGAAGGACCAGAAGGCCGCGCAGAAGTGGGCCGACGTCGAGGCCACCCTGCAGCGCCGGTACGACCTGATCCCCAACCTGGTCGAGACCGTGAAGGCCTCCGCCAAGTTCGAGAAGGAGACCCTCGAGGCGGTCACCAAGGCGCGCGCCGATGCCACGGCCATCAAGATGGACGCGGCGGCCCTCACCGACCCGGACAAGATGAAGCAGTTCGTCGAGGCCCAGTCGCAGCTCAAGGGCGCGCTCTCGCGGCTGCTCGTGGCCTCCGAGAAGTACCCCGATCTCAAGGCCAGCGAGGGCTTCAAGGGCCTGCAGGTGCAGCTCGAGGGCACCGAGAACCGCATCCTCCGGGCGCGCGAGGAGTACAACAAGGCCGTCGCCGAATACAACACGGCCCTCGGCAAGGTGCGCGGCCAGGCCATCAACAAGGCCACGGGTCACCCGTTCAAGCCGCGCGAGTACTACAAGATGGAGACGGCTGCGGCCGCCACGCCCAAGGTGTCGTTCTAGGCGCGCGCCCCACGCTCGATTAGGTCCCACTCGTGTCTCGCTCCCGCCTCGTCGCCGCGCTGCTCGCCTGGTGCGCGGCGCTCGTCGTGCTGCTGTCCGCGGCGGCTGCGTCGGCTGCGGTCGAGTTGCCCAAGGCCAAGGACTGGGTCACCGACCTCGCCGGCCAGCTCACCCCCGAGCAGAAGCGCGACCTGTCCGCGCGCCTCCAGGCGTTCGAGGCGGGCACGGGCGGCAAGCAGATCTTCCTCCTCATCGTGCCCTCGCTCGACGGCGAGGCGATCGAAGACCTCGCCTTCCGCGCGGCCAAGCAGTGGAAGCCTGGGCAAGAGGGCAAGGACACGGGCGTCCTGCTCGTCTCCGCGCTCGCCGAGCGGCGGTTCCGCATCGAGGTCGGCAAGGGCCTCGAGGGCGACCTCACCGATCTCGAGTCCAACGAGATCATCAAGAAGGTCGCGGCGCACACCAAGCCCCAAGGCCGGAAGATCGACCCGTTCGAGGGCCGCGATGCCTGGTACCAGGCCTACGTCGCCGTCGTGCACGAGGTCGAGCTCAAGGTCGCCGGCAAGGCGTTCGGGCCCCCGGCGCTCAAGCCGCTCAAGGTCACCCCTCGGTCGCCGCAAGGCCCACCGCAGGGGCACCTCGGTGGCGTCGTCCTCACGATGTTCCTCGTCATGCTCGCCGTCGTGATCCTCATCGCGTGGATCGCGTCGCGTGGGGGCGGCCGTGGCGGTGGTGGAGGGGGCGGCGGCTTCTACTGGACCGGCGGCGGCGGATTCGGCGGCGGTGGGTGGGGCGGCGGAGGCGGCGGTGGCGGTGATGGGGGTGGCTTCGGCGGCGGCGGCGGCGACTTCGGCGGCGGTGGCTCCTCGGACGACGTCTGACGTGGACCCCCTCGTCGCGGCGTTGGATGCGGCGTTCGGGTCCGCCGAGCTGGTGGTGCTCCACGCGGCCACGTCGGCATTGGGTCCGCTGGAAGGCGGCGTGGACGCGTTCGTCTCGGCGCTCCGTGAGGGCCGCCGAGAGCGCACGCTGTTCGTCCCGACGTTCACCATGCACCTCGCCGATCCGCCGAGCGGGCCCGAACCCGCGCCCGGCGCCGATCCCCGGACGCCGGCGGGCATGGGTCGCTGGGTCGAGCGTCTCCTTCCGTTCCTCGACGCGCGATCGTCGCACCCGACCGAGAGCGTCGGCGCGCTCGGTCCCCACGCCTCGCTCGTCGGGCCCCATCCCGTCGACGACCCGATGGGCCCGCGTTCACCCTGGGCGCGCCTGGTCGAGAGAGACGCGCGGATCGTGCTCCTCGGTGTGGGCCTCGAACGCTGCTCGCTGCTCCACCACGCCGAGCGCATGGCCGAGGTCCCCTACCTCGACGGTTCGGCCTACCTCGTCCCGGTGGAGATGGACGGCGAACCCTCGGGGATCGAGGTCGTCGGCAACCGCTGCAGCGAGGGGTTCCCGCGCTTGCTCCCGGCGCTCGCCCCCGAGCGGGTGGCTGTCCTCGGCGCCGAGGCCCTGGTGCTGGGAGCACGAACCTTGTTCGACGTGGCACGCGCGGCTCTGCGCGAGGATCCCCGAGCGCTGCTGTGCTCGTCGTGCCTCGCCTGCATGGTCGCCCGGGATGACATCGCGCAGGCCCGGCGCTAGTTTTCCCGTCACCGCGTGGCATGGTGCGAGCCGCCTCGCTCGTTCCCGCATCCAAGAGCCACGCAGGACCCATGACCACGAACCCCCCCCGTCTCGTCCACGCCGATCTCTCCGTCACCGACGCGCGGGCCCACGCCCAGCTCGAGGCGCTGCGGGCGCGGCTGGCGCAGCTCGGTTCGGTCGTGGTGTGCTACTCCGGCGGCGTCGACAGCGCGTTCGTGCTGCAGGTCGCGCACGAGGTGCTCGGCGCGCGCGCGGTCGGCCTCACCGCGGTGAGCCCGAGCCTGCCCCCGTCGGAGAAACAGGCGGCCATCGAGCTCGCCCAGAAGCTCGGCGCCCCGCACGAGCTCGTCGAGACCCACGAGATCGACGACCCGAACTACGCCGGCAACCCCACCAACCGCTGCTACTTCTGCAAGTCCGAGCTCTACAAGGTCGCCGCCGAGTTCGCCAAGGCGCGCGGGTTCGCCGCGCTCGCCAACGGCACCAACGTCGACGACCTCGGCGACCACCGCCCCGGCCTCGACGCCGCGCGCGAGGCCAACGTCGTGAGCCCGCTGCTCGACGTCGGGATGACCAAGGCCGACGTCCGCCTCCACGCCCACAGCCTCGGCCTCCCCGTGTGGGACAAGCCCGCGGCCGCCTGTCTGTCGTCGCGGCTGCCCTACGGCACTGCGGTCACGCGCGAGCGGCTCTCGCAGATCGGCGGGCTCGAAGAGGAGCTCCGCGCGCTCGGGTTCCGTCAGCTCCGCGTGCGCTGGCACGACAAGGTGGCTCGCATCGAGGTCGAGGCGAGCGAGATGGCGCGCGCGTTCGAGCCCGAGATCCGCAACGCGATGGTCGCGGCCGGCAAGCGGCACGGCTTCGCCTACGTCACCCTCGATCTGCAGGGCTACCGGCAGGGCAGCCACAACGAGCTGCTGGTCGGCAACGCCCTCCGCGTGCTCCAGTAGCGGTCATGCTCGCCCTGCGATGGCGCCTCGCCGCAGTGCTCCTCCTCGCCGCCTGCTCGCGAACACCCGAGGAGCCGAGCCCCATCGTGCGCGACCCGACCCACAAGCCTGCCAGCGCCGCGGTCGCGCCGGGCCCCAAGGCGGAGCCCACGATCCCGCCACCCGCGAAGGACTGCCCGGCCGACCCCGACCCGAGCCAGATCGGCACGCTGTACGGCAAGGGCAAGGGATCGTTCCAGACCCCCGACGGCGCGACCCACACCTTCGACCTCGAGATCGAACGCACCGATACGGCGCAGGCGCGCGGCCTCATGTACCGCACGCACCTGGCCGAGACCGCGGGCATGGTGTTCGTGTTCGCCGAGCCGCACCACGCGCGGTTCTGGATGCGGAACACCTGCATCCCGCTCGACATCGTGTTCATCGGCGAGGATCTCAAGGTCCTCGGCGTGGTGCTGGCGCGACCGCTCGACGAGTCGGGCGTCGAGGTGTCCGGGTTCAGCAAGTACGTGGTGGAGCTCGCCGCCGGGGTCGCCAAGAAGCGCGGGATCGCCATGGGCACGACGTTCGTGCCACCCCCGTGAGACAAAACCGCGGTCGCGTGCTACCGACGGGCTCCATGCGCCCCTTGGTCCTCCTCTCTTTCGCTCTGTCGCTCGCGTTCCTCGGCTGCAAGCAGGCCCCCGACGAGATCGTCGGCAAGGACCCGAACGCCAAGGGTGCCCCGAACCCGGGCGGCGCCGGCGCGGGCGGCGGTGGTCCCATCACGGCCATCAAGTCGCCGTACACGCTCCAGGCGGTCACCGAGGGCCTCGCCAAGGCGGGCACGCTCTACGCCGACCTCGAGACCGACATGGGCAAGATCTCCTGCAAGCTGCTCGACGACAAGGCGCC
>JAEUKC010000043.1:0-13160 GCA_016794445.1 Myxococcales bacterium
CCGAGGTCGATCAGCGCCTTGTGGAAGAAGCGCGCGTAGAGCAGGTGCATCACCGCGTGCTCGACGCCGCCGACGTAGCCGTCCACGGGGAGCCACGCCGCCGCGGCGTCGGGGAGACCGGTCTCTCCCTCGCGCGGCGCCCACTCCGGCGCCGCATGGCGCACGAAGTAGAAGCTCGAGTCCCAGAACGTGTCGAAGGTGTCCGTCTCGCGGCGCGCGGGCTTCGAGGGATCGCGTGGATCGATGACCGGCGTCGCGACGCGGCCGGGCTCGTCGTCGAGCAGGACGGGGAGGTCCTCGTCGGGGACCGGCAGGGCCACGCCGTCGGCGCCGTAGACGACGGGGATGGGCGCGCCCCACCTCCGCTGGCGGGACACGCACCAGTCACGCAGGCGCACCGCGACCATGGGCGCGGCGGTGCCGGCCGCGAGCAGCGCGCGCAGCGCGACCTCCGCGGAATCGGTGCCCTTGGTGGCCGCGGCGATCCCGTGCTCCTCGGCGATGCGCGCGTCGACCTCGTCGAGCGTGGGCGCGCCGAGCACGGCGCCGGTGCCGACCTCCGCCTCGACGGTCGACACGACGAAGACCGGGAGCAACGCGGCAGTGGTGGGGTGGACGGCGACGTGGGCGGTGCGCTCCACGGCGAGGGCGCGACCGGGGACGAGCTTGGTGCCCTGGGCGAGCGGGTGGTCGGGGGAGATGGCGACGAACGTGGCCGCGGCGAGGCGCGCGGCGTCGGGCACGAACACGTCGACGTGCCCGATCGCACCGGGGGAGGACGCCGCGAGCGAGCAGCGCACCTTGGTGCCCTCGCGCCGCCCGATCCACTGGCGTTGCATGCGGAGCACGTGCTCGGGCCAGCGGCCGCGAAGGGACTCGAGGCCATCGAGGAGCTCGTCGGCGTAGGCCGTGATGCGCACGAACCACTGGTCGAGCGCGCGCCGCTCCACGGGGCCGCCGGTGCGGAAGCAGCGCCCGCCGACCACCTGCTCGTCGGCGATCACGGTGCCGAGCTCGACCGACCAGTTGACCCACGCCTTCTTGCGATAGGCGAGGCCGGCGCGCAGCATCCGCGTGAAGACCAGCTGCCCGAAGTGGTAGTGCCGCGGCTCGCAGGTGAGCACCTCGCGGGTCGGGTCGTAGCCGAAGCCGAGCTGCGCGAGCTGCTGGCGCATGGTGGCGACGTTGTCGCGGATCCACTCGCGAGGGCTGCGACCGCGCTCCTCGGCGGCGAGCTCGGCGGGCAGGCCGAAGGCGTCCCAGCCCATCGGGTGCAGCACGTGGCGACCGCGCATGCGGTGGAAGCGCGCGAGCACGTCGCCGATCGCGTACGCGCGCACGTGGCCGAGGTGGATGCGGCCGCTCGGGTACGGCGGCATGGCGAGGACGTACGACTTGCGCGGGCGCTCGGCGGGGGTCGGGTCGTCGACCGTGAAGAGGCGCGCCTTCGCCCACCGCGCGCGCCACACGGGCTCGAGCGCGCCCGGCTCGTAGCGCGGTCGATGGGTGGCGCCGGGCCCCGCGCCGGGAGCGGCCATGCCCGGAGCAGGCGGCGCGATCGAGCTCGCGGACGCGGGGCGGAAGCGACCGGAGGTGGTCACGACGAGACCTGCAGGGTGATGACGTTGCTCTGGTACTTGCCGAGCCGCCACTGCACGGTGTGCACGCCGGCGGCGCTGAACTTGTAGCGGGTGATCTCCCAGGAGTAGTCGGCGCCCGGGCTCTGCAGGGTGGGCCCGTCGTAGACGTCGGGCACGAACGGGTTCGGGTCGCCGAGCACGGTGGGGCTCACGAGCTTGCCGTCGAGGTGCTCGCCGCGCACGGCCTTCGGACCCATCGGGAAGAGCATCTCGCCCTCGACGGTGACCTCGTGCACGTGGAGCACGCGAACCTCTTCGCCTATCTTGAGCTTGGTCTTCTTGACGAGCAGCGTGAGGCGATGGCCGTCGACGACGGGGCCCTTGTCCTCGGAGCGCGGGTAGGTCTTGGCGAGCGCGACGTCTTCCGGGGGCGCCTCGACGATGTCTTCGCCGCTGCGCACCCAGAGGCCCGGGAACTTGGCGAGGTAGGCGGGAGGGTCGGGCTTGGTGGAGGCGACGGGCTTGGCAGCGCTCGTGGACGGCGGCGGCGCGGGCGGAGGGGGCGCCGCGCTCGTGCACGCGACGAACGTCGACATCAGGCAGGCCACGAGGGCGGCCATGATTACGCTGGGAGGGTTCGGGGCCATGGCGGTCACGTCGGACGGATACGATAGACGATCGCGACGACGACCACTGCCCACGCGACGAGGTTGAGGACGAAGAGGCTGTCCCGCAGCATCTCCTGGGTGGGGGACTCGGCCTTCGGGTGGCCCATGACGATCTGCAGGAACCGCGCGACCCCGATGACCACCGAGGGGGTCGTCATCCACAGCTGATCGCTCTTGAAGAACGCGCGCGTGGAGTGGTCGAGGGTGTAGGCCACGTACGTCACGAGCGTGAGGCCGCCGGTGACGTAGAGGGTGATGTCGAGGCCCTTGGCCGTGTACGCCTCGAGGGCCTTGCGCTGCTTGCCGGCCTTCTCCTGGGCGATCTCGTGGCGCCGCTTGCCGAAGCCGAGGAACAGCGCGAGGAGCGCGGTGCACGCGAACATGTACCAGCTCACCTTGACGTCGATGGCGAACCCGCCGCCGAGGACGCGCAGGACGAACCCGGCCGAGATGCACGCGACGTCGAGGAACGGGATCTTCTTGAGCTTCAGCGAGTAGGCGACGTTGAGGGCGAAATAGCCCGCCGCCGTGAACACGAAGCCCCTCGGCAAGAACACCGCCGAGAGGGCGAAGACCACCACCACGAGCACGCCGAGGAACACGCGCGCCACGGGCTCGGGCACCTGCCCCGAGGGGATCGGCCGGAAGCGCTTCTTCGGATGGACGCGGTCGGCCTCGACGTCGACCAGATCGTTGAGCGTGTAGACGGCGCCCGAGAGCAGGCAGAACGCGGCCACCGCGCCGAGCGCGCGCAGGAGCAACGGCGTCTGGAACACGTTCTTCGCGAAGAAGATCGGCGCGAGGACGAAGAGGTTCTTGACCCACTGGTGGGGCCGGATGGTCTTGACGAGCCCGAGCACCACGCCGCCGCGCGGCCGGACCTCGGCGTCGCTGTCGCGATCGTCGTCTTCGGTGGCGGCCATCAGTCGTCCCCTTCGGTCGGGGGCACGAGGCTCGGGGAGACGCTCGGGGGCAGCGAGGGCGCCCCGGACGCCGAGGCCGAAGCGGAGGCCGACGCCGAGGCCGACGGCGAGGGCGCGAGGCCGAGCTTGGGCAGCGTGCTCGTGTTCCAGGGCGACTTCGGGTCGTCCACCTGCGCGGCGAGCTCCTTGGTGCCGCGCTCGAGGTCGGAGAGGCGGAAATCGAGGCGCAGCGTGATGCGCAGATCTTCGCGGGAGAGGTGCGCGCCGCCGACGGCGCCGTGTTCGCCGATCCAGTCGCGCGGCATCTTGGTGAGCTCGGTCTGCACGACCTCGAGGAGCTCCTTGACCGCCTCCTCGATCGACTTGGCCTCGCTCGCCTTGTCGGGCTCCACCGTGAGCACGGCGCGCGGCGCCTTGCCGAAGTGGAGCGCGAGGTGCCCGTTCTGGATCTTCGCGAGGCGCGGCAGCACCGTCATGAGCTCCTTGGGCGGGGTCACGAGGCCGAGGAGGCCGAACGGGTAGTGGCTCGCGGAGACCTCGATCGCGCCCTCGTTGAGCAGGCCCGTGGAGGCCTTGGCGTCTTCTTCGGGGCGCAGCTCGCGCGCAGAGGCGAGCGCCTCGTCCGAGAAGGCGAAGAGGAGCGTGCCGTCGTCGGCCTGGCCCACGACGAAGTCCACGCCGGCGAGCTTGCCGCGGATGACCGCGGTCGGGCCGACGCCGTCGAGCCGCAGGCCCGCCGGGGCGAGCGAGCCCTCGGTGCGCAGCGCCTCGAACAGCCCGGGGATGACGCCGCCCTTGATCTTGCCGCCGACCGCGACCACGGCGCGGAAGCCGAGGAACGGGTCCTTGCTCGGCGCCTTGTGGTCCTGGTAGACGCAGACCGCCACCTCGCGGACGTGACCCATGCCGAGGTCGATGCCCGCCTGCACCTTGAGCCGCTCCGCCAGCGGCGGGGGCTCGGGCGGCTGCGGTCCGGGCGGAGGCGGCTTGGGCGGCCCCCGCAGCAGGCTGTTCACGAGCGGCGGAAGGCCGTTCTTGGCTGGATCGAACCGGTAGGTGTCGACGAGGTCGACGCGCACCGCGACCGTGCACTTGCGGGGCAGGTGCTGCACGGCGACGGGCTTGTAGTGGAAGTAGACGAGGTAGACGGCGCCGAGGCCGGTGGCGAGCAGCGCGAGCGCGCCGAACACCGCGCCGACCCACGCGAGCGCGCCGAAGCTCTTGCGACGACGGCCGGCGTCGGGCGCGACGGAGCGGCGCGACGACTCGCCGACGGACGACGCCGGCTCCTCGTCTTCGACGACCGTCTGCGCGGGGCCCGCGACCCAGAGCTCGGGGATCGCGTGGGCCGGGGTCCAGTCGCTGATGCCGGTGAAGAGCACCTCGGTGTCGCGCGGGAGCGCGCCACCCTGCAGATCGCGGCGGAGCGCGTCGACGTTCATCGTGCGCGCGGACACCTCGTCCACGGGGCGATCGCCCTCCCGCGCACCCGCTCGGACGTGCACCAGGGCCGGGAGGGTTCTCATCCGATCCCCGCCTGACCGCGGGGCAGGTTGCGCGCGCGCGCGAGCTCGAGGCAGTGGGCCACCACGGCGTCGAGATCGAGGCCGGTGGTGTCGACCAGCACGGCGTCGTCGGCCTGACGGAGCGGCGCGATCGCGCGCGATTGATCCTGGGCGTCGCGCTGCTCCACCTCGGCGCGCGTGGCCTCGAAGGTGGGCGCGCGCGCCCCCTCGCGGGCGACGAGCTCGGTGTGGCGGCGACGGGCGCGCTCGTCGGTCGAGGCCGTGAGGAAGATCTTGAGCGTGGCGTCGGGGAACACGACGGTGCCGATGTCGCGACCCTCGCAGACGACCCCCGCATGCGCGGCGAACGTGCGCTGGGCGTCGAGCAGCGCGGCGCGCACGCCGGGGATCGCGCTGACCGTGGACGCCCCCATCGAGACCGCGGGGGTGCGGATGGCGTCGCCGACCCGCTCCCCCTCGAGGCGCACGTCCATGCCGGCGTCGGGCAGGGCCTCGAGCACGAGCGCCTCGCGCGCGACGAGCTCCTCGGCGAGCGCGGTGACCGCGGAGGCGTCGTCGAAGCCGATCCCGCGGCGCACGGCCGCGAGGGCGATGGTGCGGTAGAGCGCGCCGGTGTCGAGGAGCGTGAAGCCCAACGCCTGGGCAACGCGGCGCGCCACCGTGGACTTCCCCGCGCCTGCGGGGCCGTCCATCGCGACGACGGCGCTCATGCGCGGAAGGGCGGCCATCCGGGGCGGAGGGGTAACCGTTCGGTCGGCGAGCGTAAAGCGCCGTTCGGACCGAGGCCCTGCCGATCTCGGCTACCCCACGAGGGAGGCGTCGTCGGCGAGCCGGCGGAAGCGGTGGGTCAGGGCGCGGAGGCGGGTGAGCTCGGCCTCGACGAGGGGCGCGAGCACCCCTGGGCTCGCCTGGTGCTGCTCCTGCTCCAGGGCGGCGAGTCGACGCTCGAGCTGTTCGGCGAGATAGCGGGCTTCGTCTTCGGTGACGTCGATGTGCATGGGATCTCTCCGTCGGCGAACCAGGTGCGCCGACACGCGACGGATGCGCGCGCGAGCCTGCGAGGCCAGGGCCCCGCAGGGCTCCGCCGGGGGTGATGCACGTGCAGTTCCAGGTCAGCCCAGGAGCCCGCGTAGCTCCTCCTCGAACCCCGCGACGAGGGCTTCGGGGTCGGGGATCACGGCGCCGTCGGAGCGCACGCCGACGCGAACCATGCCGGCGTAGCTGAGCACGCTGAGGCTGAGCCCGATGGTGCCACCCGAGGGCGCCCACACGAGCATCGACTCCACCCGTCGCCCTGCGAGGTGCACCGCCACCGGTGGTCCGGGCACGTTGGTCATCATGACGGTGGCCTTGGCGGTGAACAGATCCACGCCGATCTGTTCGACGGCGCTGGGCACTGCGCCCATCAGCGAGAGCACGTCGACGGCCATCGCGGGCTCCTGCGACGCCTTGATCGCGGCCATGCGGCCCCGGACCGCCGCGAGGCGCTCTTCCTTGGTCGGGAGGTCGACGGGCAGCTCGACGAACACGAGCCCGAAGTGGTTGCCGAGCGCGTCGCTCTCGCTGCTGTTGGTCTTCAGGAACACGGGGACCAGCGCCCGGAGCGAGCGCGGCGCGACCCCCTTGGCGACCAGGTAGCGGCGGAGCGAGCCCGCGGCCGCGGCGAGGACGACGTCGTTGAGCGTCCCGCCCTGCGCGCGGCCGGCGTCGCGGATCCTCTCGAGCGACGTCGCGGCCGACCACGCCACGCGCTTGCGCACGCCGAGCGGACCCTTGAGCGGCCAGTCGCTCGGATCGGACGAGAGGAGCAGCGTCTCGCCGAGCGCGGTCGCGCGACCCGCGAGGGCCCGGAGGCGGGCCAGGCCGGTGAGGTGGGGATCGTCCACGCCGACCCTCGCGGGCTCCACCTCCGCGAGCTCGTCGGTGAGCCCGAGCAGGACCTTCACGAGGGCCACGCCGTCCGCGATGCAGTGGTGGATCCGCGCGTGCAGGAGGGTGCCGGCGCCGTGGCCGTCGATCATCGTGACGCGCCAGAGCGGGCGCGCGGGATCGAGCGGCGTGCTGAGCTCCTGACTGATGCGGTCGCGCAGGACCGCCTCGTCGGCGGGCGCCGGCAGCGCCACGTGCGAGAGGTGGTTGTCGAGGTGGAAGTGCGGGTCGCGCTCCCAGACCGGCCGCGTGCCCTCGCGGACGCGGCGGACGAAGCGCTCGTGACGCAGGAGGCGCGACTCGATCAGCGAGGCGAGCGCGGCACGATCGAGGGGGCCGTCGAGGAACAGCACGGCGTCGATGACCATGCGGTTGGTCTCGCCGCCCATGTGCAGCCAGGCGGTGTCCACCTCGCGGAGGGGGGTCGTCATGCGGCGACCCGATGCACGATGCGGGCCTCAGGGTGCCGGGGGCGCGCCGTAGATGGCGACCTCTGACGCCGTCGGGGCGGGCGAGGTGCTCTCCGAGGCGGAGGCGGAGGTGGACGTGGTGGGCTCTGGCCTCGGCGTGGGTGGCCCCCCGTAGAGGGTGGCCATCGGGGTCGGGCACCCCGCGAGCCCGAGGCCGACGCCGATGGCACCGAGGGCGGCCAACGCCGAGCGGCTCAGGCGTGGCGTCGCCGTCTCCGCAGTGAGTGTGGTGGGGACCGCGCCGCCACAGAAGGGACACGAAGGCTCGTCGAGGCGGATGTGGCGCCGGCAGACCGTGCAAGGAGCGAGGGTCATGGGTGCATCGTACTAGAAGCAGCCCAGCGGCCGCATGTAGCAAGCAGACGCACGGCGGCCTTCCCGCACGGCGACGCACCTCGACACGACGCGTCAGTCCTTGATCGGCGTGGCCTTCAAAGCCGCCTTCCCGTCCTTCTCGTAGACGGTGAACTTCACGCGCTTGCACCCGTACTGCTTGACCAGCTGCTCCTTGTTCTTGCGGAGCTGCAGCTGGAACTTGTCGAACGAGAGCCCGGCGGTGGCCTCGCCGCACTTGCCGCGGAGGGCCACGAAATCGTCGAAGGTCTGCTTCCAGTGGAGCATCTCTTCGGCGTCGTCGATCTGCTGCTGTTCGCCGGTCTTGCTGGCGTTCATGAGCTCGTCGGGGATGCGCGCGACGAGGGTGGCGTCGTCCTCCTCCTCGACCTTCGGCGGCGGAGGCGCAGCGGCGGGCGCCTTCGGGGTGACGGCCGGTGCCGCCGGTGCCGCCGCGGGCGGTGTCGGCCGGCCCGAGGGAGCGACGGCAGCGCCCGCGGGCGGGAGGTTGGCGAACATGTCGTCGATGCCCGCCGGGGGCTTCGCGGCCGCGGCCGGCGCGGCGACCGGACTGGAAGCCGGAGCGGCCGGCGGCGCACCGCCGTCGAAGTTGAACGAGAACGCGCTCATCTGCGGGGCGGCGGGCACGGGCCCGAGGATCTGCTCGAGGTCGGCCGCCTTGCGCGAGGCGCCACCGCCCTTGGCGATCACGCGCTCGACACCGTCGTTCACGTCCTGCCCGATCTTGCGGGTCTGGCCTCCGAGCTTGGGCAGCGGGATGGCGTCCTGCTCGCCCTTGGCGAACTTCTTCGCCTCGCCCGCGAGCCGCGAGAGCGGGCGCGAGTGCTCGAGGAAGGTGAAGAGGAGGCCGAGGAGCAGCGCGGCGACGCCGACACCGGCGACGACCGGGACCGGCACCGCCTTCTTGTCGGACTCGTCCGCGTTGTTGAGGAGCGACCCCGGACCGTCGATGACGGCCACCTTGCGCGCGACGGCGTAGCCGGCGCCCATGTCCCAGCCCATGCCGACGATCCGCGCGAACGCCATCGTCATCGGGCCGTGCTGGGTGAGGGCGGAGGCGCCTTGCTCCACGTACGCCTTGTCGGCGGCGAGCTTCTTCGGGTCGAGCGAGAGGCCCTCGAAGTTGACGTCGCTCTTGTCGGGCACCGCGCGGGCCGCGATGCGCACGCCGTCGCCGTCGGGCGCGGCCACGTAGAACACGACCGGCGACTCGGTGCGCTCGCTGATCATCCTGGCGTAGCCGTCGTCGACGCGGCGGACCGCGACCACCGCGCCGGAGGGCGGCGAGCCCTCGGCGGACACGACGGGGCGCGCCACCACGCGGTAGATGGCGTCGCGGTCGAACACCCACGTGTCGTCGCGGAGCCAGCCGTGGAGGGCGTCGGCCACCACGGGGAAACCGCCCATCTCGAAGTACTCGTCCTTCACCATCGCGGCGCGGTCGTAGTTGACGTGGGCGACCACCCGGCCACGCGCGTCGACGGCGAAGAGGGCGATCGGGCTCGTCCCCTTGCCCTCGTCCTTGATCAGCTGGCCGATCTTGGTGGCGAGCTCGCCGAGGCGCTTCTTGACCGGGTCGCGCACGTCGGCGGCGACCTTGTCCTGGCCGTTGGCCTTGAGGAGGCCGTTGCGCAGCTGGTCGTCGACGCTGGCGATGGCGAGCGCGTCGAGGCGCTTGCGGGCGTCGATGCGGAGGAACCAGTCCACGATGTCGCGGTCGTGGTCGATGATGAGGCGGGTGTCGGACTCGCGGAGCCGGTTGTGTTCGTGGATCGCGACGAAGACCAGCGAGGTCGAAGCGACGCAGAGGACGGCGAGGATCGCGTACCAGAAGCGGGAGAGGATCATCGGGCGGCCTTGCTCACTTTGCGCTGGAGGAGGACGAGGGAGGGACCGGACCGACGGCGAGCGGATCCTTGATCTCGACCGAGCCCGTGGCAGGGACCTTGAAGGAGGTGGACGCCTTGGCGTTGCCCTCGAACCACGCCTTGATGGTGAACTCGGCGGCGGCCATCTCGGGCACCTTCAGGCTGCCGTCGGGCTGCGGCCACACGTTGGCGATGACGCCGTCGTCGACGGCGATCCACGCCTTGACGCTGGGGATCAGGGTGTCGCCGTAGATCGTCACCCCCTTGCCCTCGGGGACGAGCTTGTGACTCTCGCCGGGCTTCAGATCGCGCTCCAGGCCCTTGCCGACGATGTGGTGGGTGAACGGGTCGTCGTTGCGGAAGAACACGGGCGTGCCCGGCGGCACGACGACGGTGGCCGGCACGGCGCGCCCTCCGGCCAGCCGGATGGTCGCGCCGAACTTGAACGCCAGCGAAGGATCCCCGGCGCCGTAGATGGCGACGGTCACGTCCTTGTCGGCCTTCGCCGCGATGGTCGTGTACTTCTGGGGGACCAGCGGGTCGAGCTCGCGCAGGGTGTAGAGGTGCTTGTCGGCCGCGGTCGCGCTGGCGAGCGCACTGGGGCGGAGGGCGTCGACCCCGGCGAGGCGGACCTTCAGATCGCCGGCGCGGGCCACCCCGCCTGGGACGCTGGCGAGGACCAGGGCCCCCCCGAGCGGCAAGCCGAGGGCGAGGAGCCCGGAGAACAGGGAGCGGAGGAGCGGCCGTTGGTTCTGACGCACGGCGCCGATGCTACGTGAGGGGGGCCAGCCGGAGCAACGCTCGCGTGGAGCGAAGCGCCTGCCGACGGACGGCTCGTCGAACGTGACGGCTCGGTTTCGCAACTGAGGGTCTCGATGCGGCCGTTCACGCTGGTTTTTGCGTTGGCGTGGGTGTCGCTCGCTGGTTGTGCGCAGCGATCGATGACCTTCGGCGAGGCCGGTGGAGTGGCTCCCCTCCCCCCGGCCGGCAACCTCGCGGTCGTCCTGGAAGGAAAGCTGCACTTCCCCTACTCACCGCACGCGGTCGACATCGCCCTCGACGGCAAGCTCGTGTCGCACGGCGAGGCCACCGTGCTGGCGGTGCCCGCCGGGGAGCACGTGGTCCGCGTCATCGCGAAGGTCGACTACCGCTGCGGCCTCTTCGGGCCCTCGAGCACGGTGGAGCTGCGCGCCGCCTGGGTGCTCCGGGTCGGAGAGGGCGGCGGACGCGTGGACCTCATGCTCCGATCGCAGGACACGCCCTCGCTCGGGTTCGCCGAGCGCGTCTCGGTGCGGGCCAAGCCGAGCGGCGCTGCTACGTTCGCCGACGCGGTCTACACCGTGTGGTCGCAGACGCTGGTCACCGACGATCGATGCGGGGTCGACCCGCTGGATCGCGACCCACCGACACCGACGCCGACGAACCCGGTCTGGCTGGGGCCGGTGATCCACCGGTGACCTCCGTGTAGCCTCTTGGCCCATGGCCGACGAGTTCGAGGCACGCCACATGCTGGACGACGCGCCGGTCGTCCACCGCGACAAGCGGGTCTCGCGGCTGCTCGCGCTGGCCCTCGCGATCCCCGGGCTGTTCACCGTGCTCCTCGGGGTGTTCATCGGGTTCGCCAACGCGACCGCGTCGAAGCCCGTGCCCGCGGTGGCCCTGCCCTTCGTGGTGGCCGCGGTCATGGCGCTCGGGGTGGCGCTGATGACCCTCGGCGTGATCTTCGCCGTGGTGCGCACCGTCGTGACCACGCGCGAGGTGCACGTGAAATTCGGCCTCTGGGGGCCACGGATCCCGCTGTCCGCGCTGAAGAGCACCCGAGTCGTGAAGTACGAGTGGATGAAGTTCGGGGGCTGGGGCATCCGCCGCGGCGCCGACGGCACGTGGGCCTACGTGCCGAGCGGGGACCGCGCGGTGGAGCTCGTGTTCGAGGAAGGCGGCGTGGAGAAGCGGGTCCTCGTGGGCGTCGAGGACCCCACGGAGACGGTCCGGCAGATCGGCCGCGCGAAGGATGCCCTCTCGACGGGACGCCTCCGGGTCGAGACCGAAGACAGCACGCCAGCGGACGCCGAAGAGGCCGAAGAGGCCGAGTCCGGGCGAAAACAGAACCTCTGACCTCAAGCCGGCGCCGAACGGTCCGTCCGACCGATCGATGCGAACTCCCACCGACGACGTCTACGTGCCTCCCGAGGACTGTCTCGTGACGCTCCGCTTCGTGGTGGACGCGCCCATCGCGCCGCCTCCCGATCTCCGCCCACGCTCCGGACACCGACAGAAGACCCTGCGGGGGCTCTCGGCGGACACCGAGCGGCGAATCCTCGAGCTCGTCACCCGCTCACGCTGACCCGCGGGGCTTCGGCCGCCGCGCGCTCTTCTCCCTGCGCTCGAGCGCCTTGCCGTAGGCCTGTCGCAGCGCCATGAACGCCTCGGCGTCGCCGCCGCGATCGGGGTGGGTCTCGAGCGCGCGCTGCCGGAACGCGCGCTTGATGTCGGCGACGGTGGCGGTGGGCTCGACGCCCAGCACCGTCCACAGGGAGTCGTTCTCGGTCGGCGCCTTCGGCGCGGGCTTGGTCTCCGCGAAGTCGCGCGTGGTCCACGGGGGCATCCCGCGCAGCACGCGGTTCCACGCGCGCGCCCACTTGGGCTCCACGATCGTCAGGGTGCGCCCCGCGACGGCCTCGGCCTCGCGCAGCGCCTCTTCGACCGAGGCCGCGCCGCCGTTCGAGGCGTCCGGCCGCGCGAACGGGTGCCGCGCGGGGGCTCGGGTCCACCACGCGGCCCACAGGTACCGTCGACGTTTGGTCGACGTGATCGAGCAGACGGCGACGGCGAGATCGACCACGGGCTTGCCTTACCACGTGGACCGTCGATGGCGCGCCGGACGCTCACGAAGGGTCGTCGACGCGACCGACGAACAGGAGCGCGCCGGTGCTCTTGTCGCGGATGGCCCACGCGAACGGGTGGTCGGCCTGGAACGTGGGCGTCGGGTGCGGCATCGCGCCTTCGGTCGCCACGACGATGGCCGTGGCCGCGGCCGCCTCCGTGCCCTGCTCGTCGACCTGCACGAACGCCTTGTGCAGGGCGCGCGAGATGTACAGCTTCTCGGTCTTGTGGATGCCGGAGAAATCGGCTTTCCCCTGCTTGAACGCGTCGACCATGCCGAGGCCCTTCAGGATCTCGTTCAGGTCGGTGGGCTGGGTGACCTTGAAGCGCGGGAGCGAGACGTCGACCTTGGTGGTGCCGGCCTTCGACCGCAGGAGCTCGAACGTGCGCTTTCCACCGAGCGCCCCGAGGCCGTCCTTCTTCTTCGGGAGCACCACGATCATGCTCGCCGCGTGCGCGGGATCCTTGCCGAGGTACGGCAGCTCGAGGACCTGCGCGTCCGCGTAGTCGGCGTAACCGACCGTCATGGTGCTCCGCATCGTCGGCACCTTGGGGCTCGCCTTCGCGGCGTAGAACGTTTGATCGGTGGTGGCCTTCTTGTCGAAGGCGTTGGCCCACTTGCCCTTGAAGAAGATGGCGTTGGTGAGGACGAGGCGCGTGTCGGCGTCGAGCACGCCGGCCGGGAGCAGGTCCTTGATGCGGTCGTTGGTCTGCCCGGCGACCCACCCGTTGATGGTGGAGCGCGCGGCCTCGGAGGCCTTGAAATCGAGCAGATCGACCGGCGCGCCGTACTTGTCCTTGGCGAGCGAGAGGAACGGCGCCTCCATGGCCCAGCCCTTCTGGCCGAACAGGCGGTTGGCGACGCGCAGCTCGGGGTCGCCGGCCGCGGTGCTCGTGAGGCGGCCGAGGAGCGCCCCGTAGCCCGCGTGCACGTCGAAGGGCGGGCCGGGCAGGTGCAT
>JAEUKC010000287.1:0-37487 GCA_016794445.1 Myxococcales bacterium
CTCGAGCTCCTCAGGCGCCTCGTCGAGGTGCCCACCGCGATGCGCGAGACCCTCGAGCAGGCGGACACGGTGGCCAAGGTGGCCCGCCGCCAGATCGTCTCCACCGACGCCCGGGACTGCCTGTTCCTCGGCCGCGGGCTCTCGTACCCGATCGCCCTCGAGGGCGCGCTCAAGCTCAAGGAGATCAGCTACGTGCACGCCGAGGGCTACGCCGCCGGCGAGATGAAGCACGGCCCGATCGCCCTCATCGACGCGCAGATGCCCATCGTCGTCGTGGCGCCCGACGACAGCCACTACGAGAAGATCGCCTCCAACGTGCAAGAGGTCCGCGCGCGCGACGGGCGCGTGATCGCGGTGGTCCGCAAGGGCGACACGCTCATCGGCAGCATCGCGCAGGACGTGCTCGTCGTGCCCTTCGTGCACCAGGAGCTCACCCCGTTCGTCACCGTGCTCCCCCTGCAGCTGCTGTCGTACTACGCGGCCGATTTCAAGGGCACGGACGTCGACCAGCCGCGCAACCTCGCCAAGACCGTCACGGTGGAGTGAGGCGCCGCTAGCCGCCGGACAGCGTGCGGAGCACCCGCCCGACGATCCGCCACGGGTCGCGGCGGGCGTCGAAGTGCGAGGTGCGATCCACGGGGTAGACGACCTGCACGTCCACCTCGCGGATCGGCATGCCGGCCGCGACGGCGCGCAGGAGCACCTCGGTCTCGAACCCGAAGCCGTCCTCCTTGACGCCGAGATCCAGCGTGGCGCGCACCGGGTAGCGACGCATCCCGCACTGGGTGTCCCGCAGGCGCCGGTGGAGCACCGTCGAGAGGAACCAGTTCGAGAACCCGTTCGAGAGCTGGTTCGCGCGTGGGGCGCCCGCCGAGACCAGGTTGCGGATGCCGAGCACGAGGTCGGACGCCCGATCGGAGGCCGAGAGCAACCGGGCGAGCTCGGCCGGAGGGTGCTGGCCGTCGGCGTCGAGGGTGAGCGCCACCTCGTAGCCGTGCGCGCGACACCACTCGAGGCCGGTGCGGAGCGCCGCGCCCTTGCCGCGGTTCATCGAGTGCCGGACCACCGTGGCGCCGTTCGCGGCGGCGAGGGCGGCGGTGTCGTCTCGCGAGCCGTCGTCGACGACGAGGACCTTGGCCACGACCTCGCGCGCGCCGACGAGCACGGGCGCGAGGGTCCTCGCTGCGTCGAGCGCAGGGACGACCGCGCAGCAGCGATCCCTCGGGAACAACGGCGTCAGCGCGGCTTCTTGAAGGTGGTCTCGTCGACGCGGTGGCCGTGCGCGCGGAGCTCTTGCACCACGGCGGGGATGACCCCGGTGGGCTGGAACACGCCTTCGCCACGGTCACCGGTGGCGGGATCGAGCACGAACTGGAACACGTCGCGGGTGCGGATCTCGGCGGCGTCGGCCTCGATCTCGGCGATGCGCAGCACGCGGTGCCGACCACCGACGCGGGCGACCTCGACCGCCACGTCGAACGACGCACCGATCCAGGAGCGCGCGCTGGCCGGGTCGACGCCCGGGCGGGCCGCGATGAGGGCCGGCACGAGGCGGGCGAGCGCCTGCCGCAGCGAGGGCCCACGGAGGGCCGCGATGACGCCGTCGAGGCCGCCGCCGATGGCCTCGACCACCTGTCCGACGATGTCCCCGGCGAGGGTGCCCACGAGCAGGCGATCGGGGCGCAGGGAAGCCGCCATGCGGACCACCTTGGCGCCCTGCGCCGCCGTGTCCGGCAGGACCAGGTTGGCGCCGTGGGGCTGGGTGAGGACGATCTCGTCGAGCTCCTGCACGACGAACGTGCGCTCCTCGACGCCCGACGCCGACGCCATGGCGCCGATGAGCGTCGTGGTGCCCGAGCCGAGCGGTCCGGCGATGAGCACGTTGGCCTTCGCCGTCAGGCACTGCTGGAGGAAGGTGGCCATCCCCCGCGAGAGGGTGCCCGAGCGGACGAGATCCTCGAGGCCGAAGTCGGCGCGACGGCGCTTGCGGATCTGCAGCAGCGTGCCGCCGGTGGCGACGGGCGGGAACACGGCGCTGAGGTGCGCGCCGCTCGGCAGCCGCAGATCGACGTAGGGCTCCGGGCCCATGCGGTGCGCGACGAGCCGGCCGACGGCGCGACGCAGGGCCATCTCGCTGCTGAACGCCGGCTCGACGGCGCTGGCGCCGCCCCCTTCGCGCACCGCGACCACGTGGTCGAAGCGCGAGACGTGGATCTCGACGACGTCCTCGTCCTCGAGGAGCCCTTCGAGGGGGCCGGTTCCGAGGGCCTCGCGCGCGGCGTCGCGCACGAGGTCGTCGATGGCGAAGCCCGCGGGCAGCTCGCCCTCCTGCTGCAGCGCGCGCGCCTGCTCGCGGAGCACGCGCTCGACCGAGCTGCGCTTGGCGTCCGAAGGCGGGGCGAGCGAATCGCCCTCGTCGAGATCGACGACGTCGGACAGGCGGGTGGCGAGGGCGGCGAGCGCGGTCGCCATGCCCGGCGGGCGCGGCACCGAGTCACGAGCGCGCGACGGACGCGAGGGAGCGACGCCGCTCACCACGGGGGCCGCCACGGGGGCGGGCATGGGGGCGGGCGGCGCCGGCACGGGGCGCGAGGGACCCGGGGCCGGAGGTGGCGCGACCGGGGCCCCGGCGGCCGGGTGCCCCCCGGTGCCGAGCATCGTGGCGTGGGTCGGTCGACGCTCCACCGAGCCCGACGAGATGGTGCCGAGCGCGCGTGGGCCAGGGGGCCGGGACTCGACCGGCATGCGCCCGATCTGCGGCAACCCGGTCATCGACATGTCGTCCGGGTCTTGCTCGAGCGGGATGTGGCTGACCGCGCTGCCCTCGCCGCGCGGCGGCGGCGTGACCTGCGAGCTCTCGTTCTCGCGCAGCACCGCGGGCACGTCACTGTCGACGGACGGGCGCGGCGAGGGCAGGGGCCCGGCGCCCGAGGTGCCCGCCTCCACCTTGATGATGAAGTCGCCGATGTAGATCTTGTCGCCTTCGCGGACGATGGTGGCCTGGGCGATGCGGTGGCCGTTGACGTAGCTGCCGTTGGTCGACTTGAGATCGGTGACGATGAACCGGCCGTCGCGGAACACGATGCGCGCGTGGCGCTTGCTCACGTTGCCCTTCGGCAGGAGCAGGTCGTTCCCCTGGACGCGACCGATGCTGATCTCGTTCTTGTCGAAGACCTCCCGACGCTCCTGCCCCCCCTTCTCGCTGATGATCACCGTGAACGACATTGGGGCCCTCGAGGCGTGCGTAGCACCACGGCAGGTCGGCGCCGGAGGACACTGGTGGCCCCGGCAGTGCCCCCCATGTTTTCAAGGGGATGCCCAGGTCGTCAACTTCCGAGACGAAGAACCGTCCGGGTGCCCCAGGACAGGGGTCGACAGGCGCCGAGGGCGCGCGTAAATCGCGGCCGCCCCATGAGCGACGCCTCGACGCCCCAAGCTCCGCAGCCGCCCGAAACCCGCATCCGCGAGGTCCTTCACCGGATCGACCAGGGCGGGGCCCCCAAGTACCACGCGAAGAACGCCGAGACTGGCAAGCTGTTCGCGCGCGAGCGCATCCGGCGGCTGGTCGATCCGGGCAGCTTCGTCGAGGACGCCGCCTTCGCCAACGCGCGGGACCCGGAGCTGCCGGCCGACGGCGTCGTGACCGGCACCGCGACCGTGGACGGCCGGACGGTGGTCATCATGGCGAACGACTCCACCGTGAAGGCCGGCTCCTGGGGCGCCCGCACCGTCGAGAAGATCCTGCGCATCCAGGAGACCGCGCGCGACCTCCGGTGCCCGCTGTTCTACCTGGTCGACTCCGCCGGCGCGCGCATCACCGACCAGGTCGAGATGTTCCCCGGCCGCCGCGGCGCGGGCCGGATCTTCTACAACCAGGTGGCGCTCTCCGGGCAGATCCCGCAGATCTGCCTCCTCTTCGGGCCGTCGGCGGCCGGCGGCGCCTACATCCCGGCGTTCTGCGACGTGGTGTTCATGGTCGAGGGCAACGCCAGCATGTACCTCGGCTCGCCCCGCATGGCCGAGATGGTGATCGGCGAAAAAGTGACCCTCGAGGAGATGGGCGGCGCCAAGATGCACTGCTCGGTCTCGGGTTGCGGCGACTTCCTCTGCAAGACCGAGGACGACGCCATCGCGCGCGCGAAGGCCTATCTCGCCTATCTCCCCGACCACCACGAGGCCACGCCGAAGACGATCGCGGCCCGCCCCCCCAAGGCCTCGGGCAAGTCGATCGCGGAGATCGTCCCGGCCGACGAGAACAAGCCGTTCGACATGCTCGCGGTGATCAAGGAGATCGTCGACGAGGACAGCTGGCTCGAGATCAAGGCGCTCTGGGCGCGCGAGATCCTCACCGGCTTCGCCCGCATCGACGGCCGCGTGGTCGGCATCGTCGCCAACCAGCCCAAGTGGCTCGGCGGGGTGTTGTTCGTGAACAGCGCCGACAAGGCCGCGCGCTTCATCTGGCTCTGCGATGCGTTCAACGTGCCGCTCCTCTACCTCGCCGACGTGCCCGGGTTCATGATCGGCACCAAGGTCGAGCGCGAGGGCATCATCCGCGCGGGCGCCAAGATGATCGCGGCGGTCAGCGAGGCCACCGTGCCCAAGGTCTCCGTCGTGGTGCGCAAGGCGTACGGCGCGGGCCTCTACGCCATGTGCGGGCCGGCCTTCGAGCCCGACGCCTGCCTCGCGCTGCCTTCGGCCAGCATCGCCGTGATGGGGCCGCAGGCCGCCGTCAACGCCGTGTATTTCAACAAGATCCAGGAGATCCCGGCCGGCCCCGCGCGCGAGGCCTACGTCGCGCAGCTCCGCGCCGAGTACAAGGAGGACATCGACCTCGTGAAGCTCGGGAGCGAGCTCGTCGTCGACGCGATCGTCCCCGGCGACAGTCTGCGTGCCGAGCTCTCCACCCGCTTCGCGCGGTACGCGCAGAAGCGCGAGGCACGCCCCGCCAAGAAGCACATCGTCGTCCCGGTCTGAGCCGTCCGGGCGCCGCTGCCTCGGACCGCGAGTCAGACCAGCGCGAGCGCCAGGCCGCGCTCGGTCTCGACGACCTTCACGATGGCACCACTGGCGTGCAGCGCTTCGACGAGCGGCGCGAGGCGCGTGCTCTCTTCGGCGGTCGGTGCCCGCGCCGCGCCACGCACGATCTCGATCCGCAGCATCCCGCCGCGCTGCCCGAGGATCCGCGGCAGCGCCGGATCTCGCAAGCGCAGGAGCACCGCCGCGATCGGGCTACCCGCAGCGATGCAGCGCTCGCGGCGATCGAGCAACGTGTCGTTCCAGATCTGCGCGGACTCTTCGACGAAGCGCGAGGACGCCCCCGAGGGCCGCAGCGAAGGGACCTCCGTCGAGAACGGCTCGTCCGGCCAGGCGATCGCCGTGAGCTCGGCGCGGGCCTCCTCGGCCGACGCGGGGCGCTCGCTCTCCTCTTCGGCGGTCCAGCGGTCGACCAGCGCGGCGACGGCGGGCGGGAAGGCCGCCCGCGCGCCCAGCAGCTCGCCGAGCACCACCCCGAGCGCGTAGAGATCGCTGCGTGGGGTGGCGGGTTCCCCCGCCCGCTGTTCCGGCGCCATGTAGCGAAGGGTCCCGAGCACGCCCGCGGTCGCCGTCGCCCCGGCGTCGCCGAGGTGGGCGACGCCGAAGTCCGTGAGGAACGCCCCCCCGACGTCGTCGAGCAGGATGTTCGAGGGCTTCACGTCGCGGTGCACGACGCCCCGCCGGTGGGCCGCGCCGAGCGCGAGCAGCACGCGATCGACGATCTCGGCGGCCCTCCGCGCGGGCACCGCGCCTCGCTCCACGAGGCCTTGCGCGCTGCCGCCACCGAGCCAGGGCAGCACCAGCGTGGGACCTTCGGGGAGGAGCGCGCGGGGGCGCAGCACGGTCGGCGCGTCGAGCAGCGACACGATCTGCACCTCGCGCTCGAACCGCACGAGCGCGTCACGACCGGCGCCGCTCTGGCCGCCGCCCACGAACACCTTCAGCGCCACGCGGGGCGCGCCGGGCTCGAGGCGGTCGAGCGCCTCGAGGACGCGCGAGGTGGCGGTGGTCGCGACCTCCCGCACCACCTCGTAGCGACCGAAGAGCCAGGGCGACGGCAGGGCCGTGTCCGAGGCTCCTTCGAGCGCGCGTCGGGCGCGTTCGCGCAGGCTCCGGGCCTCGTCGCCGGCGAGATCGCGGAGCACACGCAGCGCAGCCTCCGCGCGCCCGAGCTCGAGGCAGAGCGCACCGAGCTCGACCGCCGCCGCCTCGTCGTCGGGTCGTGCGCGGAGGTGGGCCTCGAGGGCCCGGCCGGCCTCGGCCGTCTTGCCGCAGCGTCGCAGCGTCGCCGCCGCGCGCCGGAACTCCCCCGCGGCCTCGAAGCAAGCCGCGGCGTCGTCGCCACGCTCGAACCGGCCGTGGACCAGGCCCTCGGCCAGGCGATCGCCGTGACGCAGGGCGACGGCGATCGCCTTCGGGTCGTCCTCCGCCGAGAGGCCGCTCACGAGCCGCTCCTGCCGTGGGAGGTCCCGCGCCTCGATGGCGATCGCGAACGCCCGCAACCGATCGCCACGCGCGAGGGCGAGGTCGCACGCCTCCTCCCAGCGGAGCGCGCGCACCAGCGCCGTCACGTCGTCGTCGGTCAATCGTCGTCCTCGTCGTAGGCGGCGGAGGCCTCGGCGGTGTGGTTGGCCTCGGAGAGGGTCTTCGCGCGGAGGGCGAGGGCGCCGGCGACGTCGTGGCCGATCACCGGCGGGGGCAGGCCGCAGCGGCCCTCCTTGCGGGCGGCGGCGTCGGTCGCGGCCGCGAAGGGCGCGAGGATCCCCACCGTGCGGTTCGGCTTCCCGGGCCCCGACCGGTCCTCCCAGAAGAAGCTCCGCTCGCGGACGTCGAGGTGGATGAACCCGCTCACCGGGTAGATGCCGACGCCGACGAAGCCGAGGCCGCGGGCGTAGCCAGCCACCTCGTCGTCGGCGACCCCGGGGACGACGAGGTCGAGCGCCCGTCCGTACCCGTGGTTGGAGCCGGGCTTCTTGGGCGTGCGGTAGCCCGAGAGGAAACGGATCTCCCCGACCGCGAAGTGGCGCTGCAGGGCGTAGACGACGTCGAGGAGCCGCGGCTCCACCGGGTGGTGCGCGCCATCCGCGGATCGGAGGATGAAGCTCGCCTTCTCGAGCTCGACGGGCCCGAAGTTCCCGGCGTCGGTGCGGGCCTCGAGCTCCACCCGCTCGACACGGTTGATGGCGACGAGCACGAGCTTCGGCCGGCCGTGGGCGTCGAGGATCGGGGCCGGCCCTGCCGCGTGCCACTTCTTGACCATCGGCGCGTAGCCGAGGGGTGGCTTCGGCGGCGGGGGCTTGGGCACGTATTTGGGGAGCGGCGGCGGCTTCGGCTTCGACGACGCGCCCGGTGCAGCGGAGGCGTGCCCCGAAGGGTGTGCCGAGGCGGCGGGGTGCGGGGAGGCGGGGTGCAAGGGCGGATGCGAGACGCTCGGGTGAGAGGCCGAGGCGCTCGGCTTCACGTTGGGCGCCGCGCCCGCGACGAGGGTGCCGACGAGGCAAGCCGCGAGCGTCGAGCCCGCGGGAATCCAGGCCCACCGATGCCCGTGCGAATCGACCCGACGCATCCGACGAAAATCAGCGCGCGACGACGCGAATCTCGACCACGCGCTCGAGGCGGGCGTCGACCTGACCGAGGACGGCATCGTCGCGGACCACACGCCGCTGCGCACGGAGCACGAGACCGAGCTCGCCGACGCCACCGGCCGACACCGCGTCGATGCGGAGCTTGCCAGCTGCGTCGAACCCGCAACGGGCGTGGACGACGCCGGAGCGGACCACCTCGACGACGATCGGATCGGTCGAGGAGGGCGTGCCGACCACGAGGTCGAATCCGCCGGCCTCGACCGAGTAGGCCTCGACGCCCGCGATCGTGGTCGGAAGGGCGCCGACCAGGCGGACCTTGGAGGGGAGCTCGGGCAGCTCGAAGCCCGTGAGCGCCCGACCGCCGACCGCGAAGGACACGCCGTCGATGCGGGGGAAGCTGGGGACCGGCGTGGTCTGGGGAGCGACGAACACCACGCCGGAGACGAGGCCGGCGACGTCGGGGAACGCGCGCGGCTCGAGGGCGAACGTCTGCGTGGGATCGGCGACGAGGCCCGCGCCTGTATTCGACAGCACCGAAAGCGTGACCGGAGAGAGGTCGCGGAGATCGACGCGCGCGCTCGCGGAAGGGACCACCGCCTGCGGCGCGACGCAGGTGCCGCTCGGCGGAGCAGCCCAGCCGAGGCCGAGGAGATCGAGGGCCGCCTCGCGCGCATCCTTGCCGACCGTGAGAAAGCGGGCCGAGGCGTCGAGCCGGTCGATCGTGTTTCCGGTCTGGTGGGCACGGACCTCGACCACCGAGAGCGCTTCGGCCCCGGAGTCGATCGAGGCGGGGTCGACGACGGCCGCCGAACAGCCCACACCGAGGGCGAGCTGGGTGCTCACCGCGACGAACCCTAGGACGGCACGCATGGTCAGTTCCTCAGGGTAGCGACCCCCTCGGGGCTGGGCAAGGTTCGCGGGCGGGTGGCGGAATGGCCCTGGTCGTTCCGGCGTATGTCTTCGCGGGGTTGCGCGTTCGTTCCTCACGTGTTTCCGATCGCCCGGCCCACCGCCCTCCCGTCGAACGCTTGGCCGAGACGCCCGAGTCGCCCCATGATGACCCCGCCGATGATCGCCCGAACGCCCCGCCACCGCCTGCGGTTGGTCGCCTGGACCGCCGGCCTCGCGCTGCTCGGAGCCCTCGGCGACGACGCGCACGCCGACATCTACAGCTACACCGACGCCGATGGCGTGCTGCACTTCACCAACACGCCGAGCAAGGTGGAGCCGTGGAAGCTCCACGCCAAGTCGAGCGACGGGCCCAAGGCCAAGCCGCCGGGCTGGCACCCGCGCCCCTTCGGGGGGGGGGGCGTGGAGCGCTACACCAAGTACGACGAGATCGTCCGCGAGGCGGCCGCCTACTACCAGCTGCCCGAGGCCTTCGTTCGCTCCATCATCAAGGTCGAGAGCGACTTCGATCCGACCGCGCTCTCGGTCGCCGGGGCGCAGGGGCTCATGCAGCTCATGCCCGAGACGGGCGCGCGCCTCCTGGTCGTCGATCCGTGGGACCCGCGGGAGAACATCTTCGGCGGCTGTCGCTACCTGCGCATCCTCGCCAACACCTTCAACGGTGACCTCGACCTCACCGTCGCGGCGTACAACGCGGGGGAGGGCGCGGTCATCCGCGCGGGTGGCATCCCCGCCATCGCCGAGACGCAGGACTACGTCGTCAAGGTGAAGTACTGGTATCGCCGCTACCGCGAGCACCCCGACAACGCGCTCGAGGCCTCCACCGGCAGCAGCGCGCCGAAGCCCTGATGGCCGTCCTCGGGACCGCAGGCCACGTCGATCACGGAAAGACCACGCTCGTCCACGCGCTCACGGGCGTGGACACCGATCGTCTGCCCGAGGAGAAGCGGCGTGGCATCACCATCGAGCTCGGTTTCGCCCCGATGGAGGTGGTCGATCGCGACGGCCGCACTCGGACCGTGGCGATCGTGGACGTGCCCGGTCACGAGCGCTTCGTCGGCACGATGGTGGCGGGTGCGCAGGGGGTCGACGTCGCGCTGCTGGTCGTCGCCGCCGACGCGGGCGTGATGCCCCAGACGCGGGAGCACCTGCTGGTGCTCGCCGGCCTCGGCGTGGAGACGCTGCTGGTCGCGATCACCCGCGCCGACCTCGCCGACGCCGAGACGCGGGCGCTGTGCCAGATCGACGTCGAGGAGGCGCTCTCCCGCACCCCGTGGCCGAAGGCGCCGGTGCTGCTCGTGAGCGCGCGCACCGGCGAAGGGCTCGAGGCTCTGCGGGCGGCGATCGCCACGGCCACGAGCACGGTCGACGTCCGCGCCCGTCGCGATCGGCCGGCGCGCCTCGCGATCGACCGGGCCTTCGCGCCCCGTGGTCAGGGCGTGGTCGTGACGGGCACGCTCGTCGCGGGTCAGATCGCCGTGGGCGACGAGCTCGCGCTCCTGCCCGGTGACACACGGGTGCGCGTGCGCGGCCTGCACCAGCACGGCCAGGCCGTGCCGAAGGTCGTCGCGACCGGGCGCGTCGCCGTGGCTCTGTCGGGCGTGGACCTCGCGGACCTGCACCGCGGCGAGACCCTCGCCAAGCCGGGCACGATGGCGATCGGGCGCGCCTTCGACGCCGTCCTCACCCGTGCGCGGGGGGGGCGCCCGTTCGGGCGTCGCGCGCGCATCGCCTTCCACCTCGGAACCGAGGAGGCCACGGGGCGCCTCGTGCCGATCGCGCCGATCGACTCGGACGAGCTGCGGACGACGATGGCGGGTGGGGAGACCTGGCTCGTGCGCGCCGTGTTCACCAGGCCGACCACCTTCGCGGCGGGAGACCGGGTGGTCGTGCGAGCCGACGGCCCGCTCGCCTCGGTGGGGACGACGCTCGGATCGCTCGTGGTGCTCCGGACCCACCCGGGGCGTCTCGTCGGTGGCCGGGCGCGGTACGCGGCGCGCCTGCGCGGACTCCTCGACCCGTCCGAGCTCGCGCGGGCCGAGCTCGAGATCGACCAGACCGGCCTCCTCGGACTCTCGTCGCCGGAGCTCGCGCTGCGGTTGCCCGCACGGCACGTGACGAAGGAGCTCGCGAACAAGCTCGCGCCCGCGGAGGTGCGCAGCGGCAGCGGGCTCCGCTGGGTCGGCGCCGAGGCGCGCGCGCGGGCAGAGGCGGCGTTGCTCGCCCACGTGAGCCGCTACCACACGACCCACCCGGACGACGAAGGCGTGCCGCTCGCCGTGGCGCTCTCGGGGGTGCCGGCGAACGCCGCACCTGGGCTCGCGGAGGCCACCCTCGAGCGCGCCGTCGCCGAGGGGCGGCTCGCGCGTGACGGCGACCGGATCCGCGCGGCAGGCTTCACGGCGCGCGCGAGGGCGGACGACCCGAAGGCCCTCGCCATGGCGGCGGCGTTCGCCGAGGCCGGGCTCGCCCCCCCGACGATGACGGAGCTCGCGCGCACGCTCGGGCTCGAGATCCCCCGGGCTCGCGCGCTCGGCCTGGCGCTCGCCGGGGCCTCGCGCCTCGTGCACGTGCAGGGCGATCTGTGGTTCGACGCAGCGGCCCTCGAGGAGCTGCGGGGGCGGGTCGTCGCGCTGCTGGAGCAGAAGGGCACGATGTCGACTGGTGAGTTCAAGGACCTCGTCGGCGCCTCGCGGAAGTACGTCGTGCCGCTCGCCGAGTGGCTGGACGCCCGCAAGGTCACGCTGCGCGTCGGCGACGTGCGCAAGCTCCGCGGCCGCTAGACGCCGCGCCGATCGGCGAGCGCCTGCACCGTGACCGCCGCGAGCGTGAGCGCACCGGCGCCCACCATCAGCACGTGGGGCGCGCGCACGAGCGTGCCGACGCCCTGATCGACGAGGGCGCCGAGGGAGACGCCGTCGGCGGGGCCGAGGCCGAGGAAGGCGAGGGCCGCGTCCGACACCAGCAGCGCCGACGCCGTCGAGCCGAGCTGCGCGCGGGCGGTCGGCAACGCGGCGGGGATCGCGTGCCGGAGCAGCACCTGCAAGGGGGGGGCACCGAGGGCGCGCGCGGCCTCGACGTACGCGAGCCCGCGGATCACCCGGAGCTCCGCGAGCGCCAGCCGCGCGAAGGGCGCCCACGCGGTCAGCGAAAGCACCACGGCGACGTGCAGGCGCGAGGGCCGGGGCACCGCAGCCACCAGCGCGAGGGCGAGGACGAACGACGGGAACGCCTGCAGCCCGTCGCAGAGCCGGGTCAGGGCGCGCGCCGCGACGCCTCCGCGGAGGCCGGCCGCGGCGCCGAGGGTGGTCCCGAGGACGAGCGAGAAGGCCGCCACCACGAGCGCGAGCAGGAGCCCGCGGAGCAACGCCTCCGTGGCCACCGCGAGCAGATCGACCCCGCCGTCGCCGCAGCCGAGGGGGTGACGCAGCGAAGGACGCGCGAGCTCGTCGACCAGCACGATTCGCCGCGGATCCGCGGCCCGCGCGAAGCGGAGCGCCGTCGCCACGACCAGGACGAGCAGGAGTGGCCACGCGCGCCGCACGTCAGCGGGCCCTCGGATCGATCGCGGCGTGGAGCTGCACCCCGAGCGCCTGGACGACGACGAACAAGGTCGCCGACACGAGGACGCAGGCCTGCAGGACGGGCAGATCGCGCGCCGCGAGCGCGTCGACGAGCACGGTGCCGAGGCCCCTTCGCTCGAGCAGCCGCTCGAGGACGACCGCGCCGCCGAGCAACGCGCCGAGCTGGGCCGCCAGCACCGTCACGAGCGGGCCCGCGCACGTGGGCAGGGCGTGGACGAGCCAGATGGCGGCGCGCGAGCGGCCCTTGGCCCGCGCGACGCGGAGGAACGGGCTCTCTCGCGCCTCGAGCAGCGTCGCTCGCGCCATGCGCCCCACGGCGGCGCCGAGTGGCAGGCCGAGCAGGAGCCCGGCGAAGAGGAGACCGCGCAGACCCGCGTCGGGATCGGCGGGCAAGGGGACCCACCGCAGCCGCACCGCGAGGGCCCAGGTGACGACCGGCGCGAACGCCAGCAAGGGCACCGAGGCGCCGAGCACGATGCAGCGCTCCGCGAGGCGACGCAGCAAGCCAAACGTGGACGCCACCGAGACGAGGCCGGCGCCCACGCCCAGGACCGCCCCGAAGCCCACCGAGACCCCCGCCAGGCGCGCCGTGTCCGGCAGTGACTCCACGACGATGGTGAGCGCGTCGCGGCTCGGCGTCCGCAGCGAGGCGCCGGCCTGGCCGTGGAGCAGGCCGGCGACGAAGCGGAGGTACTGCGTGAACAGCGGATCGTCGAGGTGGAGCCGCGCGCGGAGGGCAGCCCGCTCGGCCAGGGTGGCCTGTTCGCCGAGGACGACGAGGGTGGGGTCGCCGGGCAACAGCCGGAAGGCGAAGAACACCACGGTCGCGACGACGAGGACGACCAAGAGACCCGTGGCGAGCTGCGCAGCGAGCCGACCGAGGGTCGATCGCCCGCCCATGTCTCAGGGCAGGCAGAGCTGGAAGTCGGTGGTGCTGTCGATGACGCGGCCGTCGCGCGCCGCGGCGCCGACGCAGGCGTAGCCGTCACGGCAGTCGCTCGACTTCTCGCAGGTGCGCACGCAGAAGCGGCGGGCGAAGCGTGAGCCGCTTCCGCTCGGGAGCACGGGTTCGCCGGTCGTGGCGTGGAACTCCACGCACACCGACTCGCCAGGGCAGGAATTGGGGTTGCAGTTGAAGATGGTGCAGTAGCCGCCGGTCATCGACGTGTCGCAGAAGCGGTCGCCCTGGACGCTGCAGTCGGTGCCCACCTGGCAGCTGTCGCCGACCTCGGGCTTGCAGCCCACGCCGAAGACCGCGAGGCCGAGCACGAGCCCTAGCGCGCGCACGGTCGCGAGAGGCGCGGTCGCGGACAGGTCGAGAACCGTCATCGGCGCGCACCCTAGAGCATGGTTGCACCAGCGTCGAGCCCGCCGAAGCGCCGCCGTGGGCGCTCCACCGAGGTGGCGCGTTGACCCTCGCGCGACCGCCCAGTAGAAGCGTCCCGCGATGGCGACCCACATCACCGAAGAGTGCATCAACTGCGGGGCTTGCGAGCCGGAGTGTCCGAACCAGGCCATCTCGCAGGGCGACGAGATCTACGTCATCAACCCGGACCGCTGCACCGAGTGCGTGGGCTTCTACGACCACGAGGAGTGCCAGGCGGTCTGTCCGGTCGAGTGCTGCCTGCCCGACCCGAAGCGCCCCGAGAACGAGGCCCAGCTCATCGCGCGCGCGATCGAGCTGCACCCGGACGACGCCGAGCTGAAGGCGCGCGCCGACAAGAACGAGTACGCGTCTCGCTTCCGCAAGTGAACGCGCGGGCGCGCGCCGCGCTCTTCGGGGCGCTCGTGGGCGGCCTGTGCGGCTGCGCCACGACCACGCCCGCGCTGTTCGAGCCGCGCGCGGCTGCGCCCAACGAGGCCCACCTCACCGCAGGGGGGGCTGCGCTGGTCCCGCTGCAGCCGGTCACCGATCCGGACGGCGTCGGCCACGTGGTCAAGCCGGGCATGGGCAGCGTCGTGCGCGCCACGTTCGGGCTCGGGGGCCGCACCGAGGCCACCCTGCGCTACGGCGGCCGCGACCTCGGCCTCGGTGTGCGATGGAACGCGCTCGAACAGCGCACCGAGCAGGCCGGCGTCCTCGGGCTCTTGCTCGGCATCGAGGCGCGCGGGAGGCTCGCGGTCCGCCCTGACGACGCGATCGTGCATCGCGACGACGCGCGCGGTTACGGGGCCACGCTACCCCTCGCGGTCACCTTCCAGAGCGACGCGGGACTCGTGACGGCGTGGGGCGCCGTGCAGCTCGGCGTCGAGCGCATCGCCGGGCCATTCCAGGCCGACGCGAGCAGCGCCCCGCTCGAGCTGCGGCTGATCCGCGGGTTCGTGGTCGGGCAGATCGGGATCGGGATCGGCTTCCGCCGCGTGCGGGTGCTCGCCGAGATGGGCATCGAGCGCGACTGGGTCGGCGGCACGCTCGGAGGGATCGATCGGTCGTTCGCCGTGACGAGCCTCGCCCCGGCGTTCGCGATCGCGATCCGCCTCTGACGCCCCATGGAGGCGGCCGAGGCTTCGCTCCACTTCGTTTCGCTCAGCTCGGACGACGGAAGCTCGCCACGTAGTACGCGTCGGTGCCGTGGAGGTGGGTGAGCAAGCGCCCGTCGGTCGCGTCGGGCCCGAACAGCTTCGCGGCGATGGGGGCGTCGAACGGGATTGGCTCGAGGCGCCCGGGGTGTTCGGCGAGCACGCGCTGCACGACCGCCTCGCACTCGTCGCGGAGCACGCTGCAGACGGCGTACACCAGCCGACCGCCCGGCCGCACCGCGAGCGCCGCGTTGGCGAGGATCTGGGCCTGCATGCCCTGCAGACCGGGCAGATCGGCCGCCTTGCGACGGGTCTGGATCTCGGGCCGTCGACGGATGGTGCCCGTGCCGCTGCACGGCGCGTCGACCAGCACGCGATCGAACGCCGCGGGCGGCACCTCGCCGACGCCGACCGACCAGTCGACGGCGTAGGCCTTGGCGGGAGGCAGTCCGAGGCGCTCGAGCTCGCGACCGAGCCGCGTGAGCTTGTCGGGGTGGAGGTCGGCCACCTCGAGCCGACCGCCACCGTCGGGGGATTCAGCATCGATCAGCTCGGCCAGCAGCGACGCCTTGTTCCCGCGACCCGCGCACGCGTCGAGCACGACGTCGCGAGGACCGGCGCCGAGGAGCAGCGCGAGGAGCTGCGAGCCCTCTTCTTGCACCGTGAAGCGCCCGTCGTCGTGACCGGGGAGGGCGTGCGGATCGCCGATGCCGCGCGCGCGGATGGCCAGGGGAGAGAACGCGCCCGCCTCGATCTTGGCGACGCCGCTGGCCTGCGCGGCCGCGGTGAGCTCGGCGAGCCAGGCGTCGCGCGTCTCCTCGTCGGCGCGGCCGCGCACCCGGCGCACGCGCAGGTGGACGGGCGGCGGATACGGACCGGCGGTGAGGAGGGCCTCGGTCGCGTCGGCGCCGATGGAGCGCTCGAGCGCGCGGCGCAGCCACGGCGCCGTGGCCTCGCGGAACGCGACGGGGGGACGAGGGAGCGGCGCCTTCTCGGCGGTCACCGCCACCGCCCGCAGCGCGCCGTTGGCGAAGCCCGAGACCGCGCGCCCCCGCGTGGTGCGGATTGCCTCGACGGCCTCGCTCACCGCCGCGAACGCGGGGATGCGCGTGTAGTGCAGCTGGTAGGCGGCGACGAGCAGCAGGGCGCGCGTGCGCGGATCGAGCGCCCCGATGCCGCGCGGCGTGGCCTCCTCGATCGAGCGCTCGAGGAGCGGGCGGAGCCGCAACGTGCCGTAGGCGAGCTCGGTGGCGAGCGCGCGGTCACGCGGCGAGAGATCGGTCGCGCGGCGCAGCTCGTGGTCGAGGACGGCGGCGGCGAACGCGTCGTCCTTCTCGACGCGCGCGACGACCTCGGCGGCCACGTTCCGCGCGGTGACGGGGAGGGCGCTGCCTCCCCGGCGGAAAGGCTTGCGGAAATCGGGGCCGCGCTGCGGGCTGCGCGGCGCGTCTGCCCCGCGAGCCTCCCAGGCACCGCGCGGCTCGCTCGCCCGCGGCCCACGGTTCACGGGCTTCGGGCGAGGGTCTTCGGCTGGCTTCTCGGCAGGGGCTTCGCGGGCACCGGGACCGGCGGGGGGAGCTTCGGAACGGGGCCCGGCCGGGGGACGCGTGGACCGGACGCGGATCGTCTCCACCTCGATCTGGCGGGGACGTGGCTTGCCCGGGGGCCCTGAGCTCATCTCCTTTCCGATGCCACGTCGGTGGTTCCGAAGCGAGGAGAAGTTCTAGTCGCTCGGCACCGGGGCCGTGACCGACTCGAGGCGCTGCAGGTCGTTGCGCACCGCCACGATCATCACGAACGCGAGCAGGAGCAGACCAACGAGCCCGGCGGCGTCGCGGACCCGCAGCGAAAGAGGACGCCGCAGCACGGTCTCCGCCCCGAGGAAGAGCAGCTGTCCTCCGTCGAGAGTGGGAATCGGGAGCAGGTTGAGCAAGCCGAGATTGATCGAGATCACGGCCATGACCCACAGGAACTCGTCGAGCCCGCGAGCGCCCGCGCGTCCCGCGGCGTCGTACAGCGAGATCGGGCCGGCCAGGGACCGCAGAGGTGCCTGGCCACCCAGGATGCGCAGCGTGCTCACCGCGATGAACCGAATGGCGTGGCCCGACTCGGCGAGGGCGCGCGAGGCCGCTGAGCGTAGCCGGACCGGCTGGTCGATCAGCGTGACCGGCACCGTGGGCACGAAGTGCTGGGAAGCGAACGTGTCGCGCTCGAGGCGTCGACCGGTCACGTCGATCCACTCCTCGTGGCGCAGCCGGAACAGCCCGGTCATCGGCCTGCCGTCGCGGGTCCACTCGAGGAGGCGGGTGCGGGACGCCTGCGCGCCGAGGTCCTCGATCAGCGTCACGAACGCCGGAATGGAGACCCCGTCGACCGAGCGCAGCCGATCGCCAGGGCGCAGCCCCGCGAGCCACTCCGACGATCCCGTCGGCACGCTCGACACGTACAGATCGGAGCTCTCGATCCCCGCCCGTGTGAGGCCGCCGCCGCTGGTCCCGGTCGGCGGGACCTCGGGCGCGACGACCGCGATGGAGGCCTCGTAGGCCGCCATCTCGAGCAGCGGCAGGGCGTCCCCGACCGGGAGCGCGCCGACGGGGATCACCCGTGGCCGCAGGTAGCGGACGGGCACGGCCACGCCAGGGTTGTCGCGGAGCTTGCGCTCTAGGTCCGAGAACCGTGGCGTCGCGATGCCGCCGACGTGGGTGACGAGGTCGAACGTGCGGAGGCCTGCGCGGTAGGCGGGCGACGACGGGTCGGGCACGCCGATACACGCCGCGGGGGCGAGCGCGCCGATGCCGAGCCGGCCGACGGTGCCCTGCTCGGTGAGCACCGGGCGCGGGATGAGGCCGAGCTCGATGCGCTCCTCGTGGAGCTTCGGCTGATCGACGAGGCGCAGCACCGTCAGCACGAGGCGCTTGCCCGGGCTCGCCGTCACGCGCTCGTGCACCTCACCGTAGGTGGTGACGGGCACGCCATCGACGGCGACGACGCGATCGCCCGGGTGCAGCAGGCCGTCGGCCGGCGAACCCGGCACGACGGTGCCGATGTCGGGCGGGAGCTCGACGCTCGCCCGCGGCAGGTAGACGACGAAGAGGAGCACCACCGCGAGCAGCAGGTTCATCACCGGACCGCCGAGGGCGATGGCGAGACGGACGAGCCGGGGCTGCCGGTCGAACGCGCGCGACGCCTCCCGCTCCGAGAGCGGAGGCGCGTCCTTGTCCGGGCGCTCTGCCTCCAGCATGCGCACGAATCCGCCGAGGGGAAGGAGGGCGAGCTGATAGGTGGTCTCGCGGCCGCGATGGACCAGCAACGCCGGCCCGAAACCCAGCGAGAACGTGAGGACCTTCACGCCGAACAGGCGGGCGACGAGGAAATGCCCGAGTTCGTGCACCACCACGAGCACGCCCACCAGCACGAAGAACCGCAACACGTCCACCCGGCTTGTCCTCCGTCACCGGGTGATTACCTCTTGGACATGACACCGGTCCACATGATCCACGCCTTGATCGGCGAACAGGGCAAAGGCGGGGTCTCGCTCGCGATCCCGGTGTACGAGCTCCTCTTCGCCAACCAGAGAGACGGCGAAGCCACCTCCGACTACGAGCGGGGTGGCCTCTTCCGTACCGAGGACGGCTCTTTTGCCATCGTCGTCGATGCTCGCCTCAACCCCGAAGAGGCCTCGGCGCAGGCCCAGAGCGAGCTGCGTCGCCACTGGGCCGAGCTGCAGGAGGCGGGCCTCCTGAGCCCGCCCCAGCGCCTCACGCCCCTCGATCAGGCGTCGTAGTAGAGGAAGAACTCGTACGGGCTCGGGCGGAGCTGCACCGGGCCGATCTCCTTCTCGCGCTTGTACTCGACCCAGGTCTCGACCACGTCCTTGGTGAACACGTCGCCCTTGAGCAAGAACGCGTGGTCGTTCTCGAGCGCCTCGAGCGACTCCGAGAGCGAGCCCGGCATGCTCGGGACGTCTTTGCGCTCCTCGGGCGAGAGCGCGTAGATGTCCTTGTCCAGCGGATCGCCGGGGTGGATCTTGTTCTGGATGCCGTCGAGGCCGGCCATGAGCAGCGCGGCGAACGCGAGGTAGCCGTTGGTCGTGGGATCCGGGAAGCGGACCTCGACGCGCTTGGCCTTCGGCGACGGCGAGAACATCGGGATGCGGAGCGCCGCCGAGCGGTTGCGCGACGAGTACGCGAGGTTGACCGGCGCCTCGTAGCCCGGCACCAGGCGGCGGTAGCTGTTGGTGGTCGGGTTGGTGATCGCCGCGAGCGCCTTCGCGTGCTTGATCACGCCGCCGATGTAGTAGAGCGCGAGCTCGGACAGGCCGGCGTAGCCGTCGCCCGAGAACAGGGGCTTGCCCTCGCGCCAGATCGACTGGTGCACGTGCATGCCCGAGCCGTTGTCGCCGAAGATCGGCTTCGGCATGAACGTCGCGGTCTTGCCGTGCGCCTTGGCGGTGTTGCGGACGACGTACTTGAACCACATCAGCTGGTCGGCCATCGTGACCAGCTTGTTGAACTTCATGTCGATCTCGCACTGACCGGCGGTCGCCACCTCGTGGTGCGAGGTCTCGACCTCGACGCCGACCTTCGCGAGGTTCACGCACATCTCGGTGCGCAGATCCATCAGCGAGTCGATCGGCGAGACGGGGAAATAGCCCTCCTTGGGGCGGATCTTGTAGCCGAGCGAGCCGGGCGCGTTGGTGTTCCAGTGGCCCTCGGCGCTGTCGATCGCGTACGAGGCCTGGTGGCCCTGCACGTCGTAGCGGACGCTGTCGAACACGAAGAACTCGGCCTCGGGCCCGAAGTACGCGGTGTCGCCGATGCCGGTCTGCTTGAGGTACGCCTCGGCCTTCTTGGCGATGTAGCGCGGGTCGCGCGGGTAGTTCTGGCGCGAGATCGGGTCGAGGATGTTGCAGATGAGGCTCAGCGTGGGGTGCGCCATGAACGGGTCCATCTGCGCCGTGCCCGCGTCGGGCACGATCAGCATGTCCGACGCGTTGATCGGCTGGAACCCGCGGATCGACGAGCCGTCGAACCCGAAGCCGTCCTCGAACGAGGACTCCTCGAGCCGGTGGATCGGGACCGACGTGTGCTGCCACGTCCCGAAGAAGTCGACGAACTTGAGGTCGACCATGACGGCGCCGTGCTTCTTCGCGTAATCGAGAACGTCCTTGGGGCCCATTGCTTCCTCCAGTGCTGTTTCCAGAAATCTTGCGTTGAACTCAGTGGCTTCTGTTCGCGCGACGAACGCCTCAGATGGCGTCGCGTCCGCGCTCGCCGGTGCGGATGCGCACCGCCTCGGCGAGGGGCGTGACGAAGATCTTCCCGTCGCCGATGCGGCCGGTCTTGGCGGCCTTCTCGATGGCCTCGAGCACCGCGTCGACCATGTCGTCGGGCACCACGACCTCGACCTTGACCTTGGGGACGAAGTCCACGACGTAGGCCGAGCCGCGGTAGACCTCCTTCTTGCCGCCGGTGCGTCCGAAGCCCTTCACCTCGGTGACGGTCATGCCCTGGACGCCGACCTCGGTGAGGGCATCCTTCACCTCGTCGAGCTTGAACGGCTTGATGATGGCCTCGATTTTCTTCATGGCTTCTCCCGCGACCAGACGACGGGCGTGATAGCGAGCGAAGGTAACGGCAAGGTTTCGCGCACCACCCACGCTGCCGACGGGGCCGCGCTTTCGTGCTAACCGAGTTGCCGATGCGTCCGTCACTGCTCGCGCTGGTCTCGGCCGGCCTCCTCGTCGTCGCCGGTTGCTCGAAGCCCACCCGGGAGTGGAACGCCAACGACCACGACGAGGAGCCGACGTCGCAAGGACCCGGCGGGCCCGGGCAGCTCGCGGCCGGACAGCCAGGCCAGGGCCCAGGTGCCACCGCGCCGAACGCCGCGGCCAAGCTCGGCCAGATGGGGCCCGAAGAGCTCGCCGGCATCATCGAGGGCGTCTGGAAGAACGTCTGCCTCCAGTGCCACGGGCCTGCGGGCAAAGGCGACGGCCCCAAGGGCCCCATGGTCGGCGCCGCCGATCTGGGCGCGCCCGCCGTACAGGGTCTCACGGACCAGCAGCTCGCCCAGTCGATCCAGAACGGCAAGGGCAAGATGCCGGGGTACCCCAAGCTGCCGCCCGTGTTCATCACCGGCCTCGTCGGCAAGGTCCGCTCGTTCAAGGCGCCCTGATCGCTGCTACGCTCCACTCGATGCGGAAGCTTCTCTTGGGCGTGGTCGCGCTGGTCGCCTCGTGCTCCTCCAAGACCGAAGACCCCCCCGCCACGCCGGCCGTCCAGGTGGTGTTCGAGCTCGACGCCGATTTCGACGGCGAGGACGGGTTCTTCCGCTTCCCGTTCCCCGCCGATCTCCGCCTCTCGACCGCGGGCACCCCGCGCGGACAGTCGTTCCCGAACCCGCTCGGCAAGTCGCTGGTGGCGGGTCTGCGCGCCATCGCCTCCGATCGCGCCGGCTGGCCGCTCATGCCCGTCGCGTACTTCCGCTTCGACGGCGCCCTCACCACGCGGTCGATCGACACGGTCGTCACGACCGGACCGTTCCTCCTGATCGACGTCGACGATGCGTCGCCCGATCGCGGCAAGACCTTCCCCGTCGTCGCCTCCACGCTCACCGAGGACGACTACGTGCCCACCCACGTGCTCGGCCTCGCGCCGCGCCCGGGGTTCGTGCTGCACGGCAAGCGCACCTACGCGTTCGTCGTCCTCAAGTCGGCCAACGACGCCAAGGGCGCGCCGCTCGGTCAGCCCGCGGCGCTCGGCGCCCTGCTCGCCGGTCAGGCTCCCGCGGGGGCGCGTGGCGCGGCGGCGGCGCCGGCGTTCGGCAAGCTCGGCAAGGTGCTCGGCGAGAAGGGCGTCGCCCTCTCCGACGTCGCGGCGGCCACGGTGTTCACCACCGGCGACGTCGTGGCCGATCTCGGCGCGCTGACCGACAAGATGGTCGAGAAGTACTCGGTCACCGTCACCGACACGAAGGTCGATCCGGACGACGGGGCCAAGCACGATCGCTACTGCGAGGTGCAGGCCAAGGTCACCTACCCGCAGTTCCAGAAGGGCGCGCAGCCGTTCGACAAGGAGGGGCTCTTCGTCCTCGGCCCCGACGGCCTGCCGCAGAAGCAGGGCGACCTCGTCGCGCCCATCACGCTGACCCTCCCGAAGTCGGCCATGCCGAAGGGCGGCTACCCGCTCGTGATCTACTTCCACGGCTCGGGCGGCCGCAGTGATGCCATCGCCGATCGCGGCAAGTGGCGCGTGACCGACGACGTGGCCTCGTGCCCGCAGGGCACCCGCGACGAGTGGCTCGGCAAGCTCGGGTGCAACACCAAGGGCGAGGGCCCCGGGCACGTGGTCGCGCCGTTCGGCATCGCGATGGCCGCGAGCGCGCTCCCGGTGAACCCCGAGCGCCTGCCGGGTGCGAAGGAGACCGAGTACCTCAACTTCGCGAACCTCGCCGCCTTTCGCGACACGTTCCGTCAAGGTGTCATCGAGCAGCGCCTGCTCATCCGGGCCCTCGAGAAGCTCACCATCGATCCTGCCGTCGTCGCCGCGTGCACCGGGATGTCGCTGCCGGCCGACGAGACCGCGTATCGGTTCTCGACCGCGCAGCTGATGGCCCAGGGCCAGTCGATGGGCGGCATGTACACCAACATCATCGGCGCCGTGGACCCCAAGATCCAGGGCCTCGTGCCCACCGGGGCCGGTGGGTACTGGTCGTTCATGATCACCAAGACCAAGCTCTACGACGACACCGCGGGGCTCATCGCGGCGCTGCTCGGCGCGAACCGCGAGGGCTTCTCGTTCATGCACCCGGCGCTGCACCTCCTGCAGACCGCGTGGGAGCCGTCCGACCCCTTCGTCTACATGCCGCGCGTCTCGCGCCGACCGCTCCCCGGCCACCCCGTGCGCGCGATCTACGAGCCGGTCGGCAAGGACGACAGCTACTTCCCGACCGTGCTGTACGACGCGGTCGCGCTCTCCTACGGCCACCCCGAGGCGGGGGAGTCGATCTGGCCTACCATGCAGGACGCGCTCTCGCTCGGTGGCCTCTCGGGCCTGCGGCCGTACCCGATCTCGAACAACCTGAAGTCGGAGGACGGTCGGCCCTACACGGGGATCCTCGTGCAGTACGCGGGCGACGGGGTCTACGATCCCCACGCCATCTACTCGCAGCTCGACGCGGTGAAGTACCAGTACGGCTGCTTCTATTCGAGCGTGCTCAAGAAGACGCCCATGGTGGTCGCGCCGGCGCCGCTCGGCACGCCCTGTCCCTGACCGTGGGGTCCTCGACCGTGGCGTCCTCGACCGGGGGGTCCTCGACCTTGGCGTCCTCGACCGTGGGGTCCTCGACCGGGGCGTCCTCGACCGTGGCGCCTACTGCTGCTTGACGGCAGCGGTGGAGGCCCCCGGAGGCCACCCCGAAGGGCTCGTGACGCTGCCCTCGGACGGCGTGATCGCTGGCGGGGGCGCGTAGGGGCTCGAAGGCTTCGGGCCCGCCATGGTGGACGAGGGCTGGGCGACGGGGCTCGTGACCGGCGCGAGGCTCAGCACGCGCAGCCGCTCCTTGGCGTAGTCGACGCGGTTGCGGTCCTGACCGCGCGTGTAGTGCGAGACCCAGTCGTGCCAGCAGCCGCGCTTGGCCTCGGCCGGTGCGCCCGCGTCGTCGTCGATGCGGTAGCAGTGCTCGAAGCGCATGTCGCTCTCGACGACCGTGCGCATGCTGGCGCCGCACCCCAGCGAAGCGGCGGTTCCCCACGCGAGCACGACCAGGGCCACCGCCGAGCGCATCCCAGGAATCTTGCGTCCTCGGACGGCTGAACGCAAGCCCAGCTGGCCCGACATCAGCGCACCTCGAGGCGCTTGAGCATCTTCTGGAGGCCGAAGCGCGAAAGCCCGAGCGCCTTGGCCGCCTGCGTCTGGTTGTTCTGGCTGCGGCGGAGTGCCTCGCGCACGAGGCGGCGCTCGAGCGCGTCGACCTGATCGCGCAGGGTGGGAGGGCCTTCGCCGGCGCTCGCCACGGCGAGCCCTTGCAGCTCCGCCGAGAGGTGCTGCAGATCGAGCACGTCGTCGCACATGACGAGGGCGCGGCGCAGCTCGTTCTCGAGCTGGCGGATGTTGCCAGGCCAGGGGGCGGCGGCCATCGCCGACAGCGCGGCGCGCGTGACCCGCACGTCACGCCCCGCGAACCGCGCGACGAGGTGGCGAACGAGCGCGGGCAGATCCTCGGCGCGCTCCCGCAGCGGGGGGACGCGGAGGGGCAACACCGCGAGGCGGTAGTAGAGGTCCTCGCGGAAGCGCCCCTCGGTGACCATCGCGGCCAGATCGCGGTGCGTCGCCGCGACCACGCGCACGTCGACCTTCACCGAGCGCTCACCGCCCACGGGGCGCACCTCGCCGTCCTGCAGCACGCGCAGCAGCTTGGCCTGCATCGCGGGGCCCATCTCGCCGACCTCGTCGAGCAGGAGCGTCCCGCCGTCGGCGATCTCGAAGAGGCCGGTGCGGGGGCGATCGGCGCCGGTGAAGGCGCCGCGCACGTGGCCGAACAGCGTCGACTCGAGGAGCGGCTCGGGGATCGCGCCGCAGTTCTCGGCGACGAACGACTTGTGTCGACGTGGACCGAGCTCGTGAATCGCCCGGGCGACGAGCTCCTTGCCCGTGCCGCTCTCGCCGCTGACCAGCACCGGCAGCCGTGCGTCGGCCGCGTCGACCACCCGGTCGAGCGTGTGCAGCAGGGTGCGCACGGCGGTCCCGTCGCCGATGATCGCGCGGTAGACGTGCCGCGTGCCGCGAGGGTCTGCGCCGGCCGCGATGGGCGCATGCCGGGAGAGCTCCTGCCGCGCGACCGCGAGGTCCCCCTCGGTGCGCGCGAGGACCTTCTCGAGCTCGTTCTTGGCGCGCTCGGCGCGGCGGGCGAGGCGGCGCAGTCGCAGGGTGTCGCGGGCGTCGGCGATCGCGGCCGCCGCCTGCGTCGACAGCAGGCGCACCCACGCGACCTCCCGCGGCCCGAATGCGCCGCGGCGCACGCGATCGTCGAGGTACACGACGCCGAGCGCCTCTCCCCGCGCGACCAGCGGCACGGCGAGCACGCTCCGCAGCCGGAGCGCGTGGATCGAGCCCGAGACGTCGCTCGACTCGTCCTCGGCGTCGACCGCCACCACCGGCTCGAGCGTCTCGAGAGCGCGGCGGGCGAGGGTCATCGAGAGCTTGCGCTGCTCCCCGGTGAGATCGTCGCGAGAGATGCCACGGCCGACGCGCGCCACGAGCTGATCGCCCGGCGCGCGCAGCAACAGGAGGCCCCGCTCGACCCCGAGCCACAGCACCATGCCGTCCACCACCTGGCGCAGCAGCTCGCCGAGAGAGGTGCGGTCGCGCAGGCCACGCGAGAGCGCCGTGAGCATGTCGATCTGCCCCTCGCCGAGGCCGACCGCGTCGGCGCGGGCGTCGAGCGCGAGGGTCGCGCGCACCCAAGGAAGGGCCTCGAAGCTCGCGCGGTGCGAGGCCGGGACCTCCGCGGAGACGCGGGACACGAGCGCCCGCAGCCGGGTCGCCATCGCGCGCGCGACGTCGCCTTCGTGGTGGGCCGCCGCGAGGGCGAGGCCCCTCGCGAGGGTGGGCCCGACGGTCGACGGGGGCGCGCTACGATCGTCGAGCCGAGCGAGATCGCGGACGGCGTCGAGCCCGACATCGGTGGCCGCGAGGCGCGCGCGCGCGAGCGTCCACCGCGCCTTGTCGCCCTCCGGTGCGGGGACCGCGGCGAGCGACGTGGCGGGTGCTCGGCCGGCCAGCACGGCGTAGGCCGCGGCGAGCACGCGGTCGTCGCCGGCGAGGTCGGCGAGGGCGGGATCGCCCGGCGGGGCCTCGGGGGATTCGCTCGTGAGGAGCTGGCACTCGAGGCGGATCCATCGCGCGTACGTGCCCGTGAGGCGGTCGCCGTGCGCCTCGGCGAGGGACTCCGCCCGCGCCGCGTCGGCCATGGCGTCCGCGCGCGCGCCCAGCGCGCAGGCGATCGCGGCGCGGTTCATCAGCGCGCGCGCGGCGTCCCTCGGCCGACCGAGGCGGCGGAACCGCGTGACGGCGTGGGTCGCGTAGGTCCACGCCTCGCCGAGCCGCCCCTCGTCGTGCGCCGCTGCGGCCGCGCTGCCGAGCGCCGTCGCCGAAAGCCGGTGGGCGCCGAGGGCGGTCGCGAGATCGGCCGCGCGCACGAAGGCGCTGCGCGCCGCCGCCGCATCGCCCCGCGCGTGCAGCAGCATTCCCCGCACGGCGTCGAGGCGCGCGCGTTGCTCGGCGTCGGAGGGCGCTGCAGCGTCGACCACCGAGAGGCCCTCCGTGAATCGACCGCGCGCCCAGTGCACGAGCGCCTTGACCTCGTCGCCATCCTCCGCGCCGGCCAGCGCCGCCTCGGCTCCGTCGAGATCACCGGCGTCGAGGCGAAGCCGCGCGTCCACCGCGCGCCCCAGTTCCTCCGGGGCTCGCTCCAGCACGGCCCGGGCCTCGATCGGCGCGCCGAGCTGCCGGAGCACCTCGGCCTCGAGCGCGTGGTCGTCGGTCGCGGAGGCGAGGACCCTCGCTCGCTCGAGGAGCCCCGCCCGTCGCAGGAGGCGCACGACGTCGCGCCGCAGCTCCTTCGGTGGCTCGCAGCGCGCGAGGGCGCCGAGGCCGGAGGGGTCGTCGGGGCGCAGCGCGAGGCGAGCCAGGGCCTCCGGCAACGAAAGCGCCTCGTCGACCGGCGCACCACCGGACAGGAAGGTGTCCTCGTCCGCGCGGAGTTCCTCGGCCGTGGGCGCCTGCTGCCGGGCGAGCGCGAGCACCGCGCGACGGCCGGTGGCGTCGAGCGGAGTGAGTGGCCGCCCGCTCGACCGTGCGCCGGCGAGCCCGGCGAGGGCGTGGAGGGTCCCCCCGACGAGCCGCCCGGCGACGCCCGGGGGAGGCGCGCCTCCGGCCCGCGCGTGCGCGGCGATCTCGGCGCGGCGCACGCGCACGTACGCCACCTCGAGCGAAGGGCGTTCGTCCTCCAGGTCGGCCAGCAACGCCGCGCGCGGGCGGAGGCCCGGGTCGATCGACGCGGCCACCATCGCGAGCGGAAGCGTGGAGGGCGGCAGGCCGAGCCGCTCGGCGGTCACGAGCAGCGTGCGCCCCAGCGCGAACACGTCGGCCTCGGCGCCTCCCGGCCGATCGGGGGTGGCGCGGCGCTCGGCCGGCAGGAACGCGAGGGTCGCGCCCGTGAGCGGCTCCTCGAACGGCGCCGACAGGCCGAAATCGACCAGGACCGCGTGACCCTCCCGATCGACGATCACGTTGTCGGGCTTCACGTCCCCGTGGCGCACCCCCACTGCGTGCAGCGCCGCCAGCGTGACGGCGACCTCGGAGAGCACCTGCGCGAGCGCGTCGGGGGTGCTCGCGGTGAGGCGCCCGAGCGGCACGCCCTCGACGAGCGGCAACGCGAGCACCGCCGAGGGCACGCCCTCGACCTCGGCGAGCACCCCGTCGAGCGCTGCCTGGCGAGGACCGGCGAGCATGCGGTGCTCGGCCTCGCGCTGCAGCCACGCGACCTGGGCGACCGGGACGATCTTGAGCGCGACGTGCACGCCGCTCGACGTCCGGGCTGCGACGACGCGTCCCGACGCCCCCGTGCCGAGGACTCCGTCGACGACGCAGGCGCCGAGGTGGGGGAGCGTCAACGTCGTAGGCGCCATGGCCCAGTCATGGGACCACGAGAAATACAGCCCGTCAACGCCACTACGCCAACTAGGTTGCGCTGCCGCGTTCCTTCACGACGAGGGGGACGGCCACGGGCTTCTGGCCGGTCTCGCGGGCTGCCCCGCGGCGCGCGGCCTGCCGGACGACCTCCGCCACGGTCTCGGTCGTGGTCTCCGAGAACGGGTGGGTCTCGAGGGTGGCCACCACCTCGTCGGCGATGCCCTGCTCGGTGGCCCGCGGGAGGCCGCGCACCGCGATGGACGGTGGCGCGACGGCTCGACCTTCGGCGTCGACGACGACGTGCGCGAAGACGACGCCGACCTCGCCGAGCATCCGCCGCTCCTGCAGCACCTCGGGCGCGATGGGCAGGCCATCGAAGGTGGCGACCATCCCGCTCGGCACGGTGCCGGCCTTCTGCACCTGGCCTCCCTCGACCGCGACGACCTCGCCGTTCTCCACGACGACCACCGAGCCGACCCCTGCTTCGCGCGCCAGCACGGCGTGCCGCTCGAGGTGGTGGCGGTTGCCGTGCACGGGCACGAACGCCCGCGGCGCGCAGAGATCGATCATGCGTCGTTGCTCGTCGCGGTAGGCGTGTCCGCTCGCGTGGATGTCCGGGTCCGTGGCCCACATGCGCACGTCGCAGCCGCGGCGGTGCAGGTCCCCGATCATGCGCATGACCCCACGCTCGTTGCCGGGGATCGCGCGCGCGGAGAGCAGCACGCGGTCGCCCGGCGAGAGGCGGAGCTGCGGGTGATCGTCGAGCGCGAGGCGGGCGAGGGCCGCGCGGGCCTCGCCCTGGCTGCCGGTCGCGACCACGAGCACCTGCTCGCGGGGCAGGGTGGCCGCCTGCTCGACAGAGGCGAACAGCTCGGGCGGGATGGCGAGGTAGCCCGTCTCGGTCGCCGCGCGGACGTGGGTCGAGACGCCGCGGCCGAGGAGCACGAGCTTGCGCCGCGTCTGGCCGGCGATCGCGGCGAGCGCGCGCAGGCGATGGACGTTCGACGCGAACAGCGTGACCACCACGCGCGCCGGGGCATCGACGATCAGCCGCTCGAGCGCTCCGGCGACGGTGCGCTCGCTGCGGCTCGTGCCGACCATGTCGATGCTCGTCGAGTCGGAGAGCAGGAGATCGACGCCCTCGCGGCCGACCTGGGCGAAGCGGTCGACGTCGAACTGCTCGCCGTCGAGCGGATCGGGGTCGATCTTGAAGTCGCCCGTGTGGAGCACGGTGCCGAGGCCCGTACGGATCACGAGGGCGGTCGCGTCGGCGATCGAGTGGGTCACCCGGATGGGCTCGATCTCGAAGTCCGCACCGAGCGCGAAGGAGCGCCGGGGCGTCGTCGGCACGAGCGGCGGCAGGTCGCGCAGCTTGGCGTGCGGGAGGTTCGCGTGCTCGGCGAGGCGCTCGCGCACGAGGGCGAGCGCGTAGGGGGGACCGTGCACGGGAACGGGGCCGACGGCGCGGGCCAGGAACGGGATCGCGCCGATGTGGTCCTCGTGGCCGTGGGTGACCAGCACCCCGGCGATCCGGTCGCGACGGGCCACGAGCCAGCGCAGGTCCGGGTGGAAGACGTCGATCCCGCGCGGCGCGTCCGGGAAGGTGACGCCGCAGTCGACGACGACGATGGGCCCGCCTTCGCCGACCTCGACGGCGAGGCAGTTCATCCCGACCTCGCCCAGGCCCCCCAACGGCACGACGCGCAGCGGCACGCGCCGACGCTAGCACGGGGCAGGATTGTCTCCGGCCAGCGTCGCCACTACTGCTCGCGGACCCCTGTGAACGCCCCCCCGAGCCGCCGCAGCAGCGTGCGCATGCCGATCCCCGCCGCGGTGCGCATGCACAAGCTGCTCGACAAGAAGAAGGTCGTCCTCTGCGTGGGCTGCGGTGGCGTCGGCAAGACCACCACCTCCGCGGCGCTCGCCCTCGCCATGGCCCGCGCCGGCAAGCGGGTGATCTGCCTGACCATCGACCCGGCCAAGCGGCTCGCCAACAGCCTCGGCCTCGAGGCCATGACCGAGGAAGCCGCCCTGATCTCGCCCGCGATCTTCGAGCGCGCCGGCGTCGAGGTGAAGGGCTCGCTCACGGTGATGATGCTCGACACCAAGCGGACCTTCGACGACATCGTCAAGAAGCACGCCTCCACCGCCAAGGCGCGCGACAACATCCTCGACAACAAGATCTACCAGTACGTCTCCACGTCGCTCGCCGGCACGCAGGAGTACATGGCCATGGAGAAGCTCCAGGCCCTGCGCGAGGCCGGCGACTACGACCTCATCGTCCTCGACACGCCGCCCACCGCCAACGCGCTCGACTTCCTCGACGCCCCCGAGCGCATGGTCGAGGCGATCGACTCGCCGGCGATGCGCTGGTTCGTGCAGGCGTTCTCCGGCAGGAGCGGCAAGGTGGCGTTCGGCCTCCTCGGCAAGGGCTCGCAGCTCGTCTTCAAGGCCATCGGCAAGATCACCGGCGGCGAGTTCCTCGACGATCTCGCGGGCTTCATCGCCGCCATCAACGACCTGTTCGGCGGGTTCACCGAGCGCGCCAAGCGGGTGAGCGAGGCCCTGCGGAGCCCCGACGTCGCCTTCGTCCTCGTCACGAGCCCGGACCCGATGGCCATCGAGGAGATCAACTTCTTCGCCGAGCGGCTGCGGGCGTTCGCGATGCCCCGCGACGCCTTCGTCGTCAACCGGGTCCACGTGCCCGCAGGCGAAGGCGATCCCTCCGAGGCTCTGCGGAACATAGGCCTCACGCCCTCGGCGGAGCTCCTCGCCGCCATCGCCCACGCGAGCGAAGACGCGCGCCTGCTCGCCCTGCGCGACGCGCAGAACCTCACGCGGCTCCGGGCGGGCGACGCCGGCGACAAGGACTCCCTGGTCCTGCAGGTGCCCGCGTTCGACGGCGACGTGCACGACGTCCGGGCGCTGGCCCGGGTGGGCGAGATGCTCGTCGGTGCCTGATCGACCGCGAGGGCGAGGGCCCCTCGCACTAGGCGAGCGCAATCGCCCGTTTTGGGTATCCTTCCGGGGTATGACCTCCTTCTCCAGACTCCGCAGGCCCGGCACCTCCTCCCTCGTCGCGCGCGGATTCGGCGCGGCGCTCCTCGTCGGCGGCTTCGCGGCCTGCAACGGCGGCGCGACCGCCCCGGGCTACGACACCGTCACCGGCGTCGGCATCGGCGGGACCTGCGACGAGAACAAGAAGTGCCGCGACGGCCTCACCTGCGGCGCGGACGGCAAGTGCGCGGCCGCGGGCACGAGCAAGGAGGGCGACCCGTGTCTCGTCGGTGACGAGTGCGCCTCGGGCATCTGCGGCCCTGCGACGACGACGGCCAAGGGCAAGTGCCAGAAGGCCGGGTCGGGCGCCGCGGGCGACGGCTGCGGTGGCGACAACGACTGCGCCAAGGGTCTGCGCTGCGCGTTCGACGGCACCAGCATGTTCCCGAAGTGCGTCGCCGCGGGCACGAGCGACGTGAACGAGACCTGCACCACCAACAAGGACTGCCGGCAGGGGCTCCTCTGCCAGGCGGGCAAGTGCGGCTCGGCCATCGAACCCGCCCCGGGCGCGTACACCAAGGGCGTGCCGCCGTTCGTCCCGGGCCTCGATTCCTGGAAGGGGGCCACTTGCCCCGACGCGAAGGACGGCACGGGCATCGCGCTCTTCAAGGTGCCCCGCGCGGGGGACTCGCACGAGGACTTCTACCGCCTGCCGTTCCCCAACGACGCCGCGCGCGACAAGGCGACCGGGAAGGTCTCGTTCGCGAACCACCCCCACGACCCGAAGCCCCCGATGGGGTTCGACGCGGTCAAGCGCTACCTCGACGTCCTCGAGGCCGAGCCGTTCGGTCCCTACGCCACGTCGCTCTTCCGCTTCGATCACGACTTCGAGTTCGACACCGTGAAGATCGGCGTCGAGGCCAAGGCCCAGACCACGGTGGTCGACCTCACCCCGGGCGCCACGTTCGGGCAGCGGCGCGGGCTCAACGTGTTCGTGACCAACGGTCGCAACCGGTACATCTGCGCGAACTCGGTCGGCGTGCGCCCGAACCGCGCCGATCCGTACAAGCCCGGCGGCACCTATGCGGTCCTCATGAGGACCGGCGTCAAGCGGTGCGACGCGCGCGACGCCAAGGGCGCCTGCAGCGCGATCGGCGCCGACTTCAAGCAGGACGCGGACTTCGCCGCGCTGATCGCCGACACGGCCCCGAGCGACGCCAAGCTGGCGGACGCCTGGAACGCCTACAAGCCGCTGCGCGATCTGATGGCCAAGGAGGGCATGGCCAAGACCGACGTCCTCGTGGCCAACGTCTTCACCGTCGGCGATCCGCGCACCGTCGCCAACCGCCTGCGCACGAGCGCGCGCGCAGGAGCCGCCCCGAAGGTCGACCCGTGGGTCAAGTGCGCGGCGGGGGTGAAGTCTCCGTGCCCGCAGGCCGACGACAAGGACAAGCGCGCGTGCCCCGCCGCCGACTCGCCCGACTTCGACGAGTACCACGGCATGATCGAGGTGCCGGTCTACCAGCAGGGTACGGCGCCGTACCTCAGCGAGGGCGGCGCGTTCTCGACGGCCGGTGGGCCCTCCGAACCGATCACCAGCGTGCGCACCGAGAAGGTCTGCGCCGCGCTCACGGTGCCCAAGGGCACGGCGCCCGCCGCCGGCTGGCCCGTCGCCCTCTACGCCCACGGCACGGGCGGCTCGTTCCGCAGCCACGCGGTCGACGGCGCGGCGAAGACCCTCTCGAAGATCACCGTCGCCGGCGGCACCGCGGGCTTCGCGGTGCTCGGGATCGACCAGGTCCAGCACGGGCCGCGACGTGGCAGCTCCACCGCGAGCCCGAACGATCTGTTCTTCAACTTCGCGAACCCGCAGGCGGCACGCTACAACGCGCTGCAGGGCGCGGCCGACCAGCACACCCTCGTGCGCGTGGCCGAGGCGCTGACCGTCGAAGGTGGCCCCAAGCTCGACGGCACCAAGATCGTGTTCTGGGGCCACTCGCAGGGCGCGACCGAGGGCGCGCTGTTCCTCGCCGCCGACACCACCGTCAAGGGCGCGGTGTTCAGCGGCCAGGGCGCGGGCCTCCTCGACTCGCTGCTCTCCAAGACCCAGCCGGTCAACATCAAGGACTCGCTGTGGATCGCGCTGAGCGAGTCGAGCCCGGCGGCGATCGGCGAGTTCCACCCGGTCTTGTCGCTGCTGCAGTCGTGGACCGATCCGTCGGACCCGCTGCACGTCGCGCAGCAGGACATCGTCGTCCCGGGCGCGACCCCGTTCGCGCGCCACGTGTTCCAGCTCGTCGGCAAGGGCGACACGTACTCGCCGTTCAACCCGCAGATCAACTACGCCTTCACCGCGCAGCTCGCCTGGGTCGGCCCGATCGTCGAGCCCATCGGGGACAACAAGCCGGTGGACAGCGTGCAGGGCAACGCGGGGGGCGCCGCCAAGGTCACCGCGGCGTTCCGGCAGTACACGCCGGCCGCGGGGCGCGACGGGCACTTCGTGGCGTTCGACGTCGACCAGGCCAAGGGGGACCTCTCGGCGTTCCTCGCGCGCGTGGCCCGCGGCGAGACGCCGAAGATCCCGGAGTGACCGCGCAGTGACAGCGAGGTGGGGACCGCTCACCGGCGGTCCCCACACTCAGCGACGGCGCAACAGGAAGTACACCAGCACGGCCGCAGCGAAGGCGATGGCCACGGCCATCAGCTTGCGCTGGTTCGACGCCGGCTGGGTCTGCGCTGCGCGCGTCGGTGCCTCGACTTCGGCCTCGGTCGTGGGCTCGGCGCCTGCCCCGAGGGGGTCGATGGACTTGCGGGTGGTGGACGCGAGGAGGTCGGGGCGTTCGGAGCGGGGACGCGCCTCGCGCGACACGAGCGCCTGCGCGCCGCCCTGGATCACACGGAGCTTGGGAGCTTCGCTCTTGCGTCGGGGTCGGGCCACGAACGGAGTCTACACCGCCAGGCCTCAACCAGGGCTGCGGTTGATCTTCTCGGCCGACACGTAGGCGTCGATCATCGCCCAGAGCCAGGTGGCGAGCTGCGTGACGAAGCCGACCCACACGAACATGAGCGGCACGTTCACGAAGATGGTCACGAGCAGGAACGCGGCGCCCTTGCCGACCTGGCCGTTGTAGAGCTGTCCCGCGCCCGGCACGAAGAACGAGAGCAACGCCGCGATGCCCGAGTCGCGCTTGCGGTGGTAGGGCGCGAGGGCGCCGGGAGGAGGCTGGGCGTAGGCGGGGGCGTGCGCAGGCGCGTGGATGACCACGTGCACGGGCGGCGGCGGCGCCGCCGCTGGGTACGACGGCAGATGCACGGCGGCTGGCGCGGGGTAGGAGGGCGAGGCGCCTGGATACGAAGGCGTGGGTGCAGGATACGAAGGCGCCGGCGCGGGGTAGGAGGGCGTGCTCGAGAGGTAGGGGGCGAGCTGGGCCGGCGTGGGCGCGGGCAACGTGTGGGCGCCGGCCACGTCACGACTCGCGACCGGATCGGGGGTGCCGAGCGCGGTGCGTTCGGTCGTCGCCGCCATGGGGCTGCGCGAGGTGGCGGGGGCGACGCCTGGGCTCGGAGCGACCATGGCGCCGCATCGCGGGCACGGCGGCGCCGTGGAGCCGACGACGGCCCACTGGGTTCCACAGCGACCGCAGGTGAGCTGCATCATCGGTCCCGGTCCTCGAGACGCAGCGCCGCGACACGGGGGTTCTCGAGGCGGTTCGCCTCGGCGTGCGCGTCGGGGATGCGATACATGAGCCCTCCTTGCTCGTCCGAGTCCAGGGTGGCGTGCCCCGCCGACACGAGCGCGTCCAGACCGGCCTGGCACTCCCGCAGCGAACGCCCGGTCTCGTGGGCCAGCTGGCCGATGCGCACGACCCCGCCATGCGCGAAGGCGTAGCGGAGCGCCGCGGGTTCGAGCGGATGACGGATCACCCCGCGCTCGGTGCGCAGACCGACGACGAAGGCCACGACCGCGGTGACGCCGCAAGGCACGAGCCACGCGAGGGCGAGCGCGCCGATCGTCGACCACGCAGCGAGGGAGCCGAGCGCTCCCAGGGTGGCGAGCGCCGCGACGCCGAAGGCCAGGAGACGCGTCGGCCCCCGACGCGCGAGCCCCTCGAGCGCGCGGTCGCTCGCGTCGTCGCGAACGAGATCCAGCAGGCCCGGTCGCACAGACGCCGGCGCCGCCGCAGCCGCCGTGGGCGACGCCGGAGTGGCCGCGAGCGCGGGCGACCCGACGTGCACGACGAGCGGCGCCGCCGAGACGACGTGCACCGAGAGGCCGTCCGACCACGCGTGGACCTGCGCGGGGCTCGGTCCAGGATGACGAGAAGGGTCGTCCAAGGGTCCCCCGTCACTCTAGGCACGCGGTCACGGCCGGGCAACGCGCGGCGCTTTCGTCTACTTCCCATCGAGGGGATGGACCACGGCCGAAGCTGCGTTACTGTGGCGCGATGCAACCGCCTGGTGGTGGGCCTCCTGGATCTCCTCCTTATCCGCCGGGGCAGGGGCCGCCCCTCGGTGGGGCACCTTCGCCCTACGGAGCGCCCCCTGGAGGGCCTCCCGCGGGTGGCTATGGGCAGCCTCCTCCGCCTGGATACGGCGCCCCTCCTGGGTACGGCCAGCCGCCGCCGGCCTACGGACAGGCGCCCTACGGTCAGCCGCCGGGGCCCTACGGTCCGCCGCAGGCGCAGATGCAGCCCTACGGCATGGCCGGTGGGCAGGCGCTCAAGCGCGAGACCGCCCTCATCCTCGCGGCCGTCGGTCTGTTCACGGGCGTCTGTGGCATCCAGCGCTTCTACGTGAAGGAGACGGGCATGGGCATCGCCCTCCTCCTCACCGGCGGCTTCTGCTGGATCGGTCAGCTGATCGAGACGATCAAGCTCGCGCAGATGAGCGATCAGGAGTTCGACCAGCGGTACAACGGGGGCATGGCGGCGCTGCCGCCGTGAGCCTCTCCGCGCGGGTCCGCGCCCGCGCCCACGAGCTCGGCTTCGAGCAGGTCGGGATTGCACGGGCCGACCTGCCCCTCGAGGTGGAGCACGCGCGCTATCGCGCCGCCCTCGCCCGTGGCCTCCACGGTCCGCTCGACTACCTCGCCGCGAACGTCGACACCCGCGCGCGCCTCGACGGCCCTGACATCCTCGCCGGGGCGCGCAGCGTCGTCGTGGTCGCCGCGCGGTACGATCGCCCCGACGCCGACCCGGTGCCCGCGCTCGCCCGCGGCATCGCCCGTTATGCGCGCGGCCGCGACTACCACAACTACCTCCGCAAGAAGGTGCGGAAGCTCGCGGCGTTCGTGCGGTCCCTCGGAGAAGGGATCGAGGCCCGACCGATGAGCGACACCGCGCCGGTCCTCGAGCGCGCGTGGGCGGCGCGCGCAGGGGTCGGCTTCGTCGGCAAGAACGGCATGGTCATCGCGCCGGGGCGAGGGAGCTACTTCCTGCTCGCCGAGGTGGTCACCACACTGGAGCTCGAGCCCGACACGCCGATAGAGGAGCGGTGTGGTCGCTGCACCCTGTGCCTCGACGCCTGCCCCACGCAAGCGTTCGTCGCGCCGTTCGTGCTCGACGCCGGGGCCTGCCTGTCGACGGCCACCATCGAGCAGCGGGGCCCCATCCCCGTCCACCTCCGCGAGGCCGCGTCTCACCACCTCTTCGGCTGCGACGTCTGCCAGGAGGTGTGCCCGTTCAACGGCAAGGAGCGGCCGCCGTCGAGGCTCTCGGAGCGCAACGTCCCGCACGCGCGCTGGGGAGAGGTGTCGCTCGTCGACCTCGCCCGCCTGGGCATGCCGGGAGGTGGGGCGTTCACCGATCTCGTGGAGGGGAGCCCGCTGCATCGGGCGACCGAGGAGGGCCTGGCCCGCAACGCGGCGCTGGGGCTCGCGCACGTCGAGGGCAGCGAGGCCGCGCTCGCCGATCTCGCCACCCAGCACCCGAGCGCGGTGGTGAGGGACGCCGCCGAGTGGGCGCTCGCGCGACGGAGGCGCTAGCGTCGCTCGATGGACGCGCGCACCGAGCTCACTCACCTCCTGCGGCCGGCCGCGGCCGGGCTCTACGTCGTCTCCACGGGCCTCGCCGAGCAGCGGGCCGTGCAGCGCAAGCTCTACGGTGTCGACGACGACGCGGCGATCGAGCGTGCGTTCCAGCACGCCCTCGACCGCGTCGCCGAGGCCCGCGTGGTGATCCTCGGCGTGCCCTCGGACGTCGGGGCCGGCTATCGACGCGGCGCCAACCTCGGCCCCCAGGCCATCCGGGGCGCGCTCCTCGACGACGAGACGCGCTCGTTCATGCAAGCGAACGCGATCGTCGACGTCGGCGACGTCCGCGTGGTGCCGCAGCTCCTCCACGACGAGATGCTGTCGAGCGCCCAGATCGATCGCACGCGGGCCGCGCTCTACGACGGTCTTCCGCTGCCCGTGTCGCCGCTGTCCATCGAGGAGCGCGCCCTCGGGTTGCTGGCGACGCTGGCGCCCGCGGCCAAGGTCTTCGTGCTCGGCGGCGACCACTCCGTCGCGTGGCCGGTAGCGGCGCACCTGCACCGCGTCCGCCGGGATCGGTGGGGGGTCGTGCAACCCGACGCGCACACCGATCTGCTGCCGCACCGGCTCGGTGTCCCCTACTGCTTCGCCACCTGGTCCTACCACGCCAACGAGCTCCTCGGCCGCGACGGGCGCATGGTGCAGGTCGGCACCCGCGCCTCGGGCCGCGACCGCGGTCACTGGGAGAGCTCGCTCGCAGTGCGGCAGTTCTGGGCCGAGGAGATCCTCCGCGACCCGGACGGCGCGCTCGACGCGGTGATGGCGCACCTGCAGTCCCGCGGGGTCGAGAGCGTCTACTTCTCCAACGACATCGACGGCACCGACGCGGCCTGGGCCGACGCCACCGGGACGCCGGAGGCCGAGGGCCTCACGCCGGAGTGGATCGTCGCGCTGATCCGCCGGCTCGGGGCGCTCGGCATCTGCGCGGCCGACCTGGTCGAGGTCGCGCCGCCGCTCGGGCCGGACGGAGGTGCGCGCACCGTGGCGCTCGCGGCGCGCTATGTACGCGAGACCCTCCACGCGATGGTGTGACCGCCGGCGGCCGCCGGCGGCCGCCCGCGGGGGGGCGGGGCCCCCCCCCCCATAGGCCCCCCAAAAGCGACCCCCCCCCCCCGCCCCCGGGGCGCCCCGGGGG
>JAEUKC010000314.1:0-3147 GCA_016794445.1 Myxococcales bacterium
GCCCCGGCGACCCAGCGCGGCGCGCCGCCCGATCCCGCGGCGCGCAGCTACGAGCCACGCATGCCGCCGTTCCCCTCGCTCACGCCCATCCTCGAGGCGATCGACAGCGCCCCCGAGCGCGACACGCTCGTCGCCGCGATCGTCCGCGGCATCGGCACTTCTGCGCGGGCGGCGGTGCTGCTCGCGCCGCGGCGCGGCCGCTTCATGGGCATCGGCGCCTCGTACGACCTCGCCGACGTCGTGCGCGGCGCCACGGTCCCGACCAGCCCGCTGATCGACGAGGCCATCGCGGAGGGTGAGCGGTTCGGCGCGCTCGATCCGGTCGCCGACCGCGAGCTCGGCGAGCTGCTCGGCCTCGCGCGCGACGACCTCACGCCGCTGCTCGTCCACGTGGCCTACGTCGCGAGCAAGCCGGCCCTCCTGCTGGTCGCCATCGGCATGGGCGACCCGGCCGAGGCCTCGCGCCGCGGCCGCGTCCTCGCCACCGCCGCGGGCGGCGCGCTGACGCGGTTCCTGAAGCGCTAGCGGTTGCGGAGCGCGTCGAAGCGCAGCTTCCAGACGACGCCGATCGCCTCGACGAAGATGCGGCGGCTCATCTTCGAGGCGCCCTGGCGGCGATCGACGAAGACGATGGGGACCTCCTTGACGGAGAAGCCCTTGCGCAGGAGGCGGTAGGTCATCTCGATCTGGAACGAGTAGCCCTCGCTGCGGATCGCGCCGAGGTCGATGGCGGCGAGCGCGGCGCGGCGGAAGCCCTTGAAGCCGCTCGTCAGGTCGCGGACGCCGAGGCCGAGGATGGTGCGCGAGTAGAGCGATCCGCCCTTGCTCATCACGTGGCGGCCGAGGCCCCAGCCCTCGACGCCACCGCCCGGGATGTTGCGCGAGCCGATCACGAGGTCCGCGCCGTCGTGCAGCGCGCGCTGCATCGCGGGCAGGTACTGCGGATCGTGGGACAGGTCGGTGTCCATCTCGAAGAAGTAGTCGTAGCGCGGGTCCTCGAGGCCCTTGGCGAAGGCCTCGCGGTACGCGCTGCCGAGCCCCAGCTTGCCCGCGCGGTGCATCACGCGGACGCGCGGGTCCCGCGCGGCGATCTGGTCGGCCAGCTTGCCGGTGCCGTCGGGAGACGCGTCGTCGACGACGAGGACGTGGGCCTCGGGGGCCCACTCGAACACGCCGCGGAGGAAGGTCTCCAGGTTGTCGCGTTCGTTGTAGGTCGGGGTGACGATGAGCACGCGCTCGCCGCGTTCGGGCATGGGTGCGACGACGTAGCGCACCTCCGTCGCAGGGGACACCCCCCGTCGGCCCTGGAGCCGAGGGGCTCGAGCCGACCGAGGCCGCCTTGACCGCCGGCCGGGGCGCTCTACAGTCCTTTCAAAAGAAATTGAAAGGACGGCCTGATGGCTCTCTCGAGCGCCCCTGACGAGTCTTCCGCGCAGCCCGAGACGGCCCGCCGGTCCACCGGTTCCACCCACGATCCCAAGGGTGCGAACGGGAACGTCCCCGTGATCGCCAGCACCCTCGAGACCCTGGGCGAGGTGGCCCGCGACCCACGCGTCGACGACCGCGCGCAGGCCCGCATGGCCGCCGTCCAGGAGACCCTGACCGTCGACCTCGCCTGGCTCGCAGGCACGCTCGCCGACGCCTGCGAGAAGGGGCCGAGCCCCGCGCGCGAGGCCGCCTCGCACCTCGTCGCCGCGGGCGGCAAGCGCGTACGGCCCATGGCCACGCTGCTGTCGGCCGCCGCGGCCAACGGGCTCTCCGGCGACAAGGTCGCGCGCGCGCGCACGGTCGCCGTGGCCGCGGAGCTGATCCACTCGGCCACGCTGCTCCACGACGACGTCATCGACGACAGCCGCGAGCGGCGCGGCCGCGAGACGGCGCGCGTGGTGTGGGGCAACGGGGTCAGCGTCCTCGCGGGTGATCTGTTGCTGGTGCACGCGCTCGAGATCGTCCAGCCCCTCGAGGGCGTGGGCGGTCGCATCCTCGTCGATCTGCTCGCCACGCTCCGCCGCATGGTCGAGGGCGAGGTCGTGCAGCTGCGCGGCCGGGCCTCGCTCGACCTCTCGGAGATCACCTACGAGCGCGTCGTGCAGGGCAAGACGGCGGCGCTGTTCGCCTGGGCCTGTCGCAGCGGCGCGCGCGCGGCCCACGGCGACGAGCGGGTAGCCGCCGCGCTCGGGGCCTACGGCGGGCACGTCGGGGTGGCCTTCCAGATCGTCGACGATCTGATCGATCTCGTGGGCGACCCGCGGCAGACCGGCAAGGCGCTCCTCGCCGACGTCAAGGAGGGCAAGCCCACGCTCCCGTTGCTCCGAGCCATCGCGCGCGACGCTGCGCTGCTCGGGCGCGTGCGCGCGCTGCGCGAGGGCGAGGGGGACGAGGCGCTGGCCGCCGACATCGCCCGCGCGATCGTGGCCTCGGGCGCCTGCGACGAGGTGCGGGCCCGCGCGGCCGCCGAATCGTCGCGTGCCCTCTCGGCGCTCGAGGGCGTCCCCAAGGGGGCGGCCCGGGACGCCCTGGCGCAGGTCGCCGAGGATCTCGCTGCGCGCGTGGCGTAGGCCGGCTAGGCTCGGCCGTCGTGCGCAAGAAGCCAGCGGAGCGTCGGCCCACCAAGGAGCGCGCGGTCGTGCCCGCGGCCCGGGTGCCGCCGTCGGAGCCGATCCGGGAGGGCGCGCCGCTGAGCGAGCCCGAGGCGATGGTGAGCGACGCCGTCGGGCGCCTGATCGAGTTCTGGGGCTTCAAGCGCAACATGGGCCGCGTGTGGGCCGTGCTCTATCTCTCGCCGCACCCGCTCACCGCCGCCGATCTGCGCGACAAGCTGCAGATCTCCTCGGGCGCGGTGTCGATGACCGTGACCGAGCTCGTGCGGTGGGGCGTGGTCAAGCGCGTCTGGGTGCAGGGCGAGCGGCGCGACTACTACGCGGCCGAGGTGGCGCTCTGGCGCATGATCTCTCGCGTGCTCGGCGAGCGCGAACGCACCGAGATCGGCGGCGCGGTGGAGACCTTCGAGCGCGCGCTCGTGCTGCTCGGCCAGGCCCGCAACGAGGGGCGCGAGGTCGCGGCCCGGGCCGATCTGCAGGCGCGACGCGTGCGGGCGCTGCTGGAGCTCGCGAAGCTCGGCCGCACGTTGCTCGACGCGCTGCTCGC